>PWFH01000021.1 GCA_003553795.1 Egibacter sp. | reverse complement strand
GAGCCGGCCAGCGGCGCGAGGTCGGTGGTGTAGGTGACGATCGACTTGAGGAAGCCGGCCTTGGCGGCGCTGAGCCGCCCGCGCTCCACGCGCTTGTCGAGCTCGCCCTCGATCGTGGCCCGGGCCTGGGCGAGCACGCCCTCGTCGATGTCGCGCATCACGAGCGGCACCTCGAGGCGGGCGAGCATGAGCGCGCCGAGCTGGGCGCCCATGAGGCCCGCGCCGAGCACCCCGACCTTCGACAGCGGCCGTGCGGGCACGTCGGGGCGGCCGGGCTGGCGCTTCACGCGGCGCTGGACGAGGTCGAAGCTGTAGACCGACGCCTGGGCCTGCCGTGACGGCAGGAGCTCGGCGAGCGCGGCGATCTCCCGCTCGCGGCCCTCGGCGAGGTCACCCTCGCGGGCGGCGAACTCGATGAGGTCGATGGCCCGGTAGGGCGCCGGGGTCGCGCCGTGCACACGGTCGTCGGCGGCCTGCCTCGCGGCGGCGAGCACCTCGTCGAGGCGGTCCTCGCTCGGAGCGGGACGCTCGATGACCTCCTCGCCGGTGACGAGCCGGCCGAGCAGTGCCACGGAGTCCTCGAGGAGGTCGACGGCGGGCACGAGCCGGTCGGCGAGGCCGCGCGCGGCGACCTCCTCGGCCCTCATCATGCGGTTGTTGGCCAGCGGGTTGTGGACGATGAGCTGCAGCGCCTGCTCCGCGCCGAGCAGGCGCGTGGCGAGCTGGGTGCCACCCCATGCGGGGACGATCGACAGGAAGACCTCGCTGAAGGCGATCGGGTTCGCCGCGCTCGAGATCGTGCGGTAGTCGCAGTGCAGCGCGAGCTCGACGCCCCCGCCGATCATCACGCCGTTGATCGCCGCGAGGGTGGGCACCGGCAGCGCCGCGAGCCGGCCGAAGACCTCGTGGCCGCGGCGGCCCGCCCGCTCGGCGAAGGCGGCGTCGACCCCCGTGAACTCGGTGAGGTCCGCGCCGGCGGCGAAGATGAACGGCTTGCCGGTGAGCAGGACCCCCTTGAGGTCGGCCTGGCCCTCGAGCTCGTCGAGCGCCGCCGAGAGGCTCTCGAGCGCCGCGCCGCCGAGCGTCGTCGGCTTGCGGTGGTCCGCGCCGTTGTCCATCGTCATGACCGCCAAGCGGCCGGCGCGCGGGTCGTCGTGGTAGGTGAGCGTGAACTTGGTGACCGCCTCGGCCATCGCCTGGGCCTCCTCGTCGTCGTCGTTGCCGCCGGCGCCGCTAGCTCGCCGGGTCGTCCTCGGCGGGCAGGCGCTCCCAGAGCACCGCCGCGCCCATGCCCAGCCCGATGCAGAGCGTCGTGAGGCCGTAGCGCGCCCCCGGCCGGGCGTGCAGGGCGTGGGCGAGCTGCTGGGTGAGCCGCGCGCCCGACATCGCCAGCGGGTGGCCGACGGCGATCGCCCCGCCGTAGGGGTTGACCTTCTCGGTCTCGAGGGGCAGCCCGAAGTGGTCGAGGAAGGCCACGCACTGGATCGCGAAGGCCTCGTTCATCTCGATGACGTCGATGTCGTCGAGGGACAGGCCGGTCCTGGCGAGCAGCGCCTCGGTGGCGGGGATCGGCCCCCGCCCCATCGTCTCGGGCTCGACGCCGACGAAGGCGTAGTCGACGAGGCGCATGCGCGCGGGCAGGCCGGCCTCCTGCGCGGCGGCGGCATCGGCGAGCAGCACCGCACCGGCGCCGTCGTTGAGCCCCGCGGCGTTGCCGGCAGTCACCCTCCCGCCGGGGCGGAACGGGGTGGGAAGCTGCGCGAGGGCCTCGCGGGTCGTGCCCGGGCGGGGGTGCTCGTCGACGTCGACGACGCGCCAGCCCTGTCCCGACCACACCGTCATCGGCACGACGTGGTCGTCGAAGACCCCCTCGGCCTGGGCCTTGGCGACGCGCTCCTGGCTCTGCACGGCATAGGCGTCGCAGCGCTCGCGGGTGATCCCGGGGTAGGCGTCGTGGAGGTTCTCCGCCGTCGAGCCCATGATGAGCGCGGAGCCGTCGACGAGGGACTCGGCGTAGAAGCGCGGGTTGGGGTCGAGGTGCTGACCCATGGGGTGGTGGCCCATGTGCTCGACGCCGCCGGCGATGACGAGGCGCTGCGCCCCGACGCGGATCGCGTTCGCGCCGTTGGTGATCGCGGTGAGCGCGCCGGCGCACATGCGGTCGACGGCGTAGCCCGGCACGCTCTTCGGCAGGCCGGCGAGCACCGCGGTGGAGCGCCCGAGGGTGAGCCCCTGGTCGCCGACCTGGGCCGTGGCGGCCCAGACGTTGTCGTCGACCGCTGCGGGGTCGAGCGCGGGCTGGCGCTCGAGCAGCGCGCGGATCGTGCGCACCGCCATGTCGTCGGCGCGCGTCGCGGCGTAGTAGCCGTCCTCGCGGGCGCGCCCGATCGGCAACCGCACCCCGTCGACGTAGACGGCGTCGCGCAGCTCCATCGCAGTCCCTCCTCCTGGGCTCCCCTGTTGTTACCGGACAGTAACATCCGCTGGCGGGCGCGGCCAACCCCCCGCGCCGCGCCACCCTGTCGGGTCGGGAAGGGCCAGCACGCCGCCGGGACCCGACGGCCTCGGGAACCCGGGCAAAGTCGTCAAGCCGCCGTGCGTGCCGCCGACAAGGAGGCGGGGTCGACTCAGCAGCCGTTCGCACGGATGCGACGAAGGGACAGCGTGCCGTGACCGTCATCGCCTTCGCCGGGGGCGCCGCGCTCGGCGCCGCGCTCACCGCACTGGCGTGGGTCTGGTGCCGCCGCCGCGGGCGAACCCCCGACGCCGCCGCGGAGCACCGCGCGTACCGCGAGCTCGCCGATCACGCCTCGGACCTGCTCGCCCGCCTCGATGACGACGGGCGCCTGCGCGAGGTCTCGCCCTCCTGGCAGCGCCTCGGCCTGGACGCGGAGGGCTTGGAGGGACGCTCGCTGCTCGCCGTCGTCGACCCCGACGACGTCCCCTCCCTCGCCGAGGCGATCGCGCGCCGTTCCGCTCACGGGACGCTCGGCGGCCTGCGCTTCCGCCTGCGCACCGACGCCGGCGAGACCATCTGGGTCGAGGGCGAGCTCCACCGGAGCCCCGGCGGCGCGGCGCGGGGCAGCCTCGTCCTCGCCGCCCGCGACGTCAGCTCCCGCGTGACCGCGGCCGAGGCGTTGGGCGCGAGCCAGGCGCGCTACCGCGAGCTCGTCCAGGCCCTGCCCCACGTCGTCTTCGAGACCGACCCGCAGGGTCGCATCACGTTCCTGTCGTCGACCTGGCCGGCGGTCAGCGGCCACGACGTGGACCCGGCGCTCGGCGCGCCCCTGGAGGCCTTCGTCCACCCCGACGATCGCGAGGTCCAGCGCGAGCGCTTCGCGACGCTGCTGCGGGGCGAGCGCGAGCAGCTCACGGCGATGCTGCGCCTCGTGCGCGCCGACGGCGAGGAGCGCCTCGTCGAGGTCACCGCCCGCGCCCACTCCCCGACGGGCCCGACGCCGCAGGCCATCGTCGGCACCCTCGACGACCGCACCGACGCCGTGCGTGCCCGCGCCGAGCGCGACCGCCTCGCCGACATCCTCGAGGCCACGAGCGACCTCGTCGCCACCCTCGAGCCCGACGGTCGCATCCGCTGGATGAACTCCGCCGGCAAGGCCGCGCTGCGCCTCACCGGCGACGTCGTCGGCCGCCGCCTCGAGGCCTTCCTGCCGCCGGAGACCGCCGAGGCCCTCGTCGAGGAGGTCCTCGAGGCCGTCGGCGACGGCGGGGTGTGGAGCGGGGAGACCATCGTCCGCGGCCGTGACGGCTCCGAGGCCCCGGTCTCGCTCGTCGTCATCGCCCACCCCGGCGACGGCGACACCGTCCAGCGCTTCTCGGTCATCGCCCGCGACATCTCCCGACGCAAGGAGCTCGAGGAGCAGCTCGGCCATCTCGCGCTGCGCGACCCGCTCACCGGGCTCGCCAACCGCACGCTGCTGCTCGACCGGCTGGGGCAGTCCCTGGCCCGCGCTGCGCGCAGCGGCGCGCCGACCGCGGTGCTCTTCTTCGACCTCGACCGCTTCAAGCTCGTCAACGACAGCCTCGGCCACGCCGCTGGGGACACCCTGCTGCGCGAGCTCGCCGCACGCGTCACCGCGGCGATCCGCCCGGCCGACACCGCCGCGCGCTTCGGCGGCGACGAGTTCGTCGTCGTCTGCGAGGACCTCGACGAGCCTGGCGCCGTCGAGCTCGCCGACCGCATCGCCGCGGCGATGTCGGTGCCGTTCGCCCTCGCCGAGGCGCCGCACGCCGAGCTCCACGTCTCCACGAGCGTGGGCATCGCCATCGCGCACGCCGGCGACGACCCCGCGAAGGTGCTCGGCGACGCCGACAGCGCGATGTACCGGGCCAAGGCGACGAGGCCCGGCAGCCACCTCGTCTTCGACGAGACCGTCCGCGCCGCGCAGCAGGCGCGCCTCGACGTCGAGTCGGGCCTCGTCGCCGCGGTCGCCGACGGCCAGCTGCGGGTGCACTACCAGCCGGTCATCGACCTCGTCACCGGCGCGGTGCCGGCCGTCGAGGCGCTCGTGCGCTGGCAGCATCCGGAGCACGGCCTGCTCGGCCCCGCCTCCTTCGTCGAGATCGCCGAGGAGTCCGGGGCGATCGTCGAGGTCGGCGCGTGGGTCCTCGAGCGGGCCGTCGCCACGGTGGCCTCCTGGCGGGCGAGCCTGCCCGGGGCGGCCGACCTCGCCGTCGGGGTCAACCTCTCGGTCGAGCAGATCACCGCCGGCGGGCTCGTCGAGCGCGTCGACGAGGCCCTCGAGCGCAGCGGGCTGCCGGCGGGCGCGCTCATCCTCGAGGTCACCGAGACGATGATGGTGCGCGACCCCGACGCCACCGTCGCCACGCTCACCGCCCTGCACGAGCGGGGCGTCCGCCTCGCCCTCGACGACTTCGGCACCGGCTACGCGCCGCTGACCCATCTGCGGCGGCTGCCCGTCGACATCGTCAAGGTCGACCGCTCCTTCGTCGCCGGCATGCTCCGCGGGCGCATCGACGACGCGATCGTCGCCGCGCTCGTCGAGCTCACCGGCGGCCTCGGCCTCGGCCTCGTCGCCGAGGGCGTCGAGGAGTGGGGGCACGCCGACCGCCTCGTCGAGCTCGGCTACCGCCACGCCCAGGGCTTCTGCTTCTCCCCGCCCGTCGACGGGCCCGCAGCGGCCGCGCTCGTGGCCGCAGGGTCGGAGGCGCGCTGGAGCGTCCCACGTCTCCCCATCAGCGGCGACGCCGACGACAGGCAACGCCGCGACAGGGTCGCGCGTCGTACGGGGTGAGGAACGGACGAAGGAGACGGCGATGCCGACGACGCTGCGACGCGCCCTCGCGCTCACACTGCTCACGCTCCTCGTCGTCGCGTGCGCCGATCCCGAGACGACCGACGCGCCCGACGAGGAGGACGACCCCGAGGTGGAGGCGACCCCGCAACCCGACGACGACCCCGGCGAGGACGAGGGCACCCTCGAGGGCACCCTCAGCGGCGACCCCCTCCTCGAGGGTGGCTGCGTCTGGCTCGACACCGACGAGGGGCGCTACGAGGTCGCCTGGCCTGAGGGCTACGACGCGAGCGCCGACCCGATCGAGCTGCGCGACCCCGATGGCGAGGTCCTCGCCCGCGAGGGCGACGGGCTGCGTGTCACCGGCGAGGTCAACCGCGAGGCCTTCACGATCTGCCAGGTCGGGCCGCTGTGGGAGGCCGACGAGGTCGAGGCGCGCTGAGACCCGACGGCTCGGGCCGACCCGGCCGCGGCGCGCCGGTGCCGCCGACGCGGGTCACGGGACGGGCGAGCCGCCGGCGGGGGTCACGGGACGGGCGAGCCGCGGGCACGCGTCACTGGACGGGGTAGCCCCCGGCGACGAGGGCATCGACGAGCTCGCGGATGTGCTCGGGGCCGCGCGTCTCGACCTCGAGCTCGACCTCGACCTCGAGCACCCCGAGGCGTGTGCGCAGGCGATGGTGACCCACCGCGAGGACGTTCGCGCCGGCCTCGGCGAGGTGGGCCAGCAGCCGCGAGAGCGCGCCGGGCTCGTCACGCAGCCGCGTGCGCAGGGCGAAGTAGCGGCCCTCCTCGAACATCCCCGACTGCAGGATGCGCTGCAGCAGCAGCGG
>PWFH01000198.1 GCA_003553795.1 Egibacter sp. | reverse complement strand
GGAGCCGACCCGCCCAGCCGACCCTCGGGAGGCGACCCGCCCGGCCGGCCACCCGACCAGCCGCCGCCGCCGGAACCACCCGACGACCAGCCCCCACCACCCGTGCAGCCCACCCTCGACCTCTAGAACCCCCAGCCCCCTCGCTGCGCCCCGGCGACCCCCGGGGCGCACACCCACGCCATCCAACAGCCCCCCGCCACGACCACGGCGAGGGCAAGGCGCGCGGGCGAGACAGGCGCGAGGGGATGTGAGGGCCCGTCGCCGGGGCACCGACCAACCGCCGCGCCCTGCCATCGGAGCGACGGTCCTAGCCGCCGCAGGTGGTCCGCGCCGTGGGGGCGGGCGGCGGTCCCCGGTCCACCCCGCGGGGCTAGACTCAGCACGGGATGTGGCAGATCGTCTACCGCCTCTACGAGCGCCGGCTCGCCGCCGGCCTGTCGACCCTGCCCCAGCACGTCGGGCTCATCCTCGACGGTAACCGTCGCTACGCCCGCGAGCGTGGCCTGGGCACCGCCGCGGCGGGACACCGCGAGGGTGCGCGCAAGATTGACGAGCTGCTCGAGTGGTGCGCCGAGCTCGACATCCCCTACGTCACGCTCTGGCTGCTGTCGACCGACAACCTGCACCGTGAGGCCGGCGAGGTCGCCGATCTCGTCGACATCATCGCCGAGACCGTCGAGCGCATCGCCACCCGTCGACCCGAGGTCAGGCTCACCGCCGTCGGGGCGATCGATGCCCTGCCCGACCCGCTGGCCCGGGTCCTCAAGGACGCCGAGGAGCGCACCGCCCACGCCCGGGGCCTCCACGTCCAGGTCGCCGTCGGCTACGGCGGACGCGAGGAGATCGTCGACGCACTGCGCGCACTGCTCGCCGAGCGTGAAGCCGCCGGCGACGGCCTGCCCGAGGTCATCGACTCGCTCTCGCTCGAGGAGATCGCCGCGCATCTCTACACGACGGGCACCCCGGACCCCGACCTCATCATCCGCACCTCCGGGGAGATCCGCCTCTCGGGGTTCCTGCTGTGGCAGTCGGCGCACTCGGAGTTCCACTTCTGCGACGCCTACTGGCCGGACTTCCGCAAGACCGACTTCCTGCGGGCGCTGCGCGACTATGCCTCGCGCAAGCGCCGCTTCGGCCAATGAGCCCCGTCGCGCCTCGAGGCTCAGGGCGTCGGCCCTCGCTACGATGAGGTCGTCGATGACCGAGACCCGCCGATGACCCGCCCGCGATGGCGCTCGACGCTGCGATGAGCATGATCGTCGAGCTCGTCGCCGCCGCCCAGGCGCCCCCGCGCGCCGACGAGGCCGGCATCGGCCCGCTCGACGAGGTCGGCACCGGCCGGGCCGCCGCCCTGGCCACCGAGCTCGCCGCCGCTGATCCGGCCGTGAGCGCGCTGTGCTCGGCGCCGTCGCCGCGCTGCCGGGCCACGCTCGTGCCGCTCGCCGTCGCCACGGGGCTCGAGGCCGAGGTCGTCGATGCCCTCGGCTGGCCCACCGAGGTCCCCACCGCTGACGCCGGCGACGCGTGGGTCGACGCGGCCTGGGAGGGCGGTCGGGCCCTGCGCTTCCTCGAGGGGCGCCTCGCCGAGGTCGCCAGTAGGGGACGGCCCGTCCGGCTCGTGGCCTGCGCCCCCGCTGAGGTCGTCGCCGCGGTCACCGCGCTGCTCGCCGGCCGCGACGGCCTCGACCTCGCCGACGTCCACTGCCCCGACGCCGGCCGCGTCACCCTCGCCTTCACCGACGGGCGCGCCGCAAGCGCGGTGCGCCGCCCCCCGCCCCCCGTCCGCCGACGACAGGAGCCCTGATGGCCGCCGAGGTCCCGACGACGTTCGTCCTCGACACCTGCGTGCTGCTCGCCGACCCCAACGCGCTTCACCGCTTCGACGAGCATGAGGTCGTCCTGCCGCTCGTCGTCGTCGAGGAGCTCGACCATCAGAAGGCGCGCATGGACGAGGTCGGCCGCAACGCCCGGCAGGCGGTGCGCCTCATCGAGGAGCTCCGCCTCGAGAGCCGCAGCGGTCTGCGGGAGGCCGTCGCGCTGCCGAGCGGGGGCACGTTCCGCGTCGAGGGCAACGGCGTCGACGCGACGCTGCCGAGCTACCTCGACCCCGACAAGCCCGACCACCGCATCCTCTCGGTCGCGAAGTCGCTCGCCGGCACCCTCGTGACGAAGGACGGCGCGCTACGGATCAAGGCGAGCCAGCTCGGCGTCGCCGTCGAGGACTACCGCGCCGACACCGTGCAGGTCGACGAGCGCTACACCGGCATCGCCGACCTCGCCGTCGACGAGGCGACCCTTGGCACGCTCCACAGCGCCGGCAAGGCCGTCCTGCCCGACGCGGTGGCCGCGCAGGCGCCGCTGTGCCGCAACCAGTGCGCCATCCTGCGGGCCGGCCCGTCGGCCTCAGGGCTCGCCCGGGTCGTCGACGTCGGCGCTGACGGCACCGCGACCGTCGAGCGCATCACCGGCAGCCCCCGCGCCTTCGGGGTCAGCCCCCGCGACGTGCGCCAGACCTTCGCCCTCGACCTCCTCACCGACCCCGACGTGCCGTGCGTCTCGCTCATGGGCATGGCCGGCACCGGCAAGACCTTCCTCGCCCTGGCCGCGGGGCTCGAGCAGGTCCTCGAGTCGCGCACCTACCGCCGCCTGTCGGTGTACCGCCCGCTCGTGGCCGTCGGTCGCCAGGAGGTCGGCTACCTGCCCGGCGACCTCGACGAGAAGCTCCAGCCGTGGATGGCGGCGGTCTACGACAACCTCTACGCGCTCTTCCGCCGCGACGACGACGGCTGGGGCGGCGACCAGCGCTCGGTGCAGGCCACCGTCGACGCCCTCCTCGACCGGGGCGAGCTCGAGACCGCGGCGATCACCTACCTGCGCGGCCGCTCGATCACCGACGAGTTCGTCATCGTCGACGAGGCCCAGAACCTCGAGCTGCCGACGCTCAAGGTCATCCTCACCCGCATGGCCGCCGGCTCGAAGGTCGTCTTCTGCGGCGACCTCAGCCAGGTCGACAACCCCTACATCTCCCCGCACGGGGGGATGGCCGCGCTCATCGAGACGCTCAAGGGCACCGAGCTCTTCGGTCACGTCGCCCTGTCGAAGGGCGTGCGCTCGCCGCTCGCCGAGCTCGCCGCAACCCGTTTCTAGGGGGCGCGCCCCTCGCGCGCGGGCCGAAGTTACGTTACCGTAGGTTGCATGGAGGCGACGATCCCCGCCGAGGTCAGCGGCCCGCCCCTGGCCGAGCCCCCGACGCCCCACGCGCTGGCCGGGCTCTGGCACTGGGCGGTCACCGAGCCCACCCGCCCGTTGCTCGCCCACCACGACGGCGAGGCCTTCGTCGAGCACACCGCCGCGCGCCTGCGCGAGGGCGTGCGCGACCTCGCCGCCGGGCTCATCGCCCGTGGTGTGGCCCCCGGCGAGCGGGTGGCGCTGCTCGCCCGCACCGGCGTGGACTGGGTCTACGCCGACTCGGCGATCCTCGCTGCGGGCGCAGTGAGCGTGCCGATCTACGACACGAGCTCACCCCAGCAGATCGAGCGCATCCTCGCCGACAGCGGCTGCGTGCTCCTCCTCGTCGAGACCGTCGAGCAGCGCCGGGCCCTCGCCGGGCCTGCCGCGGCCCTGCCGGCCGCGCCGGAGGTGCTCGCCTTCGAGGACGGCGCCGCGACCCGCCTCGCCGAGGAGGGCCGTGGCCATCACGAGGAGGTCGAGGCGCGCGTCGCTGCGCTCGCCGGTGACGACCTCGCCGCGCTGCTGTACTCCTCGGGCACGACCGGTGAGCCGAAGGGCTGCAAGCTCAGCCACGCCAACCTCTGTGCCAACGCCCGTCAGACCGCCGAGCAGGTGCCCGAGCTCTTCGAACCGGGTGCGCGCACGCTCGTCTTCCTGCCGCTGGCCCACGCGCTTGCGCGCATCCAGCTGCAGACCTCGCTCGAGCAGGGGGTGCTCACCGGCCTTGCGACGAGCCTCGAGCGTCTCTCCGCCGAGCTCGCGGCCTTCCGCCCGACCTTCATCGTCGCCGTGCCGCGGATCTTCGAGAAGGTGTACGGGGCCGCGCGCGCGAAGGCCGCCGAGGCCGGCCGGCAGCGGGTCTTCGACCGCGCCGCCGACGTCGCGAGGCGCTGGTCGGAGGCCAGGCGCGGCAGGGGAGCGTCGTGGTGGCTGCGCGCACAGCACCGCCTCTTCGACCGCCTCGTCTTCGGGCGGCTGCGGGCGGCCTTCGGCGGCGAGCTCAAGCTCGCGATCTGCGGGGGAGCGCCGCTCGAGCCCGACCTCGGGCGCTTCTTCGACGGCATCGGCGTGACCGTCCTGCCCGGCTACGGCCTCACCGAGGCCTCGCCGATCGTCTCCGGGGGGCCCGTCGACGGCGTCGACTACGACACCGTCGGGGAGGTCTTCCCCGCGACGACGGTGCGCCTCGCCGACGACGGCGAGATCCTCGTCGCCGGCCCGCAGGTCTTCGGCGGCTACTGGCGCGACCCTGCGGCGACCGCCGCGGTCCTCGAGGACGGCTGGCTGCGCACCGGCGACCTCGGCCGACTCACCCCCGAGGGACGGCTCGCCATCACCGGGCGCAAGAAGGAGATCCTCGTCACCGCCGGCGGCAAGAACGTCGTGCCGGGACCGCTCGCAGAGCGGGTGCGCGCGCACCCGCTCGTCGAGCACGTGGTCGTCGTCGGTGAGGGCCGCGCCTTCGTCGGCGCGCTCGTCTTCCTCGACCACGACGAGCTCGCCCGCCGGGGGATCGACCCGACCCCGCCCCTCGACGAGGCGGCGCTGCGCGCCGAGCTCGACGGCGTGGTCGCCGAGGCCAACGAGGCGGTCTCGCGCGGCGAGGCCATCCGCGCCTACCGGATCATCGCCGCGCCCTTGACGATCGGCGCCGGCGAGCTCACCCCGACCCAGAAGCTGCGACGGCGCCCCGTCGAGGACCGCTTCGCCGACGAGATCGAGGCGCTCTACGCCTGAGGTGACCTCGCGGCCGTCCGGCGGGTTGTGAGGCCGGTCGCGGAGGCGTCTACTGGTCGCCGATGCTCCTGCGACCCGGCGCCGACGACTTCCGCATCGTGGGGCTGTCGGTCGGACGCGTGCTGCTCGGCGTGTCCGCGGCGATGGTCGCGCCGGCGGTGCTCGGCTTCGCGCTCGGCGAGGTCAACGAGGCCTGGGGCTTCGTCGTCGGTGCGTCGCTGACCGGGCTGTTCGGCCAGGGCCTCGTGCTGCTGTGCAGGACCCGCGCGACGCTGACGGCGACCCACGGGCTCGTCTCGGTCGCGGCGGCCTGGCTGCTCGCCGCGTGGTTCGGGGCGGTGCCGCTGCTGCTCAGCGGCCACTACGGCGGCTTCCTCGACGCCTACTTCGAGGCAATGAGCGGCTTCGCGACGATCGGCCAGACCCTCGCGCAGGACCTCGACCACATGGCCCGCAGCGTCAACCTCTGGCGCCATCTCATGCAGTTCATGGGCGGGCAGGGGATCATCATCATCGCCCTGACGATCTTCTCCTCGGTCGGCGGGGCGATCGGCTCGCTGTACCTCGGCGAGGGGCGGGAGGAGAAGATCCTGCCCAGTGTCGTCAGCACCGCCCGGTTCATCTGGAAGGTCGCGCTGACCTATGCGGTGGTGGGCATCGCCGTGCTGTGGGCGGCGCTGCTGCAGGCCGGCCTCGGCCCCGGCCTCGGGCTCTACCACGCCTTCGCGCTGTTCATGGCGGCCTTCGACACCGGCGGCTTCGCCGTGCAGTCGACGTCGGTCGCGTTCTACCGCTCCGTCGGCGTCGAGGTCGCGCTGTGGCCGGTGATGCTCGCCGGAGGGTTCAGCTTCGCCCTGCACTACCAGCTCTGGCAGGGCCGCGGCCGTGAGCTCGTCGCCAACCTCGAGTCCCGCGTCCTCGCGGTGACCGCGGGCCTCGTCCTCGCGATGATGCTGAGCGGGCTCATCGCCGCGGGGGCCTTCGCCGACGCGTCCGCGCTGCTGCGGCACGCCCTCTTCCACGTCATCAGCGCCCACACGACGACGGGGCTGGCCACCGTGCCCGGGGCGGTCTACGTCTCGGCGTGGGGGGTGCTCGCGCCGGCGTCGATCGTCCTGGCGATGGCGCTGGGTGGCATGGCCGGCTCGACCGCCGGGGGGATCAAGGCGCTGCGGGTGGGCCTCATCGTCAAGGGCATCCGCAAGGACCTGCGTGCGACGCTGCTGCCCGACAGCGCCGTCGTCGTCGAGACCTACCACCTGGGCTCGCAGCGGGTGCTCAGCGGCCGGAAGGTCACCGCCGCCGGCACCGTGCTCCTGCTCTGGGTGCTGCTCTACGCCGCCGGGGCGCTGCTCGGCCTCGTCTGCGGCTACGACCTCGAGACCGCGCTCTTCGACTCCGTCGCCGCCGCGAGCTCCGGCGGGCTCTCGGTCGGTCTCGTGCGGCCCGACATGGAGGTCGCCCTCAAGGTCGTCTTCATCGCGCAGATGCTCCTCGGCAGGCTCGAGTTCATCGCGGTCTTCGCGCTGCTGGGCTACCTCGTGGCGATCCTGCGGGGGCGGACGTGAGCGCGCGACCGGCGCGGGGGGTCGGGCGGCTGCGGGTGGCCGCCGCGGCGGCCCTGCTCCTCGCCGTGCTCGCCGCGGTCGCCGGCCTCGCCGAGGCGCTGCGCCACCCGCGGACGATCGAGCCGGTCGCCGAGCCGGCTGCCGTGGAGGACCCGCGTGAGGAGGTCGTCTGCGACGACGTGCCCCAGCCCCGGTCCGGGGAGCCGATCGTCGTCGACTCCGGGGTCCTGCTCGACTGCCCCGGGCGCTACGACGGCCGCCTCGTGGCCTACGAGGGCGAGGTCGTCGGCGCGGTGCTCGAGCGCGACGATGGCTCCTGGGTCCAGCTCAACGACGACCCCTACGCCGGCGAGCTCGGCCCGTTGCCGACCCACCGGCAGTTCCGCGGCGGCAACGCCGGCATCGGTGTGCACCTCCCGCCCGCCGTCGCCGGGCAGATCGCCTCGGTCGGCGCGCACGACCACCGTGGTGACGTCCTCGCCGTCGTCGGCGTCTACCACCAGTCCGATCCTCGCAGCGGCGAGGTCGCGATCATCCGCGCGACCGGCGGGGAGGTCGTCGCCGCGGGCGCGCCGATCGACCACCCTCCGCTCGAGGACCGGCGCCTGGTCGGCGGGCTCCTCGCCGCCGCGGCGCTCGGCCTTCTCCTCGCCGGCCGACTGCGGGCCCGCCGCTGAGCCACCCCGCGGCGGTCGGCGTGGCTCGGCGGACGGGCCGCACGGCAGGCGCGAGGCCTACACTCCGCGGTCGTGGCCTCCCAGACCCGCCCCGCCCCGCCAGGCCTGCGCCTGGCCTTCGAGGTGTGGGCGCACTGGGTCGCCCAGCGCCGCACCCTGCGGCAGGGCGCGACGGCGCTCGCGATCTCGACGGTCGTCGGGCTCGCCGCCGGCATCGTGCTCGGCGCGATGGAGGAGCTCCTCGAGCAGCTGCCCGGCCTGCTGTTGCTCGTGCCCGCGGCGATCGGGATGCGCGGGGCGATCTTCGGCGCGCTCGCGGCGCGGCTCGGGACGGGCATCCTCACCGGGCAGCTCCAGGGCTTCGCGCGCGGGGGCTTCGGGCGCGAGAACGTCGAGGCCTCGATCCTGCTCACGCTCTTCTCCTCGGCGCTGGCCGCCCTCGCCGCGTGGGCGGTCGCCGGCGCCCTCGGACTCGAGACGATCTCGGTGTGGGAGCTCATGGTCGTCTCCGTCGTCGGCGGGGTGATCTCGAGCGTGGTCATCCTCGTCGGCGTCATGGCGCTGACCCGCACCGCGCAGCGCCGCGGCTGGGACATGGACGCGATCGGCGCGCCGCTCGTGACGACGACCGGCGACATCGTCACCCTGCCGGCGCTCGTGGCCGCGACGCTCCTGCTCGGCGTGCCGTGGCTGCCCGAGGTCCTCGGCGGGCTCCTGCTCGCGGCCGCCGTCGTCGCGGTGTGGCGCGGGGTGCGTGCGAAGGCCCCGCTCGTGCGGTCGATCGTGCGGCAGAGCCTCGCGGTGCTCACCTACGCCGCGGTCGTCGACATCCTCGCCGGCGGCGTGCTCGAGACGCGGGTCGAGTCGCTCGTGGCCAGCCCCGCCCTGCTCGTGCTCATCCCGCCGTTCATCGCCAACTGCGGCTCGCTTGGCGGGATCCTCTCCGCACGGCTCGGCTCGGAGCTGCACCTCGGCATGCTCTCCCCGAAGGTCCTGCCCGAGCGGCTCGCCTACCTCGAGGGCTCGATGATCGCGCTCTTCGGGATCCTCGCCTTCGGCGGGGTCGGCCTCATCGCCCATACCTCGGCGCTCGTCTTCGGCTTCGACTCGCCGGGGCTCGCGGGCATGGTCGGCGTCGCGCTGCTCGGCGGTGCGCTGGCCTTCGCGCTCATCTTCCTCGTCGCCTACGCCACGGCGTCGGCGTCGTTCCGCTTCGGCTGGGACCCCGACAACCACGGGATCCCCGTCGTGACCGCGACGATGGACCTGCTCGGGGTGCTCTGCCTCGTCGCGGCGATGGTCATGCTCGGCGTCATCTAGAGGAGGGAAGAGGGATCACGATGCGGCGCACCGTCAAGGAGTTGCTCGTCGAGGCCAAGGACGCCTCCGAGCTCATGGTCGACCTCGCCTACGCCGCGGTGTTCTTCGACGACGCCGACCTCGCGCGGGAGGTCATCAAGCTCGAGGACCGCATGGATGCCACGGTCCACGAGATGCGGGTCGGCTCGATGCTCGCGGCACGGGCGCCGGAGGACGCCGAGCGCATGGCCGCGATCCTCGGCCTCGCCAACGCCGTCGAGGAGATCGGCGACGCCGCCGAGGACATCGCCCGCGTCGTCCTGCGCGACCTCGGCGTGCCCGGGGAGCTGCGTGACGACCTCCGCCACGCCGAGGAGGTCACCGCGCGGGTGAAGCTGCGCGAGGGCAACACGATGGCCACGCGCAGCCTCGCCGACCTCGCCCTGCCGAGCGAGACGGGGATGTGGGTCATCGCGATCCGCCGCGACGTCGACTACCGCTACGGCCCCAGCGGCGACGAGGTCCTCCAGGACGGCGACGTCCTCCTCGTCCAGGGCCCGTTCGAGGGCATCGACCTCCTGCGGGAGATGGCCGGCGGGGAGGCCTACGGTCTGGCCCCACCCGTCGAGCACGGGCGCCTGAGCAACCTCGACCGCGCCGTCGACCTCCTCGTCGAGCTCAAGAACGCCGCGGAGGTCGCGATCGGCCTCGCCTACTCGGCGATCCTCCTGCGCGACCTCGGCCTGGCCCGGGAGGCCTCCCGGGCGGAGGACCGCTGTGACGAGCTCTACGCGGAGCTGCTGCGCTGGACGCTGCGCGCCGCCGCCGACCTCGACCCCGGCGAGGTCGACGAGCTGCGTGGCCTGCTCCAGCTCGGGCAGGCCTCCGAGCGCATCGCCGACGCCGCCCAGGAGATGACGCGCGTCATCGAGGGCAGCGACGATCCACACCCCGTCATCGCCGCCGCGCTCGCCGAGGCCGACGAGATCGTCGCCGACGCCGAGGTCGCCGCCGGCAGCGAGGCGGAGGGCCAGAGCCTCAAGGAGCTCTCGCTCGAGACCGAGACGGGGATGTACGTCCTCGCGATCGAGCGTGGCGACGTGTGGCGCTACCGACCGCGCGGCGGGCAGGTGCTCGCCGCCGGCGACCGGCTCGTCTGCACCGGCCCCGAGGAGGGCGTCGAGCTGCTGCGCGGACTCGTCGGCGACGGGCGCCCCTACGACGCGGGCTAGCCGCGCCGCTCAGTCGTCGTCGAGCCCGGACTCCGGCGGGCGGTCGCCGGTCAGGAAGTAGGCGACCTGCCGTGCCATCTCGACGCCGTGGTCGGCGACCCGCTCGTAGTAGCGCGCGATGAGCGCGAGGCTCACGGCCTCCTCGACCGACTGCTCGCCGGTGTAGAGGGTGCCGAGCAGGACCTTCTGCAGGAGGTCGGCCTCGTCGTCGCGGCGCTCGAGCTCGGTCGAGGCCAGCGCGTCGTGGTCGCGCCATGCGGCGACCCCGCCGCGGAAGACCTCCTCGGCGACCGCGCCGAGCCCGGCGATGGTGTCGCGGAGCTCGTCGGGCATCGATGGCGGGTGCACCCACGTGAGCGACTCCGCGACGTGGGTGAGGAGGTAGCCGGAGCGCTGGACGTCGGCCACCGAGCGCAGCACCGCGACGACGTGGCGCAGGTCCCCGCCGACGGGGGACTGCCGGGCGAGGAGGACGTAGCAGGCCTCCTCGAGCTGGCTGCAGCGGCGGTCGACGCGCGGAGCCCGGGCGATCATCGCCTGCGCGGTCTGATGGTCGGCCTCGAGGAACGCCGCGGTGATCGGCCCGACGGTCTCGGCGACGAGCTCGCCGGCCTCGATGAGGAGGCGGTCGATGTCGGCGAGCTGCTCGCGGAAGCCGACGCGCGAGCCGCCGGGCTCGCGCCGCTCGGCCTCGAGCCAGGCCAGCGGGTCGGGGTGCTCGCTCACCGATGCCACTCGCTTCATGTCGACAGTGTGCGCCGGGCCGTCGCGCGCCGGGTGCCACCAGTCTGCACGGTCGGTGGCGCCCCGGTGAACATCCGGCGACGGCGGCGCGGCCGCCCTCGTCCTGCGCGACGTGGCCCACACCGCCGACGGCGGCCCGCTACGCTGCCAGGCCATGGTGACGCCTCGACACGGCCTGCGGATGCGCACGCGCGCGGGGCACCCCGACTTCCTCGACCTCGACTGGGACCGCCCGCTCGACACCTGGGAGGGCGGCCGCCTCGTCGAGGTCGCCCGCGGGGTGCACCGCCACATCGTGCGCTTCGTCGCCTACGACGACGCGCTCTACGCGCTCAAGGAGCTGCCCCCGCGCGTCTGCGCGCGGGAGTACGACATGCTGCGGCGCATGGACCTCGAGTCGCTGCCGGTCGTCGACGCCGTCGGCATCGTGGGCCGCTCAGGGGTGCGGACCGACGAGGGGCCGCTCGAGGACGTCCTCATCACCCGCTACCTCGACTACTCGCTGCCCTACCGCACGCTCTTCACCCACCGCCGCCCGCCGACCGAGCCCGAGGAGGACCTGCGGGGCCTGCACGACCGCCTCCTCGACGCGCTCGCGATGCTCCTCGTGCGCATCCACCTCCTCGGCTTCTACTGGGGCGACTGCTCGCTGTCGAACACGCTCTTCCGCCGCGACGCCGGCGCGCTCGCCGCCTACATCGTGGACCTCGAGACCGGGGAGTACCACACGAGCCTCACCGACGGGCAGCGCCGGGCCGACCTCGAGATCACCCAGACCAACGTCGTCGGCGGGCTCATGGACCTCCAGGCCGAGCTCGACCTGCCGCCCGACCCCGACCCCGTCGAGACCGCCGAGCGGCTCGCCGAGCGCTACGAGCTGCTGTGGAACGAGCTCACGACCGAGGAGCTCATCGGTCCCGATGAGCGCTACAAGATCGACGCGCGGCTGCGCCGGCTCAACGAGCTCGGCTTCGCCGTCGACGAGGTCGAGCTCCTCGCCACCGAGGGCGGCGACGCCCTGCGGCTGCGCACGTCGGTCACCGAGCAGGGCCACCACCGCCGGCGGCTGCTGACCCTCACCGGCCTGCAGGCCCAGGAGAACCAGGCCCGCAGCCTGCTCAACGACCTCTCGAACTTCCGCGCGGCGATCGAGAGCCGGCTCGGGCGCGGCCTGCCGGAGTCGGTGGCCGCCCACCGCTGGCTCACCGAGGTCTTCGAGCCGATCGTCGAGGCGGTGCCCGAGGCGCTGTGGGCCAAGCTCGAGCCCGTCGAGCTCTTCCACGAGGTCATCGAGCACAAGTGGTTCCTCTCCGAGCGCCTCGGCCGCGACGTCGGCGTGGAGGAGGCGGTGACCTCCTACCTCGCCGAGGTTCTCCCGGAGGTGCCCGACGAGCGCCTCGTCCTCGCGAGCGAGGACGATGCGGCAGTGGGCTTCATCGGCTTCGGGTGAGCCCGGCGGCTACCCTCGGAGCCCCCCGCCGACGCGCCACGCCGTCGGCGTGCCGTCCTTCGAGGGAGCCACCGATGTCGCACCTCGCCGTCACGACCTACGAGCACGTCCGCACGATCCGCCTCGAGCGCCCTGCGCAGCGCAACGCGCTCAACACCGCGCTGCTCGGCGAGCTGCTCGACGCCGTCGGCGAGGCCGTCGCCGATGACGACGTCGGCGCGATCATCCTCACCGGGGTGGGGGCGACGTTCTCCGCCGGCGCCGACGTCGACGAGGACCTCGACGGGCCGGCGACGGTGCGCCGCATGGAGCTCTTCGGCGCGCTCTTCGAGGCGCTGGCGACGAGCCCCACGCCGACGCTGGCCGCTGTCGCCGGGCCCTGCATCGGCGGGGGCGCCGAGCTCGCCGCCGCCTGCGACGTCCGCGTCGCCGACACGACGGCGACGTTCCGCTTCCCCGGCGCCGCGCTCGGCCAGCCGGTCGGCGCGGCGAAGCTCGTCGGGCTCGTCGGCCTCGGCGCGGCCAAGGACCTCGTGCTCACCGCGCGCACGATCACCGCCGAGGAGGCCGCCCGCATCGGGCTCGTCCAGCACCTCGTCGCCGATGGCACCGCGCTGGCCGCCGCCCGGGACCTCGGGGGGCAGATCGCCGGCAACGACCCCGACACCGTGCGCTACCTCAAGCGCCTCTTCGACCGCTTCAGCGGGCTGTCCGACCGGGTCGGCGTCGAGGCCGACGCGCTGCGCAGCCTCGCGGAGTCCGGCGGGGACTACCGTGCCCTGCTCCCCGCCGAGGGCGGGGTCGGCTCGTGGGCCGGTGGCCACGCGCTCGAGCGCTGAGCCTGCCCGCCATCGGCCCCTCCGCGGCGCCATCGGCGGCCCCCGGCAGCGGACCGGGGACCCCTTGGCCTGACCGTTTCGCGCGGTAGGCTCCCGGCCCGCCCACAGGAGGCCGACGATGGCACACGACCACGACCAGCCCGCCCGTGACCTCGCCCTCGAGCTCGTCCGCGCCACCGAGGTCGCCGCGCTGGCCTCGGGCCGGTGGATGGGCCGCAACGAGAAGGAGTCCGGCGACGGCGCCGCGGTCGACGCGATGCGCCAGGCGCTGCACGACGTGACGATGGACGGGGTCGTCGTCATCGGGGAGGGGGAGAAGGACGAGGCCCCGATGCTCTTCAACGGCGAGCACGTCGGCACCGGCGAGCAGCCCGAGGTCGACATCGCCGTCGACCCCGTCGAGGGCACCCGGCTGCTCGCCGAGGGTCGCCAGGGGGCCACGTCGCTCATCGCCGCCGCGCCGCGCGGCACGATGTTCGACCCCGGCCCGATGGTCTACATGATGAAGTACGTCGTCAGCGGCGAAGCCGGGGACGTCGTCGACGTCGACGCCCCGATCAAGGAGAACCTCCAGCGCATCGCCAAGGCCCTCGGCAAGGGGGTGAACGACGTGAGCGTCATCATGCTCGACCGCCCGCGCCACCACGAGATGATGGCCGAGGTGCGCGAGGTCGGCGCCCGTCTGCGCCTCATCACCGACGGCGACAGCCCGGCGGGGCTGCTCGCGGCGATGCCGGAGTACCCCTACGACGTCGTCCTCGGCATCGGCGGCACCCCGGAGGGCGTGGCCACGGCCTGCGCGGTCCGGGCGCTGCGCGGCAACATCGTCGGGCGCCTGTGGGCGCGCGACGACGAGGAGCGTGCGAAGGCGCGCGAGCTCGGCTACGACCTCGACGAGGTCCTCACGATGGACCGCCTCGTCTCCAGTGAGAACACCTTCTACTCGATCACCGGGATCATCACCGGCGACCTCGTCCAGGGCGTGGCCTATGGCCCGCAGGGCGCGACGACCGAGTCGATCGTCATGCGGGGGCGCTCGGGCACCGTGCGCTGGATCCGCACCCGCCACCGCCCGGAGAAGCTCGCGCGCTACCACGCCGACGCCCAGCGCTGAGGGGCTGAGGCCCACGGCCGCGCAGGCACCGGCGGGCCCGGCGCCGCGCGCTGGGAGCGGGCCGCCGCCCCTTCCCAGGGCGGGCCTCAGCCGAGCGGTGGGCCGTCCCAGTGCGCCCTGCGGGCGACCGCCCCGAGCGGCCGGCGGCTGCGCGCGCCCTCGCGGGCGGCGAGGTCGGGGGGCAGGTCCGCGGGGTCGCCGGGGTGGCCGAGGGCGATGAGCGCCACGGCGTCGACGCCCTCGGGCAGGCCGAAGGCCGCCTGGGCGCCCTCACGGTCGAAACCCGCCATCGGGTGGCTGACGAGCCCCTCGGCGGTGGCCTGCAGCGCGAGCGCGAGCGAGGCCGCGCCGACGTCGTGCCAGGCGTGGGGGTTCGCGCGCGCGGGCTTGCCGGGCTTGGGCGGGAAGGTCGTGCTGGCGGTGGCGAGCAGGAGCACCGGCGCGGCGCGCGCCCAGGCGTTGCCCCGCCGAAGCAGGGCGCGGGCCCGCTCGCGCGCCTCGGGTGCACCGTCGTCGAGGACCACATAGGCCCACGGCTGGGCGTTGCCCGAGGAGGGGCTCCAGCGGGCGGCCTCGAGGACGCGGCGCAGTGCGGCCGGCTCGACGGGGCGGTCGGGGTCGAAGGCCCTCGTCGAGCGGCGGGCGGCGATCGGCGAGAGGAGGCCTGCCGGGGGGCCGTCGTCGATCGCGGCCCCGGGGTCGTCGTCGCCGGACTGGACCCCGCGATGCGCTGCGGTGCCCTCGGTTCCCTGCCCCGCCACGGTTCCTCCTCGCCTCCTCGCCGGGCCTCGACACCGACGCCGCAGGGTCGTCCACCCGGCGGCGCGCAACGTTCACCCGGCGTTCACGGTAGCGCCGATCGGCTGCCACCCGCCGTGCCTACCTTGCGGATCGTCACAGAGCGACGACGACGATCAGACGATCACCCTAGGAGGATCATCCATGCGCAACTGGCGCATCCTGCTCGCCCTGCTCCTCGCCCTCGCGCTCGCTGCCGCGGCCTGCGCCGGCGACGAGGACGCGGGCGACCCCACCGCGGCGACCGACGACGCCGCCGACGACACCGACGACGCTGACGACGCCGACGACGCCGCCGAGGAGGACGACGACGCCGCACTCCTCGAGGAGGACGAGCAGGTCGGCGTCGAGGCCGACAGCGCCGACCTGCTCGGCGCCGGCGCGACGTTCATCACCCCGCTCATGCTCGAGTGGATCCGCGACAACGAGCCCGGCATCAACGTCAACTACCAGTCGATCGGCTCGGGCGGCGGCATCGAGCAGTTCCTCTCCGAGAACGTCGACTTCGGCTCGAGCGAGGCCTTCCTCGACGACGAGGCGATGGAGGAGGCCCGCGAGATCCGGGGCTGTGAGCCCATCCACTTCGTGGATGCCTTCGGCTCGGTCGTCGTCTCCTACAACGACCCCGACCTCGACGCCGCGCTCGAGGCCGCCGGCCAGGACAACCTCGTCCTCGACGCCGAGGCCATCGCCGGCGTCTACAACACCGACATCACGACGTGGGACGACCCCGCGATCGCCGAGCTCAACCCCGACGTCGACCTGCCGGGCACCAACCTCATCGCCGTGCACCGCTCCGACGGCTCGGGCACGACGAACATCTTCACCCAGTACCTCGACGACGCCGCGGGCAACTGGGACCTCGGCTTCGGCACCGAGGTCGACTGGGCCGCCGGCACGATCGGTGGCAACGGCAACGAGGGCGTGGCCGCCGAGACCCAGCAGCAGCCCGGCGCCGTCGGCTACCTCTCCTACGCCTACGCCGTCGAGAACGACATCCCCGTGGCCGCGGTCGTCAACGAGGACGGCAACCCCATCGAGCCGACGCTTGCGTCGATCTCGGCCGGCCCCAGCGAGATCATCGATGACATCCCCGAGGACCAGCGCTTCGCGGTGCTCGGCGTCGGCGGCGAGGGCTACCCGATCGTCGGGGCCCACTGGATCCTCGCCTGGGAGTGCGGCTACGACGACGCCGTCGCGCAGTCGATGATCGACTTCTTCACCTGGGCGGTCACCGAGGGCGACGACCTCGCCGAGGACCTCCTCTACGCGCCGGTGACCGGGGCCTTCGAGGAGCGCGTCGTCGACCAGATCAACCGCATCAACGCCGCGGAGTAGCCACGCCCCGCGCCACCGTCGCCCCGTCGCCTCGCCCGAGGCGGCGGGGCCGTGGCACGACCGAGCAAGGAGTCCCCGTGTCCGCCACCGACACGTCCACGACCAAGGAGAGCCTCCGCGGCTCCGGGAGGGCGCGTCGCGCCGACCCGATCTTCCGCGGCCTCGTCCTCGTCGCGGCGACGAGCGTGCTCGTCGTCCTCGCGGCGATGATCATCCGCACGACGCTCGACGCCTGGCCGGTCTTCGACGCGATGGGCTTCTGGGGCTTCATCTCCGGGCAGCAGTGGAGCGTCGGCCATTCGCGCTCGGAGGTCACCGGGACCTATGGCGCGTTCCCGTTCATCTACGGGACGCTGAAGATCTCGTTCTTCGCGATCCTCGCGGCGGTGCCGCTGGCGATCGGCATCGCGCTCTTCATCAACGAGATCGCCCCTGCATGGCTGAAGCGGCCGCTGGCCTCGACCGTCGAGCTCCTCGCGATGGTCCCGAGCGTCGTCTACGCCCTCGTCGGGATCTACTTCTTCCGGCTCTACATCTGGGAGCCGGTGGGGCAGTTCATCGCGAGCAGCCCCCTCGGCAACCTCACGTTCTTCGGCCCGCCGGTGCTGCTGTCGAGCTACTGGTCGGCGGCGAACATCCTCGCGATCATGATCCTGCCGATCATCACCGCGATCTGCCGGGAGAGCTTCGCCCAGGTCCCGCGCGACGAGGTCAACGCCGCCTACGCGATGGGCGCGACGCGCTGGGAGGTCATGCGCAAGGTCATCGTGCCGCGCAGCTTCTCAGGCATCGTCGGGGGCACGATGCTCGGCCTCGGGCGCGCGCTCGGCGAGACGATCGCCATCGCCTTCCTCATCGGCGCGAGCCAGCGCTGGGCCCCGCAGCTCTTCTTCGGCGGCGACGCGATGACGTCGGTCATCGTCAACACCTTCGCCGACGCCGCGCCCGAGGCGATCTGGGCGCTGCTCGCCATCGGCGTGACGCTCTTCCTCATCACCACCATCGTCAACGTCCTCGCCCGGCTCATCGTCTACCGCGTCGGGCAGTTCTCGGGAGATGCCGCCCTATGAGCGTCGAGACCCCCACCCGACCCGACCGTCCCGGCGGGCACGTGAGCCTCGCGGAGAAGGCGCCGAACGCGCGCCGACGCGAGGGGGCCTCGCGGCTCATGACCGTCGTGCTCGGCTTCACCGTCGCCGCGGCGATCGTCCCGCTCGTCCTGCTGCTGTGGCAGGTGCTCGCCAACGGCCTGCCCGCGCTCTCGCTCGACTTCATCACCCAGGTCGAGCCGCTGTCGTACCGCGAGCGCGGCGGCGGCTACCTCCACGGCATCGTCGGCACGCTCTACATGACCGGCGTCGCCGCGGTCGTCGTCATCCCCGTCGGCGTCCTCGCCGCGATCTTCCTCACCGAGTACGGCGGGTCGAAGTACGCCTACGTCGTGCGCTTCTTCACCGACGTCATGACCGGCACGCCGTCGGTCTTCGTCGGCCTCGCGGTCTACGCCCTGCTCGTGAGCGGCGCGGGCGGCGCGGGCCTCGGCTTCGGCACGCTCGCCGGGGCCGCGGCGCTCGGCATCCTCATGCTGCCGATCGTCGTGCGCTCGAGCGAGGAGATGCTCCGCCTCGTGCCGGAGGACCTCAAGAACGCGAGCTACGGACTCGGCGCCCGCAAGTGGCAGACCGCGCTCAAGGTCACGCTGCCCGCCGCCGCGCCCGGCATCACGACCGGGGCGATCCTCGCGGTGGCCCGCGGGGCGGGGGAGACCGCCCCGCTCATCCTCACCGCCCTCGGCGCGCGCGAGGTCGTCGGGGCGCTGTGGGGAGCCCCGCAGGCCGACATCGGCCTGCTCATGGTCGACGGCTTCACCCAGCCCTTCGACGCCGGGATCGAGCGCGCGTGGGCCGGCGGGTTCACGCTCATCGTCATCGTCCTGCTGCTGTCGATCATCGCCCGCCTCATCGCGAGCCGTAGCCAGGCCCGCTGACCGTCGCGGGCCGCGGGCCCGCCCATACGACAGCGGCCCCGCCTCGTGAGTGAGGCGGGGCCGCTGTCGTGGGCAGGAGCGGCGCAGGTCAGCCGAAGCGGCCGGTGATGTAGTCCTCGGTGCGCTGGTCGCTGGCCTGGGTGAAGATCCGCTCGGTCGTGTCGAACTCGACGAGGTCCCCGGTGCGCTCGCCCTTCTCGTCGTCGACGTCGACGGTGAAGAAGGCCGTGTAGTCGGAGACGCGGGCGGCCTGCTGCATGTTGTGGGTGACGATGACGATCGTGTAGTCCTCCTTCATGTCCCGCATGAGGTCCTCGATCTTCAGCGTCGCGATCGGGTCGAGGGCCGAGCACGGCTCGTCCATGAGGATGACGTCGGGGCTCACGGCGATCGCCCGGGCGATGCACAGGCGCTGCTGCTGGCCGCCCGACAGCGACAGCCCACTGTCCTTGAGCTTGCCGCTGACCTCGTCCCAGAGCGCGGCACGGCGCAGCGACTCCTCGACGAGATCGTCCATGTTGCCCTTGAAGCCGTTGAGCTTCGGGCCGAAGGCGACGTTGTCGTAGATCGACTTCGGGAAGGGGTTCGGCTTCTGGAAGACCATGCCGATGCGGCGGCGGACCTCGACGGGGTCGACCCAGTCGGCGTAGATGTCCTCGCCGTTGTAGAGGACCCGGCCCTCGGTCGAGGCGATCGGGATGAGGTCGTTCATGCGGTTGAGGCTGCGCAGCAGCGTCGACTTGCCGCAGCCCGACGGGCCGATGAGCGCGGTGATGTCGTGGCGCGGCACGCGCATGCTGATGTCGCGCACAGCGGTGAAGCTGCCGTAGCGCACGGTGAGACCGGCGATGTCGAAGACCGCGTCATCGATCCTTGCCTCGGGCATGCCGCCCTGGGCGGCGGGCGCCGCGTCGTCGCGCGGCTCGGCGCTGGCCGGGACGTCGGGCTCGGTGGCGGTGCGGGGCTGCTCCATCACTCCTCCGTGGACAGGCGGTCGCATGGTCACACCGAGAGGATGGCCCTTCGACGTGAACCGAAGGTGAACGTCGCGCCGCGATCCGGCGAACGAGGGGCCGCAGCCGGCCCGACGACCTCGCGCCATGCGCTGTTGGCCCGGGCGTCGTCGGCCGTTCACCGCGCCGCCAGCTCGGCGCAGCATCCTGCGTGCCGCACCGGCGGCGCCGCCGCCACCACGGCGTCAGGAGGACGCATGCCGCTCGGGGAGCACCGCTGGCTGGGCGAGGAGGCCCGCCGGCACATCGACGCCGTCGTGCGGGGACTCGCCGCGCACTTCGCGGGCACCTACAGCCCTGAGACCGTCGAGGGCGTCGTCGACGACACCCTCGAGCGCTGGCGCGACGCGCCGATCACCGCGTTCGTGCCGGTCCTCGTCCACCGCTTCGCCCGCGAGCGCCTCACCGCGCGGGCCCAGGCCGAGGGGGCGCTCACCAAGGAGGCCCCGGAGGTGCTGCTCGTGTGCACCCACAACGCAGGGCGCAGCCAGCTCGCCGCCGCGCTGCTCGAGCATCGCAGCGGAGGCCGCGTGGGCGTGCGCTCCGCGGGCACGGCGCCGGCCGACGAGCTCAACCCCCACGTCGTGACGGTCCTCGCCGAGCTCGGCATCGACGCAGGCGAGGCCTACCCCAAGCCGTTGACCGACGAGGTCGTGCGTGCCGCCGACGTCGTGGTGACGATGGGCTGCGGCGACGCCTGCCCGGTCCATCCCGGGATCCGCTACCGCGACTGGGAGCTCGCCGACCCCGCAGGGCGCGGTCTCGACGAGGTCCGTAGGATCCGTGACGACATCGACCTGCTCGTCTGCGAGCTCCTCGACGAGCTCGCCGTCCCCGCCGCCAAGGAGCACCACTGATGGCTGACGTCCTCTTCGTCTGCGTCCACAACGCCGGGCGCTCCCGCATGGCCGAGGCGCTCTTCGCCCGCGCCGCCGGTGACCGCTACGCGACGGCGAGCGCCGGCACGATGCCCGCCGAGCGCCCGCACCCCGAGGTCGTCGCCGCGCTCGCCGAGATCGGCATCGACCTGCCCGAGACACCCGGTCGCCTGCTCACCCCCGAGCTCGCCGACGGCGCACAGCGGCTCATCTCGATGGGCTGCAACGTCGAGGAGGCCTGCCCGGCGACGACGACGCCCATGGAGGACTGGGCGCTCGAGGACCCCAAGGGCAAGCCGATGGAGCGCGTGCGGGAGATCCGCGACGACATCGCCAACCGGGTCGACGGTCTCCTCGCCGAGCTCGACGCCGCGCGCTGAGGCCGACGCGCGGCGCCCTCAGCGCCCGCGGTCGGGGACGATGAGCGTCGCCTGCTCGCCGATCTCGACGGCGTGGTCGCCGAAGCGCTCGAGGCAGCGTGCGACGATCGTCATCCGCAGCGCCCAGCCCAGGCGCTCGCCTCCACGGGTGAGCAGGAGCGCGAAGACGCCGTCCTGGAGGCGGTCGAGGGGGTCGTCGAGCTCGTGGAGCTCGCGTCCGGCTGCGGCATCGCGGCGCGCAAGGGCCTCGAGGCCCCTCGCGGCGGTGTGCGTCGCACGCCGACCCATCTCCTCGAGCTGGGTGACGACCTCCTCGTCGCGCTCGGCGTGATCGACCTGCTCGGCGGTGATCGCGACCTTGAGGGCGAGGCCGGCCATGCGCTCGACGTGCTGCGCGGCGGTGAGCAGCGCGTGGACGAGCCGCAGCTCCGAGGCGACCGGCGCCTGGCGCACGAGGACGAGCAGCCCACGCTCGCGCAGGCGCTCGAGCTCGTCGTCGATCTCGCGCTGCCCGGAGCGGACCTCGTCGGCTGACCGGCCGTCGCGCAGCCCCGCGACGGCGGCGTCGAGGAGGTGACTCGTGCGCGACCCGGCGCGCAGCAGGGCGTCCTCGAGCGCGAGGAGCTCGGACCGGTAGGCCTTGCGCAGCTCCTCCATCCGCCGTCGCCTCCTTCGGCCGCACCAGCGGCCTCGCCGGTGCGCCCTCGCCCTCGTCCGGTGTCGTGGCGTCGCCAGCGGCATACTACGAACAGCGGCGAGGCGACGGCGCGAGGAACGCACGGTGAACGGGCCATGAAAAGCCACGGGCAGGGGTCCGCGCGGCGGCTCGGGATGGCCGAGCCTTCCTACACTGCACGGGACATGCCGAAGATCCTCATCGTGGAGGACGAGCCCTCGCTCGTCGAGGCCCTCGAGTTCGGCCTCGCCGCCGACGGCTTCGAGGCCGTGAGCGCCACCGACGGGGCCGACGCCCTCGCGGCCTTCGACCGCGAGCGTCCCGACCTCGTCCTCCTCGACCTCATGCTGCCTGGCATGGCCGGCACCGAGGTCTGCAAGCACCTGCGGGCGAAGAGCGCGGTGCCGATCATCATGCTCACCGCCCGCGACAGCGAGATCGACAAGGTCGTCGGCCTCGAGCTCGGCGCCGACGACTACGTCACGAAGCCCTTCAGCATGCGCGAGCTCGCCGCCCGGGTCCGGGCGGTGCTCCGTCGTGGTGGCGAGTGGGACGTGCCCGAGCTCGGGGGGCCGCTCGAGGCCTCCGGCGTGCGCATCGATCCCGAGCGCTACGAGGTCGTCGTCCGCGGCGAGCCGGTTGAGCTGCCGCCCAAGGAGTTCGCCCTGCTCGAGCTCCTCGTGCGCAACGCCGGACGGGTGCTCACCCGGGAGGTCCTCATCGACCGGATCTGGGGCGCCGACTACGTCGGGGACACCAAGACCCTCGACGTCCACATCAAGCGGCTGCGCGGCCGCCTCGAGCGCGACCCGCACGAGCCGACGCTCATCGTCACCGTGCGGGGCGTGGGCTACAAGCTCGTCGACGACTGACCGCGCAGCGTGTCGCGTCCCTGGCTGCTCGGCCTGCCGGCCCTCGCCGCGGCGATCGCCGTCGCGGCGCGCGCCGCGACGGCGTCGACGGCGAGCGTCACGCTGCTCGCCGCGACGGCAGGCCTGGCCGTCGCGCTCGTCCTCGACCGGGTCGTCGCCGCCCGCGCTGAGCGGGCTGCGAGACGGTTGCGCGAGCGCGTGGGAGCCGAGCGGCCGCCCGCACCGTCGGCCTCGGGCTGGGAGGCGCTCGAGGCGTCGATCGACGCGGCGGCCGAGGCGACCCGCCAGCGCGTCGACGAGCTCGCGGCCGAGCGCGCGAAGGTCCTCGGGCTGCTCGAGCGGCTCACCCCCGCGATCCTCCTCTTCGACGCCGGCGGCCTCGCCTACGCCAACCGCAGCGCCCGCGAGCTCTTCGCCCTCGACGACGCGCCGGCGCGCAGCCCGATGCAGGTCCTTGGTGACCCCGACCTCGCCGACGCCGTCGCGCGCACCCGCCGCCACGGGGGCGAGGTCGGCGTCGCCACGACCCGTGGGGACCGCATCCTCGAGGCGCGGCTCTCGCGCGGGGCCGGCGGCGACGTCGCGCTCGTCGTCGACGACCTCAGCGAGACCCGGCGGCTCGAATCGATGCGCCGCGACTTCGTCACGAACGCCAGCCACGAGCTCAAGACGCCGGTCGCCGGCATCCAGGCGCTCTCGGAGTCGCTCGCCCTCGCGCTGCGCCGCGACCCGGTGCGCGCCGAGCGCATGGTGGAGCGTCTCGAGCACGAGGCCGGCCGGCTCGCCCGGCTCGTGCGCGACCTCCTCGACCTCGCCCGCCTCGAGGAGGGCGGCAGCGACCGACGCCGGACCGCGGTCGACCTTCCCGAGGTCGTGCGGGGCCAGGCCGACCGTGTCGCGACGATCGCCGAGGAGCGCGGGGTCGCGGTGCGCCTGGACCTGCCCGAGGCGGCGACGGTGCCGGCGCTGCCTGAGGACGTCCGGCTCGTCGTCGACAACCTCCTCGAGAACGCCGTGCGCTACAACCGCCCCGGGGGGCGCGTCGACGTGCGCGTGCGGGTCGCCGACGACGCCGTCGAGCTGCTCGTCGCCGACACCGGCATCGGCATCCCCGAGGCCGACCGCGACCGGATCTTCGAGCGCTTCTACCGCATCGACAAGGGGCGCAGCCGCGCGGCGGGCGGCACCGGCCTCGGGCTCTCGCTCGTGCGCAACGCCGTGCAGCGCCTCGGCGGGCGGCTCACCCTCGACAGCGAGCTCGGGCAGGGCTCGACGTTCCGCGTGCAGCTGCCGCGTGGCGACGCGCCGTCGGGGGGCTGAGCCCACAGGCTGCCGAGCGTCGGTGGGCAGGCCGCCCCGAGCGCGGGGGCGCGGCGAGGCACTAGGCTGCCCGCCGATGACTGCCTCACGACGACCGCTCGACCGCAGGAGCGGCAAGACGCTGCGCGCCCCGGTCATCCTCGAGCGCCTGCTCGCGACCTACGACGGCGGGGTCGTCGAGCTCGACTGGTCGACGCCCTTCGAGCTGCTCGTCGCGACGGTCCTCTCGGCGCAGTCGACCGACAAGAAGGTCAACGAGCTGACCCCGGCGCTCTTCGCCCGCTACCCCGATCCTGCGGCGGTGGTCGCCGCCGACCCCGCCGACCTCGAGGCGCAGATCTACCAGACGGGCTTCTACCGCCAGAAGGCGAAGTCGCTGCAGGCG
>PWFH01000161.1 GCA_003553795.1 Egibacter sp. | reverse complement strand
GTCGGGAGGCCCCGCGTGGTCGGGAGGCCCCGCGTGGTCGGGAGGCCCCGCGTGGTCGGGACGGCCTCGCTCCGAAGAGAGCGAGTGGGCGTCGTCGGAGGCGGAGTCATCGCTACCCGCGGCGCCCTGCGATCCGACGAGGCCCTCGTCCTCACCCTCCGCATCAGGCGCTGAGCCATCGGGCTCCTCAGCGAGGACTTGAGCCTCGTTGTCTTCACCGCCGCTCCCGGCGGCGTCGAGGGTTTCGACCTCGCCCTCGGCGAACGCCGACAGGGGGAAGGCCATCACGAGCAGTGACAGGACCAGCAGCACAGCAGAAGCGCGGTATCGGTTACGCAAGTGGATCATCAGGAGTCTCCTCGCCCGCCGGGTGCCCTCTCGGGGCCGGCGGATCGTTGCCGGCACTCCCGGGTCGGGCTCGCCACTAGCTCCCCTCGACGGGCGGACGAGGCCTTGGCCTCCTCCGAGCGACCGTCAGCTCCCCTCGAGGATCATCGCTTCCCGGCGGTGAGGCGCTCAACGAGCGTCGACCTCACCTGAGGTGACATCCCACTCCACGGAGCAGGTTCATCACCACATAGCGTCAGTGTACCCACTCACAGTGAGAAAAGCCAGAGTGTTCCACAAAGAGTTGAGCCGCATCAGTCACTGACGGCGGCGTTGCACCTCGAAGAACACGATCGCCGCGGCGGCCGAGGCGTTGAGCGAGCCGACCCGCCCGGCCATCGGGATCGCCGCGGTGGCGTCGCAGCGCTCGGCGATCAGCCGTGACAGCCCCGCCCCCTCCGCGCCGATGACGACCACGGTCGGCCCGTCGAGCAGGCCGCACTCCCAGATCGTCTCGGCGGCCTCGCCCGCCAGGCCCACCGACCAGAGCCCCCGCTCGGCGAGGTCGGCGAGGGCGCGGACGAGGTTGGGCACCACGGCGACCTCGAGCCACGACAGCGCGCCGGCGGCAGCCTTCTCGACGGCCGGGGTGACATGTGCGCTGCGCCGCTTGGGCAGCACGAGCCCGGCGGCACCGGCCGCCTCGGCGCTGCGGGCGATCGCGCCGAGGTTCTGGGGGTCGGTGATGCCGTCGAGGACGACGACGAGGTCGCCTCGGAGGTCGGCGAGCGAGGCGTAGGCGAACGGCGGCGCGACGGCGAGCACCCCCTGGTGCAGCACGCCGCCGGCACGGTCGTCGAGCTCGGCGCGCGGGCGCACCCGCACCGGCACGCCGGCCTCGCGCGCAACCGCCGCGAGGTCGTCGTCGGCCTCGGCGACGAGGAGCTCGGTCAGCGCACGCCCGGCGCGCAGGGCCTCGGCCACGGGTCGCCGCCCCGGGACGAGGTGACGGCTGGCCGCGCGCTCAGCCACGCGCGAGGTGCCAGCGCGCGCCGGCCGGGGTGTCCTCGACGACGACGCCGACCGCGGTCAGCCGGTCGCGGATGCGGTCGGCGGCGGCGAAGTCCTTGGCCGCCCGGGCCTCGGCGCGCAGCGCGAGGAGCTCCTCGACGAGCGGGGCGACGAGCTCGGCGCCCTCGTCCGAGCTGGCGAGCTCGTAGCCGAGGACCCCGGAGAGCTCGGCGACGGCGTCGCGGCAGGCCGCCGCCTCGGCGGCGCGGCCGGCCTCGAGGTGGGCGTAGCCGCGGCTGACGAGGTCGAAGAGCGCGGCGTGGGCGGCGGGCGTGCCGAGGTCCTCCTCCATCGCCGCGGTGAACGCCGCGACCTCGGCGTCGGCTTCGCCGGCGGCGGGCTCGGCGGCGAGCGGCTCGGCGGCGCGCAGGAAGCCCGCGAGGCGCTCGACGGCCGCGGCGGCCTCGGCGAGGCGCTCCTCGCTGAAGTCGATCGGCGCGCGGTAGTCCGCCCGTAGGTAGAACATCCGCAGCGCGTCGGCGCCGTAGCGGTCGATCGCCTCGTCGAGGGCGATGATGTTGCCCACCGACTTCGCCATCTTGCCGCCCTCGAAGTGCAGCAGGCCGTTGTGCAGCCACGTGCGCGCGAACGGCTCGCCGGTCGCGGCCTCGTACTGGGCGATCTCGTTCTCGTGGTGGGGGAAGGCGAGGTCGATGCCGCCGGCGTGGATGTCGAAGCCCGAGCCGAGGTACTTCGTCGACATCGCCGAGCACTCGATGTGCCAGCCGGGTCGGCCGCGGCCCCACGGCGAGGGCCACGAGGGCTCACCGGGCTTGGCGGCCTTCCAGAGCACGAAGTCCGCGGGGTCGCGCTTGGCCTCGCCGGGGGCGATGCGCGAGCCGGCGCGCAGCTCGTCGGGACGCCGGCCGCTGAGCTTGCCGTAGTCGGGGAAGGCCGCGACCGAGAAGAAGACGTCGCCGCCGGCCTCGTAGGCGGCCCCGCGCTCGAGCAGCGCGGCGATGAGCTCGAGCATCTCGGGGATGTGCCCGGTCGCGCGGGGCACGACGTGGGGGTGCAACGCGCCGAGCGCGGCGATCTGGTGCTCCCACACCCGGGTGAAGGCCTCGGCGACCTCGGCGGGATGGCGGTCCTCGGCGGCGGCGCGGTCGATGATCTTGTCGTCGACGTCGGTGATGTTGCGGACGTGGAAGACCTCGTAGCCGCGCCATTCGAGGTAGCGGCGCAGGACGTCGGGGACGATGACCGCGCGGGCGTGGCCGAAGTGCGGCGGGCCCTGCACCGTCGGCCCGCAGACGTAGAGGCCGACGTGGCCCTCATCGCGCGGCACGAGCTCCTCGACGGTCCCGGTCAGGGTGTTGTGCAGGCGCATGAGGCGGGAGTCTAGGCCCTCTGGGGCCCCTCGCCGGCGGAGCGCAGCAGGACGACCGCGAGCGCGGCGATGCCCTCGCCGCGACCGAGGAAGCCGAGGTGGTCGGTGCTCGTGGCCTTGACGTTGACCGCGGTCTCGGGCAGGCCGAGGTCGGCGGCGATGGCCGCGCGCATCGCCGGCAGGTCCGCGGCCAGGCGCGGGCGCTGCGCGACGATCGTGAGGTCGCCGTTGGCGACCGTCCAGCCCCGGTCGGCCACCGCCCGGGCGGCGTCGACGAGGAAGCCCCGTGAGGACGCACCGGCGACGGCGGGGTCGTCGACGCCGACGAAGCCGCCGAGGTCGCCGAGGCCCGCGGCGCCGAGCAGCGCGTCGGTCAGCGCGTGCAGCGCGACGTCACCGTCGGAGTGCCCGGCCAGCGGAGGTGCCCCGTCAATCGTGACGCCACCGAGGCGGAGCGGACGGTCGGCGCGCGGGTCGAAGGCGTGGACGTCGACGCCCTGGCCGATGCGCACCGGCAGGCTCAAGCCCCGGGGCCGTCGGCGTCGAGGGGGCTGCCCCAGAGGACGTCGACGGCGAAGCCGGCCGCGAGCAGCAGCGTCGCCGGGTCGCTGGCCGCACCGGCGCCGCGGGCGAGCGCGGCATCGAGCGCCTCGCGGCGCAGCAGCTGCGGGGTCTGCGGCACGAAGAGCCCGGTGCGCGAGACGCCCTCGAGCACCGCGGAGCCGTTGACGCGCTTGAGGGCGTCGGTCACCGGCGCGCCCCGCACGACCGCGGCGGTGTCGTCGGTGAGCCGTGCGCGCATCTTCGCGACGAGCTCGGGGCCATCGGCGGCGATGCCGTCGACCTCGATGAGCGCGACGAGCGCGACGTCGTCGGGCACCTCACGCAGCCCGGCGAGGAGCCCCGCGAGGCGGGTGCCGTCGGCGGGACAGGGCGTGCCCGCCGGCGCGGCCGCGTGACGGGAGACGACGACGACGCCTTCGAGGGCATCGCGCAGGGGCTCGGCGTGCTCGCCGAGACAGGTCGGCTCAGCGTCGGCGCAGAGGACGCCCCACATGCTCAGGCCACCCACCGGCCGTCGAGCCGACGGGAGGAGCGCGCCCGAGCGCCCCCGGGTCCGTCGACGGGGGCAGGCGTCGTGGAAGGGCTCGCGAAGCGTCGCAGAGCGGGTCCTCTCTCGTCTCGACGGCGGGTGCGGTGCCGTGGTCGCCGCGGCGGACGCCGCGCCGCCCTCCACCGGCATCAGCGATCCGCCCCACTAGTATGCGCCCATGCGTCCCCGCCTTCACCTCCCCACGGCAGGGCCCCGCGACCCCTGGGCGCGCCCGCAGGCCTGCGCGGCCGCAGCGCGGGGCAGGATGCCCCAACGATGAGCTCCGCGGCGATCGTGCTCGCCGGCGGCGCGGGAACGCGCCTGCAGGCCAGCGAGAACAAGGTCTACCTGCCGGTGGGCGGCCGGCCCCTGCTGGCATGGTCGCTCTCGGCCTTCGACGCCGCCGAGAGCATCGCCAAGATCGTCCTCGTCATCCGCGCCGAGGACGCCGAGCGCGCCGACGCACTGCTCGCCGAGCACCCCGTCGGCAAGCTCGCCGCGGTCGTCGTCGGCGGCACGACCCGTCACGCGAGCGAGCGCGCCGGCCTCGAGGTCCTCGCCGGCGGCATCGACGCCGGCGTCGTCGACCTCGTCTGCATCCACGATGCGGCCCGCCCGTTCGTGCGCGCGAGCCTGCTCGAGCGCGTGCTCGCCGTGGCCCAGCGCCACGGAGGGGCGATCCCCGGCCTCGCGGTCGACGCGCCGATGCTGCTGCGCACCGGCAGCGGCGGCGGAGCGGCCGAGCCGGTGGCCACCGACGACCTGCGGCGGGTGCAGACCCCGCAGGCCTTCCGGGGGCCAGAGCTGCTCGCGGCCTTCCGCAGGGCCGAGGTCGCGGGCTTCGCCGGCGTCGACACCGCCGAGACCGTCGCGCGCTTCAGCGCCCTCGACGTCCACGTCGTCGACGGCGACCACGACAACATCAAGGTCACCTTCGTCGAGGACCTCTTCGCCGTCGAGGCGCTCGCCGCGCGCTGGAGCGGCTGAGACGCCGCTCAGCCCTCCTCGGGGCCGAGGATGCGCAGCCGCATGCCGGCGGCGAGTTCGGGGATCGCGCCCTCGTCGCAGCACAGATCACCCGGCAGCTGGGGCTCGTGACGACCGTCGCGCTTGAGCACGAGGTGGCCGAGGGCGGGCAGGTGCTCGTTGACGACCGAGCCCACGCCGGTGACGGTGAGCTCGGCGTCGCCGAGCAGGACGCGGTCGCCGGGGGTCACACCGCCGTTGACGTGATGGCAGCGGTGCAGGACGGCGAAGTCGGCGAGCTCCTCGGGCGCGTGCTCACCGAAGAGGATGACGATGCCCTCATCGAAGAACTGCGCGGCGAGGTCGCCGACCGCGCAGATCTCGGCGTCCAGGCGCACGTCCATGCCGGCCCCTCTCGCTGGGCGCTTGCCTCAGGCCACCGACTCACGCTCGAGGTGCAGCGCCATCGCTGCGGCGGCCTGGTCGCAGATGAGCACGTCGACGAGCGACCCTCGCATCGCTGCCCAGATCGCCCGTGCCTTGCCTGGCCCTGCCACCACCGCGACGACGCTCGGGATCGCCCGGAGCTCGTCGAGGCCGAGGGCCAGCACGCGGTCGGCGAGCGGGCTTGCGAGCTCGCGACCGTCGTCATCATAGAACCGCGCGGCGATGTCACCGGCAGGCGCGAGGTTCTCGAGCGCCTGCCGCTCGTCCTCGTCGAGGTAGGTCGACTGGAGGATCTGCGCGGCGAAGCCGTGCCCGAACCGCCCCACGCCGACGAGCGCGAGGTCGGCAGCGCGGGCCTTCTCGAGCTCCGCCGCGATCGAGCGGTGAGCGCGCAGGTCGGCCACCGTCGTGGGGCTGTCGAGGAAGGCCGGGGCGTGGAGGTAGGAGTACTGCCCGCCGAGCCGCGCGGCGAACTCCCGGACGAGCTCGTGGCCCGACAGTCGCGGCTCGAGCTGGAGGTCGCCTCCGAGCTGGACGACCTCGACGTCGTAGGCCCGCTCGACGTCGAGGTGCTCGGCGACCTTCGCGAGCGTGCGCCCCCACGACAGCGTCATGCGCTGGCCGCTCTCGATGCGCTCGGCGAGCCAGCGCGCGGCGAGCTCGCCGACCCGCTCCAGGGGGTCCCCGCCGGCGTCGGCGGCGAGGACGACCGCCTCGTCGAGGCCGAAGGCCTCGACGAGGGACTCCTCGAGCGCGCGCTGGCGGCGCAGCGGGTGGACGACGTGGAAGCGGATGATGCCCTCGCGGCGCGCGGCGGCGAGCATGCGGGAGACGTTCGATCGCGTCGTGTCCAGGCGCGCGGCGACCGCCTGTTGGGTCAGCTCCTCGACGTAGTACAGCCTCGCGGCCTCCGCCAGACGTTCCTCGCGCCGCAGCACCATGCCATCCCGACTCGCACAGGTGTGATCACTTCGACCATCGGTGACACCACGATCGGGCTCGGCTCGGCCGCTGTCAACCGGGGTCGCCGGCGGCGTGGCGGCGCAGGGGGGTCGCGTCGAGGCGCGTGGCGAAGACCATGCGCCCGTGGGGGTTGGAGAGGATCGAGGTGACCTCCGCGCCGACGGCCTCGCCGACCTGATCGGCGGCGGACTCGACGACGACCATCGTGCCGTCAGCGAGGTGGCCGACCCCCTGGCCGTGCTCCCGCCCGCGCCGGGTGACCTTGATCTCGAGGACGTCGCCGGGCAGCACCGGCGGACGCAGCGTGTCGGCGAGGGCGTTGAGGTTGCGCACCCGCACGCCCTGCACCTCGGCGACGCGCGCGAGATTGCCGTCGACGGTCACGAGCGCGGCGCCGAGCTCCTGGGCCATCGCGAGGAGCTTGGCGTCGACCTCGGCGACCTCGGGGTAGTCCCGCTCGGAGACCTCGACGGCCACCCCGGAGGAGCGCTGCAGACCGGCGAGGACGTCGAGGCCGCGGCGCCCGCGGGCGCGGCGCTCCTCCTCACCGGCGTCGGCGAGGCCCTGGAGCTCGAAGAGCACGAAGCGCGGGACGACGAGCGTGCCCTCGAGGAAGCCCGCGCGGGCGACGTCGAGCAGCCGCCCGTCGACGAGCGCGGAGGTGTCGACGAGCTTGACGGCCGCGCCGCGCGACGGGGTGGTGACGTCGAGGCGGCCGCTCGCGCCCACGTAGCGCATGAGGTCGCCGCCACGGTGGAAGCCCAGGCGAGCACCGCCGGCGACGAGCAGGGTGATGACGAGCCCGGCGAGCGGCACGGCGAGCATCGTGCGCCCACCGAGCAGGAGCACCGGCCAGGTCAGCGCCGCGGCGAGCAGCAGCCCACCGAGGGCGCCGAGCATCGTGGCGACGAGCTGACCGCCGGAGACCTGCGCGAGAGGCCCCTCGGCGGCGTCGACCCGCCCGAGGGCGAAGCGCCCGAGGGCGCCGCCGAGGACGTAGCCGAGCCCCGCGCCGACGACGGTCACCGACAGGCGCACGGTCTCGGGCTCGAGGCCGAGGTCGACACCGCTGCGGGCGACGTCGAGGACGGCACCGGCGACCTCGAAGGCCACCGCGGTGGCGAGGACGACGACGGCGAGGCGGACGACCTCGACGAAGACCGTCCCCCCGCGGCTCGGCCGCGACGGGGTGGTGCGGGTCTCCGTTGACATCGCGGCTCCCTGGGAGCCGCTGACGGCTCCCCTCAGACGGCGAGGATCTCCTCGATGAGTACTTCGGTACGTTCCTCGCTCTCCTTGATCGCCGCCGAGAGCTCGGAGACGAGGATCTGGCGCGCCTTGGTGAGCATCCGCTTCTCGCCGGCCGACAGGCCCTTGTCGCGCTCGCGCAGCGCGAGGTTGCGCACGACCTCGGCCACCTCGAAGATGTCGCCGGACTTCATCTTCTCGTAGTTGGCCTTGAAGCGGCGCGACCAGTTCGTCGGCATGGTGAAGTCCCGCTCGCGCAGGACGTCCCAGACCGCGTCGACGTCCTTCTGCGAGCAGACGTCACGCAGTCCGACCTCCTCGCAGGCGTCGGCGGGCACCATCAGGGTGAGGTCGCCGTAGGTGAGTCTCAGCACGAGGTAGTCGCGTTCCTCGCCCGCGAGGTTGCGCTTCTCGCGCTTCTCGATGACCGCAGCGCCGTGATGGGGGTACACGACGGTGTCGCCAACGGCGTAGCTCATGCGTTCGTCCCTCCATGCGCGCCGGCAGCCCACATGCGGCGCAGGTCGATATCGACGTCGCACCGTACCACGGATTGGCCGCGAAGGAAAGCCAAAAGCGCAGGTCAGAGCCACGTTTGCCCTTCGCCGCGGGCGGCGGCCCTACGACCGCGGTCGGAGGTCGAGGCCCCACGCCGGGCGGCAGCACCCCTCGGGCACGCCGACGCTCAGGCGTAGCGCTCGAGGATCGAGGACTCCGCGAGGCGCGCAAGCCCCTCCTTGATCGAGCGCGCCCGCGCCTCGCCGATGCCCTCGACCTCGTCGAGCGCGACGAGGTCGGCCTCCATGACCCTCGCGAGGGTGCCGAAGCGGTCGACGAGGCGCTCGACGATCGTCCACGGCAGGCGCGGGATGCGCGAGAGCATCCGGTAGCCCCGCGGTGCGAGCGACTGGTCGAGCCCGCCGTTGTCGTCGGCGAAGCCCAGCGCCGAGGCGACGCGCCAGCTCTCGAGGAGCTGGTTGGCCTCGATGGCGTCGAGCTGGGCGAGGATCGTCTCGACCTTGCGCCGACGGTCGGGGTTGTAGTCGGCGACGACGAGGCGGCGCTGGCGCTCGACCCCGCTCATGAGCTCCTCGAGCTGGAGCTCGAGCAGCCGCCCGTCGCTGCCGAGCTCGGCGACGTTGGCCTCGATCTCCTCGGCGATGCGCCGCACCATCTCACCGCGCTGCAGGACGCTCACGACGTCGCGCAGGCTCACGACGTGCTCCATCTCAAGGGCCGACAGCGAGCTGGAGACCTCGTCGAGCCGGCTGCGGTAGCGCTCGAGCGTCGACAGCGCCTGGTTGGCCCGGAAGAGGATCGAACTGATCTCCTCGAGGGTGTGCTTCGTGGCGTCGACGTAGAGCGAGACGATGCGCATCGACTCCGACACGCTGATGACGGGCTTGCCGGTCTGCTTGGCGACGCGCTCGGCGGTGCGGTGGCGCGTGCCGGTCTCGCTCGTGGGGATCTTCGGGTCTGGCACGAGGTGGACGTTGGCGAACATGATGCGCTCGAGGCCGTCGTCGAGCACGATCGCCCCGTCCATCTTCGCCACCTCGGAGAGCCGCTGGGCGGTGAACTTCGCCGAGAGCTTGAAGCCACCGGAGATGAGCGGGTCGAGCTCCTCGGCGTGGCCGATGACGATGATCGCGCCCTTGGAGGCCTTGATGATCCGGTCGATGCCCTCGCGCAGCGGCGTGCCGGGGGCCACGCGCTGGAGGACAGCGAGCAGGCGCTCGTCCCGGGAGGCCACCGCGGTGCTCCTCGCAATCGCTCGACGTCAGGCGGGGCCCGCTGCCTGGGCGAGACCGGCGGCGAGGGCGCCGCGCAGATCCGGTTCCCGCTCGAGGGCGAGCCCGTGGGCGGGGCCATCATACGCACGTGGTAGGAGGGCGCGGGTGAACCCCAGGCGCGCGGCCTCGGCGAGGCGGCGCTCGGTCTGGGCCACGAGGCGCAGCTCACCGGCGAGACCGACCTCCCCGAGGGCGACGAGGCCGGAGGGCACCGGGCGCTCGGTGCGGCTCGAGGCGATCGCGAGGCACAGCGCGAGGTCGACGGCCGGTTCGGTGAGGCGCAGCCCGCCGACCGTCGAGGCGTAGAGGTCGGCCTCGCCGAGGGCGACCTGGGCACGCCGCTCGAGCACCGCGGCGAGCAGGTGCAGCCGCTGGCCGTCGAGGCCGCTGGCGGCGCGTCGTGGGTTGGCGAGCGCGGTCGGGGCCACGAGCGCCTGCACCTCGCAGGCCAGCGGCCGCGAGCCCTCGAGCGCGAGGGTGACCGCGACGCCGGTGGCCCCCTCGGCGTCGCCGACGAAGAGCCGTCCGGCGTCGGCGACGTCGGTGAGGCCGCCCTCGCCCATCTCGAAGCAGCCGACCTCGCCGACCGAGCCGTAGCGGTTCTTCGTCGCGCGCAGCAGCCGCAGCGCGTGGTGGCGGTCGCCCTCGAGGTCGCAGACGGCGTCGACGAGGTGCTCGAGGACGCGGGGGCCGGCGAGGGTCCCCTCCTTCGTCACGTGCCCGACGAGGACCGCGGCGATGCCGCGCCGCTTCGCGAGCGCGGTGAGCGCGGCGGCACCGTCGCGCACCTGCGCGAGGCCGCCGGGCACGCCGCCGACCTCGGGGTCGCGCACCGTCTGGATCGAGTCGACGATGAGGACGTCGGGCTCATGGGCCTCGACGAGGTCGAGGATCGTCGGCAGCTCGGCGACGCTCGCGAGCAGGACCCCGCCGTCGACGGCGCCGAGCCGCTCGGCGCGCAGGCGCACCTGCCCGGCGGACTCCTCGGCGGAGACGTAGAGCACCGTGCGCCCTGCCCGCGCGAGGGCGTCGGCGGCCTGCAGCAGCAGCGTCGACTTGCCCGCACCGGGCTCGCCGCCGATGAGCGTGACCGACCCGGCGACGAGACCGCCGCCGAGGACGCGGTCGAGCTCGCCCGAGCCGGTCGCCAGCCGGGCCCGCGCGTCGGTGGAGACCTCGGCGATCGGCTGGGCGCGCACCGCCGCGGGCCTGCCGCCACCGCGCGGCTGGACCCGCGCCTCGGTCTCCTCCTCGAGGGTGCCCCACGCCTCGCAGGCGGGGCAGCGGCCGACCCAGCGTGGCTCGACATGCCCGCAGGCCTGGCAGCGCGCCTGGGTCCGGGCCTTGGCCATGCTCACCTCGCTTCGGCGGCGACGCCGGCGTTGCCGGGCTGACCCCGCGAGCCTACCGGGCGGGTGCGACGCTCCAGCGCCGGCTCTCCACCGCCGGGCTCAGTCCCGGTTGCGCCACCAGGCCAGCGCCCCGACGGCGAGGCTGAGCCCGGCACCGGCGAGCGCGGCGCTCCAGCGCGAGCGCTCCTTGCCGGGCTCGGCGCTCGCCGACGGCATGCGCGCCCTCGCGGCACCGGCGCCGGCGGGCGCGGGCCTCGCGTCCGCCTCGGCCGTGGCGAGCGCGTCCGCGGGGGGCACCGCCGCGGCCACTGCGGCGGGGTGCGCGGCCGGCTCGCCGCGGCCGAGCGGCAGGCCGGCGCGGGCGCGGCGGATCTCGGCATTGAGCTCGGCGCCGAGGAGCAGGACGAGCATCGTCAGCTGCAGCCAGAGCATGAGGACGATGACGCCGCCCAGCGCACCGTAGACCGGGTTGACCCCGGCGATGCGGACGTAGAGGCCGAAGACCGCCGAGGCAACGAGCCAGCCGAGCACGCCGAGAGCCGCACCGGGCGTGAGCCATTGGAACGGCGGCCGGCGCTCGCCGCGGTTGGGCCCGATCCAGAAGACGAAGGCGAGGACGACGATGAGCACGGCGATCGACACGCCGTAGCGGCCGAGCGTGGCGAGCAGCCCCACGGTCGCCCGGCCGGGCGCCTGCGCGCCGATGACGGCATCGAGCACCGAGCGCTGCACCGCCCCTCCGGCGACGAGGAGCGCGCCGATCGTCACGAGCGCGACGAGCAGCGCGAGCGTGATCGCGAGGGCGCCGATGCGCATCGCGATGAACGAGCGGGTCTCCTCGAGGTCGTTGATCCGCGACAGTGCCTTCATGAGCGTCACCGCCGCCGAGCTCACCGCCCACAGCCCCGCGGCGATGCCGATGATCGCGACGCTGAGCTCGGCACCCCCGGCCTCCTCGACGAAGCCCTCCAACGGCCCGGCGAGCTCCTGGCGCAGCAGCGGCGGGAGGAACTCGAGCTCGCCGAGCAGCCGCAGGACGTCGCGCCCGCTCGTGACGAGCGTGAAGATCGCCACGGCGGCGAACATCGCGGGGAAGAGCGCGAGGAAGATCTTGAACGCCGCCCCTGCGGCGAGCGTCGGGACGTCGTCGCGCTTGAGCGTCGCGAGCACCGCCGGCAGCAGCGCACGGCGCTGCTCGCCGTCGAGCGCCCGCAGCGAGACCTTCGGCGCCGTCTGCTCAGCCATCCCTCGTTGCCTCCGTCTCCTCGCCGCCGGCCAGGGCGAGGCCCTCGTCGCCGGCCGCGACGAGGCCGTCGGCGGCGAGGCCGTCGACGATCCTGCGGCGGCCGTCCTCGTCGAGGCCGGTGAGGGACGCCTCCACCGCCTCCCAGGGCATCGTGCCCTGCCGCAGCGCATCGACGAGCCGGCCGCGGTACCAGCGGTCCGAGCCCTCGAAGCGGCCCTGCGGGCGGGGGCGTCGCGCCCCTCCCGTCGCGGGATCCTGCCCACCGGTGGCGTACCACACGCAGCGCGCCGCGAGCGGGCAGGTCGGACACCGCGGGGACCGTGCCGTGCAGTGGCGGCTGCCGAGGTCCATGAGCGCGTGGTTCCAGGCCGCGGCCCGGTCGGCGGGGACGAGTCCGTCGGCGAGCTCCTGGCCGCGCCGCGCCGTCAGCGGCGCTCCGGCGACCGCGCGAGCCAGCACTCGCGCGACGTTGGTGTCGACCGGCGCTGCCGGCCGCCCGAAGGCGAAGGCCGCCACGGCGCGCGCGGTGTAGGCGCCGACGCCGGGCAGGCGCTCGAGCGCGGCGACCTCGGCGGGCACCCGCCCGCCGTGCTCGTCGACGATGCGCCGCGCCGCCTCCGACAGCCGCACCGCCCGGCGGTTGTAGCCCAGCCCCCGCCAGGCGGTCACGACCTCGGCGACCGGCGCGGCGGCGAGGGCCTCGACGGTCGGGAACGCCGCGAGGAAGGCCGGCCAGGCGCGCGCGACGCGGTCGACCTGGGTCTGCTGGAGCATGAGCTCGCTGACGAGGATCGCGTAGGGGTCGCGGGTGCGCCGCCACGGCAGGTCGCGGCCGGAGTCCTCGTACCATGCGAGGAGGTCGGCGCGCAGGGCGACCACACGCGCGTGCTCGCCGGACGCGACGCTCCCGGGTCTCGGGTCGGGGGTTGCGGGCTCGCTCACCGCGGGGAGGCTGGCACCGGCGCGGGCCCGGCGCAAGCAGGCCGGCCACCGACCGCCGGGCCGAGGAGGAGGGGAGGAGCATGCGCCAGCTCTGGCCGCACGTCGTCGATGACGTCGCGCCCTACGACGCCTACCGCCTCGGCGACGCCGCGGCACCGCATCTGCGCCTGAACATGGTCCAGGGCCTCGACGGCCGGGCCACCGACGCCGCAGCGGTCTCCGGGGGGCTCGGCGGCGACGGCGACTTCGCGGTCTTCGTCGCGCTGCGCGCGCTCGCCGACGCCATCCTCGTCGGCGCGGGCACGGCCCGGGCCGAGGACTACGGCCCCCACCGCATCCGCCCGTCGCTGGCGATCCGCCGGCGCGCCGACGGGCGCACCGAGCCCGCACCGATCGTCGTCGTCACCCGCAGCGCGGCGCTCGATCCTGCGGCGCGGCTCTTCGGCGAGGCCCGCACCCCCACGGTCGTGCTCACCTGCGCCGCCGCGCCCCCCGAGCGCCGGCAGGCGCTCGCCGCCGTCGCCGACGTCATCGTCGCCGGCGAGGACGCCGTCGACCTCGCCGAGGGCCTGCGTCGGCTGCGCGAGGACCGCGGCCTGGCCCACGTCCTCTGCGAGGGCGGCCCCTCGCTCAACGCCGACCTCCTCGCCGCCGGCCTCGTCGACGAGGTCTGCACGACGATCGCCCCGCAGCTCGCCGGCGGCTCCGGCCCCGGCATCGTCGAGGGGCTCACGGGGCGCGTCGACCTCGCCCTCGCGCGGCTGCTGACCGACGGTGCCGAGCTCTTCGCCTCCTACCGGGTCGCGCGCCCCGGGCAGGCCGCGGCGGGCTAGAAGAGCGTGAGGTCGTCGGAGGCGCGCCCGCGCAGGGCGTCGTAGTCGACCTCGACGCAGGCGATGCCGCGCTCGCCGGCGAGGACCCTGGCCTGGGGCTTGATGCGCTGGGCGGCGAGGATGCCGCGCACCGGCGCGAGCAGCGGGTCGCGCCCGAGGCGCTCGAGGTAGCGGGTGAGCTGCTCGACGCCGTCGATCTCCCCGCGACGCTTGATCTCGACGGCGACGGTCTCCCCATCGGCGTCGCGGCAGAGCAGGTCGACCGGCCCGATGTCGGTGGGGTACTCCCGGCGCACGAGCCTGAGCCCCTCAGCGGGGGCGAGCGCTTCGGGGTGCGCGGCGAGCAGCTCCTGGAGGTGCGCCTCGACGCCGTCCTTCGACAGCCCCGGGTCCTCGCCGAGGTCCTCGCTGACGTCGAGGAGCACCTCGTCGATGGCGATGTCGAGCACCTCGCCCTTGGCGTTGCGCACCGTCCACCCGGCGTCGTGCTCCTCGAGGGTGTTCGGCGCGTTCATCCAGTTCAGCGGCTTGTAGGCGCCACCGTCGGCGTGCACGGCCACGCAGCCGTCGGCCTTGACCATGAGCAGCCGGCGCGCCGGCGGCAGGTGGGCGCTCAGCCGTCCCTCGTAGGTGACGGCGCAGTGGGCGATGACGAGACGCATCGATGCGGGATCCTAGGGGCTGAGCACCGCGGCGTCGCCGACGGCGACCTCGCCGCCGGCGAGGACCCGGGCGTACCAGCGCGTCGATGCCGGATCGCGGTCGTGGCGCATGCGGCCAGGGTCACCGTCGGCGAACCAGCGGGCGTTGGCCTTGCAGGGGGGGCAGGGGGTGGTGAGCTCGAGGGTGGCGCTGCCCACGGCCAGGCGGACCCCCGGGCGCAGGGCCGCCCAGTCGAGCCCGCGCACGGTGAGGTTCTCGCCCGCCGCCCCTGGGAACAGCCCGTGGCCCTCGGCCACGAAGCGCTCGATGGCCTCGGTCGCCCACAGCGAGACCGCCTGCCAGGGCCGACCGTGGGCGCGGGGGGTGGCCTGACGGTCGCCGTCGAGGCCGCCGGGCCCCACCGCCGCGGCCTCGACCGGTGGCTTCGGCACGCCGCCCGCCGGGGCGACGTGGACGCCCTCGACGCTGCCGCGGCCGGCGGTGGGCACGATCCCGAGGACGCGCAGGAGCGCAGAGGCCGCCGCGAGGTCGGCGAGCGCGGCCGCGGCGGCGTGGTGGCCATCCGGCGTGCCGTCGGCGATCTCCTCGGCATGGCGCAGGGTGCGGGCCTCGAGGTCGGCGAGGCTGGCCGGATGGCCGTCGGGGCGGGCCCCGAGCACGGACTCGTCGACGTCGGCGAGCGCGAGCGGCCACCACGTGCGCACGAGGCGGGGCAGGCTGCGAACGTCGTCGGTGGTGAGCTCCATGAGCCCATCATCGCGCAGCGCCGGCGTCGACGTGGGAGTGGGAGGGCACCGCCCAAAGGCCGGGGAGGAGATCATCGGCCCACGCCGTGCGCGGGCGATCCTCCTCCCCGCCTGGCGCCCCGCGGCGGTGTGGGTACCCGCCCCGGGACCGGGGGTCAGCCGCGTACCGATCCGAGAGGGCTTCGGGCCTTCTCGTGGGCGACGCTCTTCACGCGCCGCCCTCGCGGTGCCCCGCGTCTCGTCCTCACCGGTTGCCCGGCGGAGCCGGCTCTTGGCGCCGGCCCCCGACGAGGGGGGTACGGAGTAGCGTCGGCAACGGCACGCCGGACTTTACCCCTGCCGGCACGATCCTGCACCCGTCCCGTCGCCGCCGGCCCGGCCCCGCGCCGCCGCGACAAGGAAGGGCGCCGCCGCGCCGCCACGAGGCCACGACGCCACAACGAGGGACGGCGCGCCCCCCGCAGGGGGCGCGCCGTTGGGAACGCAGAGGCTGCGGGCTAGCTGCCGTTGTTGCCGTCGCCGCCCGAACCGGCGAGCTCCACCGGCGGGGACTCCGGCGGGGCGTCGACGCCCCGGAAGGCGATCTCGTCCTCCTCGTTGACGTCGACGACGACGAGCTGGCCGGCGTCGAACTCGTTCCAGAGGATCTTCTCGGAGAGCGCGTCCTCGATGTAGCGCTGGATCGTGCGGCGCAGCGGCCGGGCCCCGAGCTGCGGGTCGTAGCCCTTCTCGGCGAGCCAGACCTTCGCGTCCTCGGTGAGCTCGATGTCGAGGTCCTTGGCCTTCAGCTGCTCCTTCACCCTGGCCATCATGAGGTCGACGATCGACTTGACCTCCTCGCGGGTGAGCTGGTGGAAGACGATCGTCTCGTCGATCCGGTTGAGGAACTCGGGCCGGAAGTGGCGCTTGAGCTCCTCGTCGACCTGCTCCCTCATGCGCTTGTAGGTGTCGGTCTCCTCGTTGGAGGCGGCGAAGCCGAGCTCCTGCTTGCCGAGGTCCCGGGTGCCGAGGTTCGAGGTCATGATGATGACGGTGTTCTTGAAGTCGACCGTCTTGCCCTGGGCGTCGGTGAGGCGCCCGTCCTCGAGGATCTGCAGCAGCGCGTTGAAGACGTCGGGGTGGGCCTTCTCCACCTCGTCGAAGAGCACGACGGAGAACGGCCGACGACGGATCGCCTCGGTGAGCTGACCGCCCTCGTCGTAGCCGACGTAGCCCGGCGGCGAGCCGACGAGCCGGCTGACGGTGTGCTTCTCCATGTACTCCGACATGTCGAGGTGGACGAGGGCGTCCTCGTCGCCGAAGAGGAACTCCGCGAGGGTCTTGGCGAGCTCGGTCTTGCCGACCCCGGAGGGGCCGAGGAAGATGAACGACCCGGCGGGGCGCTTGGGGTCCTTCAGACCCGAGCGCGTCCGGCGGATCGACTTCGAGACCGCCTGGATGGCCTCCTCCTGGCCGACGACGCGCTTGTGCAGCTCGGCCTCCATGCGCAGGAGCTTCTGCGTCTCCTCCTCGGTGAGCTTGAACACCGGGATGCCCGTCCAGTTCGACAGGACCTCGGCGATGTCCTCCTCGTCGAGGGTGAGCACGGTGTCCATCCCGTCGGACTTCCACTCGCGCTCGCGCTCGGCCTTGCGCTCGAGGAGCTTCTTCTCGTTGTCGCGCAGCTGCGCGGCCTTCTCGAAGTCCTGGTCGTCGATCGCCGACTCCTTCTGCTGCCGGACGGTCGCGGCCTCATCCTCGAGGTCCTGGAGGTCCGGCGGCGCGGTGAGCCGGCGGATGCGCAGGCGGCTGCCGGCCTCGTCGATGAGGTCGATGGCCTTGTCGGGCAGGAAGCGGTCGGAGATGTAGCGGTCGGCGAGGTTGCCGGCGGCCACGAGGGCGTTGTCGGTGATCGTCACCCGGTGGTGCGCCTCGTAGCGGTCGCGCAGGCCCTTGAGGATCTCGACGGTGTGGCCCACCGACGGCTCCTCGACCTGGATCGGCTGGAAGCGACGCTCGAGCGCGGCGTCCTTCTCGAGGTGCTTGCGGTACTCGTCGATCGTCGTCGCGCCGATGGTCTGCAGCTCACCACGCGCGAGCATCGGCTTGAGGATGCTCGCCGCGTCGATCGCGCCCTCGGCCGCACCCGCGCCGACGAGCGTGTGGAGCTCGTCGATGAAGAGGATGATGTCGCCGCGGGTCGTGATCTCCTTGAGGACCTTCTTCAGGCGCTCCTCGAAGTCGCCGCGGTAGCGGCTTCCGGCGACGAGCGCGCCGAGGTCGAGGGTGTAGAGCTGCTTGTCGCGCAGCGTCTCGGGGATGTCGCCGGAGACGATCTTCGCGGCGAGGCCCTCGACGATCGCGGTCTTGCCGACGCCGGGCTCGCCGATGAGCACGGGGTTGTTCTTCGTGCGGCGCGACAGCACCTGCATGACCCGCTCGATCTCCTTCGAGCGGCCGATGACGGGGTCGAGCTGGCCGTCGCGGGCGTGCTGGGTGAGGTTGCGCCCGAACTGGTCGAGCACCGCGGAGGACTTGCCCTCCTCGGAGCCGCCGGACACGCCGGCCTTCTGCCCGGGCGTCTGCTGCTGGCCGCTCTGCTCGCCGGAGGCGTAGCCCGACAGGAGTTGGATGACCTGCTGGCGCACGCGGTTGAGGTCCGCGCCGAGCTTCTGCAGCACCTGGGCGGCCACGCCCTCACCCTCGCGGATGAGCCCAAGCAGGATGTGCTCGGTGCCGATGTAGTTGTGGCCGAGCTGGAGCGCCTCACGCAGCGAGAGCTCGAGGACCTTCTTCGCGCGCGGCGTGAACGGGATGTGCCCCGCCGGCGCGGTCTGGCCCTGGCCGATGATCTCCTCGACCTGCTCACGCACCCCCTCGAGGGAGATCCCGAGGGACTCGAGCGCCTTGGCGGCCACGCCCTCGCCCTCGTGGATGAGCCCGAGGAGGATGTGCTCGGTGCCGATGTAGTTGTGGTTGAGCATCCTGGCCTCTTCCTGGGCCAGGACGACCACGCGGCGAGCACGGTCGGTGAATCGTTCGAACATGCACTGCCCCCTGCTCGGGTGCTCGGAGAGCAACTGTAGCACCGGGGTGTCTCACCCCGGCGATCTGACGGTGAGGCCGGCTAGGCCGTCCCCGAGGCCTCGAAGCGTCTCGATGCGTCGGCCTTCGGCAGGGTTCCCTGCCGGTAGGGACCCCACACCGGCCGGGTGGGCCGCGACCGTCGGGCCCTCAGCGCCGCGGGCGCAGCGTGGGGAAGAGGATCACGTCGCGGATCGTCTCGACGCCGGCGAGGAGCATGACGAGGCGGTCGACGCCCACCCCGAGACCGCCCATCGGCGGCATCCCGAAGGCCATCGCCTCGAGGTAGTCCTCGTCGACGACCATGGCCTCCTCGTCGCCGGCGGCGCGCGCGGCCGCCTGCGCCTCGAAGCGGGCGCGCTGGTCGTCGGGGTCGGTGAGCTCGGAGAAGGCATTGGCCACCTCGCGGCCACCGATGATGAGCTCGAAGCGCTCGGTGACTGCGGGGTCGTCGCGGTGGCGCCGCGCGAGCGGGCTGACCTCGACGGGGTAGTCGACGACGAACGTCGGCGCCTCGAGCGTCGGCTCGACGAGCTTCTCGTAGAGCTCGAGGACGAGCTTGCCGGTGCCCCAGCCCTGCTCGACGGGCACGCCGTGCTCGCCGCACAGCGCCGCGACCTCGCCACGCTCGAGGTCGTAGGCGAGGTCGGGCCGTCCGGTGGCCTCGCGGACGAGGTCGAGGAGGGGCACGCGCGGCCACGACCCGGCGAGGTCGACCCCGCCGGGGGTCACCGTCGCGCCGATCGCCGCCTCGGCGGCCTGCTGGAGCAGCGCCTGGGTGAGGTCCATGACGTCGCGGTAGTCCGCGAAGGCCTCGTAGGTCTCGAGGATCGTGAACTCGGGGTTGTGCCGGGGCGAGAGCCCCTCATTGCGGAAGACCCTGCCGAGCTCGTAGACGCGGGTCATCCCCCCGGCGACGAGGCGCTTGAGGTAGAGCTCGGGGGCGATGCGCAGGTAGAGGTCGAGGTCGAGCGCGTTGTGGTGGGTGACGAAGGGCTTGGCCGCCGCGCCACCGGGGATGGGGTGGAGCATCGGCGTCTCGACCTCGACGAAGCCGCGCGCATCGAGGGCGGCGCGCAGGGCCCGCACGACCGCGGCGCGGATCGCGAAGACCCGCCGGCTCTCGGCGTTGACGGTGAGGTCGACCCAGCGCCGGCGGTAGCGCACCTCGGTGTCCTTGAGGCCGTGCCACTTGTCCGGCAGGGGCTCGAGGCCCTTGCCGAGCAGGGCGACCTCGGTCGGCTGCACCGACAGCTCGCCCTTGCGGGTGCGCACGACCTCCCCACGGCCGCCGACCCAGTCGCCGACGTCGAGGTCGTCGAGCGCGGCCATCGCCTCGGCGCCGAGGACGTCGCGTCGACAGAAGAGCTGGAGCTCCTCGCCGCCGTCGCGCAACACGAGGAAGGCGAGCTTGCCGTGGCGGCGCACGAGGACCAGGCGCCCGGCCACCGCGACCTCCTCGCCGGACTCCTCGCCGGGCTCGAGACGGTCGGCCCAGGCCGCGGCGACCTCGCCGAGGCGGTGGGTCGGACGCCAGCCGACGGGATAGGGCTCGACGCCGCCCTCGCGCAGGCGGGCCAGTGCCGCCCGCCGCTCCTCGCGCAGCGCCTCGGCCCGCCCCCGCTCCTCCTCGGCGGCAGGGTCGCCGGCGGGCGCCTGGGACCCACCGGCGGCGCCCGCCTCGACCCCGTCGGTCACGAGGCCTGCTCGACCACGGCGACGAGGTCGCCGGGCTCGACGGCGGTGCCCTTGGCCGCAGCGACGCGGGCGACGCGCCCGGCGTGGGGCGAGGAGATCGTCGACTCCATCTTCATCGCCTCGACGGTGGCGATCGCCCCGCCGAGCTCGACCTCGACGCCGGGCTCGGCCGCCCAGGTCACCACGCCGGTCAGCGGTGCCGGCACGTGGGTCGGGTCGCCGCGGTCGGCCTTCTCGGCCACGGCGATCTCGGTGGCGATCGAGCGGTCCTGGACGTCGATCGGCCGGGTCTGGCCGTTGACGTTGACGAGGACCGTGCGGTAGCCGCGGTCGTCGGGCTCGCTCACGGCGTCGAGCATCATGAAGAGCCGCACGCCACGCTCGAGGTCGATGGTGATCTCGCGCTCGTGGGACAGCCCGTAGAAGAACGGGTGGGTCGGCACGAGCGAGAGGTCGTGGTAGGCCTCGGCGGCGGCCTCGTAGTCGGCCGCCGGTCCGGGGAACAGCGCGCGGCTCAGCGCCGCGCGGCGCTCCTCGCCCGGCTCAGGCAGCTCGACGTCGGCGGCGGCCGGTGCCGGGTCGCCCTCCCCGCGCGCGGCGAGGACCTTCGTGCGGAACGGCTCGGGCCAGCCGCCCGGCGGGGTGCCGAGCTCGCCGCGCAGGAAGCCGATGACGCTGTCGGGCAGGTCGTAGGCCCCGGGGTCGGCCTCGAGGTCGTCGACGTCGATGCCCGCCGAGACGAGGTAGAGCGCGAGGTCGCCGACGACCTTGCTCGTCGGGGTGACCTTGATGAGCCGGCCGAGGAGCTTGTCGCAGCGCGCGTAGTACTGCTCAACCTCGTGGAAGCGCTCCCCGAGGCCGAGCGCGGCGGCCTGCTGGCGCAGGTTCGACAGCTGCCCCCCGGGGATCTCGTGGCGGTAGACCGTGCCGGTCGGGCTCGACAGCCCCGACTCGAAGGGCGAGTAGAGCTTGCGCACGCTCTCCCAGTACGGCTCGAGGTCGCCGAGGGCGTCGAGCGAGATGCCGGTCGCCTGGGGCGTGCCGTCGGTCGCGGCGATGAGCGCGCCGAGGCTCGGCTGACTCGTCATCCCCGACAGCGGCGCGGCGGCGCCGTCGACGGCGTCGACGCCCGCGTCGATCGCCGCGAGGTAGGTCGCGAGCTGACCGCCGCCGGTGTCATGGGTGTGCAGGTGCACCGGCGCGTCGAAGCGCTCGCGCAGCGCCGAGACGAGCGTGTGCGCCGCCGGCGGGCGCAGCAGACCGGCCATGTCCTTGATGCAGAGTACGTGGGCGCCGGCGTCGAGCACGCCCTCGGCCACGCGGAGGTAGTGATCGAGGGTGTAGACGTCCTCGTCGGGGTCGTGGAGGTCGCCGGTGTAGCACAGCGTGCCCTCGACGAGCGCGCCGGCGTCGGCCGCCGAGGCGATCGCGAGGCTCATCTGCCCGACCTCGTTGAGCGCGTCGAACACGCGGAAGACCTCGACGCCGCTGGCGTAGGTCTCCTCGACGAAGGCCCGCACGACCTTCTCGGAGTAGGCGGTGTAGCCGAGGAGGTTGCGTCCGCGCAGCAGGAGCTGCAGCGGGATGTTCGGGACGGCCTCGCTCAGGCGCTGCGCGCGCTGCCAGGGGTTCTCGTGGAGGAAGCGCAGCGCGACGTCGAACGTCGCCCCGCCCCAGGCCTCGAGCGAGAGCAGCTGCGGCAGGCTGCGCGCGAGGTGCGGTGCCGCGGCGAGCATGTCGTAGGTGCGCATGCGCGTGGCGAGCAGCGACTGGTGGGCGTCGCGCAGCGTCGTGTCGGTGACGAGCAGGCGCTCGTTGGCGCGCATCCACTCCGCGAAGCCCTCGGCGCCGAGCTCGTGGAGGCGCTGGCGCGTGCCCGCGGGGGGCTCGCCGGAGGGCAGCGCCGGCAGCTTGTCCGCGGGGTCGGGCAGCGCCGGCGGCTCGCCGTGGGGCCGGTTGACGGTGCGGTCGGCGAGGAACGTCGAGAGGCGCTGGGCGCGGTTGGCGCCGGGGCGGTCGGCGAGCAGCTCGGGCCGCTCGTCGATGAAGCTCGTCGAGATGCGCCCGGCGAGGAAGTCCTCGTCCTCGAGGACCGCCTGCAGGAAGCGCATGTTCGTGCGCACCCCGCGCACGCGGAACTCCGCGAGCGCGCGGCGGGCGCGGCGAGCGGCCATCTCGAAGGTGCGCCCGCGGGCGGTGAGCTTGACGAGCATCGAGTCGAAGTAGGGGCTGACCTCGCCACCCACATAGGCGCTGCCGGCGTCGAGGCGGATGCCCGGCCCGCCTGGCGAGCGGTAGGCGGAGATACGGCCGATGTCGGGTCGGAAGCCGTTGGCGGGGTCCTCGGTCGTGACGCGGCACTGCATCGCCGCGCCGTGGATCTGGATCATCTCCTGGTTGAGCCCGAGGTCTGCCAGCGTCGCGCCATCGGCGATGCGCAGCTGCGCGCGCACGAGGTCGACGTCGGTGATCTCCTCGGTGACGGTGTGCTCGACCTGGATGCGCGGGTTCATCTCGATGAACACGACGTCGGGGTTCGGCCCCTGGGACATGAGGAACTCGACGGTGCCGACGTTGCGGTAGCCCACCGCGCGGGCGAACTTCACGCCGTAGTCGCAGATCTTCTCGCGCAGCTCGGGGTCGAGGTTCGGGGCGGGGGCGAGCTCGAGGACCTTCTGGTGGCGGCGCTGCAGCGAGCAGTCGCGCTCGTAGAGGTGGATGACCTCGCCCTTGGCGTCGGCGAGGACCTGGACCTCGATGTGCCGCGGGTTCGACACCGCCTGCTCGAGGAAGACCCGCGCGTCGCCGAAGGCGCCCTCGGCCTCGCGCATCGCGGTGTCGACGGCGTCGGCGAGGTCGCCTGGGCGCTCGACGCGCCGCATGCCGCGGCCTCCGCCGCCCGAGGCGGCCTTGACGAAGACCGGGTAGCCGATCGCGTCGGCGGCGTCCTTGGCGTCGGAGGGGTGCTCGAGCAGCGTGGAGGCCTGCAGGACAGGGATGCCGGCCTGCATCGCCGCGTCGCGCGCACTGGTCTTCGAGCCGGTGAGCTCGAGCACCTCGGTGGGCGGCCCGACGAACGTCAGCCCCGCGTCGCGCACCGTGCGCGCGAAGTCCGTGGACTCCGAGAGGAACCCGTAGCCGGGGTAGACCGCGTCGGCACCAGCCTCGACGGCGGTGCGCGTGATCTCCTCAGGGTCGAGGTAGGCGCGGACGGGGTGGCCGACCTCGCCGATCTCGTAGGCCTCGTCGGCCTTCGTGCGGTGCAGGGAGGTGCGGTCCTCGCGGGTGTGGATCGCCACGGTGCGCAGTCCCAGCTCCGAGGCGGCCCGTAGGGCCCTGATGGCGATCTCCCCGCGGTTGGCGATGAGGACCTTCTTCATCCGACTCCTCCTCCGGTGCGCAGCGCGATCGGGCGGGTCGAGGACGCCGCTGCGCGGCGCGGCGTCCGCCCGGGATCGCTTGCAGCCTAGCGGGTCGGCGCGAGCGGACGCATCCCGGGCCGGCTCGGAGCTTGCGGCGGTGGCGAGGGGGCGTCAGGCGCGGGCGCCGTGGAGGGTCCCGATCTGCCCGGGTGCCGGCTCGGCGGTGGTCCGAACCGCCGTGGCGGAGCCAGGGTGGCGGCCCCGCGGCGGGGGCATTGGGGCGGGCGCTGGTGGCGTTGGCGGTATCGGTCGCGGGTGTCTGTCAGGTCGGGTGTCGGCGCGGTGCAGCCCGCCGGATCGGCAGCGCGCAAGGGGCCATCGAAGAAATTCACACGATCCACGAAAAACCCTTGACAACACCCCCACACCCACCG
>PWFH01000183.1 GCA_003553795.1 Egibacter sp. | reverse complement strand
GTCCGCGGGAAGAACGCCGAGATCGACACCGTGACGACGGTCTCGATCGACGTCGTCGGCAGCACCGCCGGGAGGCGGTCGGCGAACAGGTCGATGATGACGAGCGCCTTGGCCCCGGAGTCGGCGAACTGGTGGGTCATCTCCGAGGCGGTGTACATCGGGTTGGTGTTGACGAGCACGCAGCCGGCCTTGAAGACCCCGAAGGCCACGATCGGGTAGCTCAGGCAGTTCGGCACCTGCACCGCGACGCGGTCGCCCGCCGACAGGCCCACGACCTCGCGGAGGTAGACCGCGAAGTCGTCGCTGAGGCGGTCGACGTCGCGGTAGCGCAGCGACCCGTTCATGCCGTTGGGCATGCACTGGGTGAAGGCGATGGCATCGGCGTACGTGGCGCTGGACTGCCGCAGCAGCTCCGGCAGCGTCTCGGCCGGCAGCTCGGGCAGCTGCGGGCGGGTGCCCTCCGGGTACTGCGCGAGCCAGGGCCTGCCGTCCATCGCCGCTCCCCCTTCGTCCCACCCCACCTTTTGCGATGCACTAAGTATGCCACGCCGCTGGCCGGGTCAGGAGGGGGCGAGCCTGCCGTCAGCCGCCACAACGCGCCGCGGTGCGATGATGCCCGCGAGGGCGCTGCCGCCCCGGCGCCGAGGTGGAGGTGACCATGACCGAGCAGCTGCCACCGAGCACCGCGGACGCCGGGGTGGCGTGGTGGCGGCGCCGCCGCGACGCCGAGGCCTTCGAGGAGGCGCAACGCCGCCTGCGCCGGCCCATGACCGTCCTGGCGCTGGTGTTCACCGTCGCGCTCGTCGTCGGGCTCAGCCCGGATCTCGAGCCGTGGGCGACCTGGCTGCTCCTCTGGCTCAACGGCCTCATCTGGCTGGCCTTCGCCCTGGAGTACGTGTGGCTGCTCAGGCTCGCCCCCGACCGCGGCCACTACGTGCGGACCCACGTGCTCGACCTCGTGATCGTGCTGCTGCCGATGCTGCGGCCGCTGCGCGGCCTGCGGGTGCTGCGGCTGTTCGCCGTGGCGTTGCGGTCCTGGCGGCAGGTCTTCTCGGTACTGCGCCACCGCGGGCTCGGCAAGATCATCAGCTCGGTCGTGGCGCTCATGATCGTCGGCGGGCTCATCACCTTCGCCCTCGAGCCCGGGACCTTCACGACGGTCGGCAACGCGGTGTGGTGGGTGCTCGTGACCTCCACGACGGTGGGCTACGGCGACTTCGCCCCTGTCGGCGCACCGGCGCGCGTCGTGGCGGTGATCGTCATGGTCCTCGGCATCGGGCTCGTCGGGGTCATCACCGCCAACATCGTCGACTTCATGATGAACGAGGGTCGGCCCGGAGACGAGGAGGAGCCGGCGGCACCACGCTGCGCCGCCTGCGAGGACACCGCCGCGCGGCTCACCCGCATGGAGGCCCGGCTCGACGAGCTGCTCGACCGCCGCTCCGACGCCCCGCCCCCCGGATGAGCGCCGACGCCGCCCTGTGCCCACTCGAGGACCTCCCCGGGTCGTGCTCGTCGGCGCCCCCGGACGCCACCATCCCCGCCTCCGGGTGGCCCCTTGGGAACGATGTGGCCCTGCGGCGTCGAGAGCACAAGGCGGTTGCGCACAGGTTGGGCACCTTCCCGTCCACCGCCTCCCTTTGTGGCTACAATGTCCCTAAGAAGACGCCACATTGGAGAGGCCATGGCCGAGGCCGGGGTACGGGAACTGCGCGACCATCTGAGCCGCTACCTCGAGCTCGTGAAGGCTGGTGAGGAGCTGACCGTCACCGATCGAGGCCGGCCGATCGCACGACTGGTCCCCGTGGGAGGCACGACCACCTTCGATCGACTCATCGCCGAGGGCCTCGTCGCACCCGCGGTCTCGCGCCGACGGGATCGACCGAGCCCCCGTGTGCCCGCGACCGGCCCGGTGAGCGACCTCGTGGCCGAGCAGCGTCGATGATCGCCTACTTCGACACGTCCGCGCTGATCCCGCTGCTCATCGAGGAACCAGGCACCGAACGGTCCGGACGAGTCTGGGACGCCGCGGAGCACGTCACCTCGGTACGTCTGATCTACGCCGAGGCCCGCGCCGCGCTCGCACAGGCAGCCCGGCTGGGATGGATGCCCGCGGACGACCTCGGGATCGCGATCGAGGGACTCGACGGCCTCTACGACCAACTCGACCTTCTCGAGGTGGACGACCTCTTGGTGCGCCGTGCCGGCGAGCTCGCTCAGCTTCACGCCCTGCGCGGCTACGACGCCGTCCACCTCGCCGCAGCCGAACGCGTCCAGCACGGCACGATGGTCCTGGTCGCCGGCGACCGCAACCTGTGCGCCGCAGCCGAAGGCATCGGCATGGCCGTCGCTCGCACCCACGACGAGGGGGGGTGAGCGCCGCGCCGGTGTCCTTCACCTCCCTGCGGTGGTGTCGGCACATCGGAGCGTGGCACGGGCTGAGCGATGACCGTCGTAATTGGGAGCCTCAGCTCGAGGCGGAACCCGGTGATCACCGGCCGGTCAGGCCTCCCCGTCGCTGGCCACCGCCTCCCCGTCCCGCGCGTCGAAGAACGCGGCCAGCCCCTCCCGCAGCCCGACGAATGCCGAGGCCGAGGGGATGTGCCCGCTGCCGGAGAGCACCTCTGCGCCGACGAGGTTGGGCAGCACCGCACGCGCGCGGGCCACGACCGCGGCGCCCGGGAAGAGCACATCGTGCTCGGCGGCGATGACGAGGACCGGTGCATCGAGGGCCGCGAGCTCCCCGGCGGTGCGCGGCCGTGGCATGCCGGTGGCGACCCGCACGTGGTCGAACACCGCCCCGACGGCGTCGAGTACGTCGTCGTCGATGCGAGGGTCGGTGAACAGCGGGCGGACCGCGCGGACGAGCCGCGGGCGGCTCGGTCGCAGCCGGTAGGCGACCATCGGGCCGGCAAGACGGCCGAGCATGCGGGTCATCGACGGCTTGACGAGACCCGCCGGCATGACGAGCGCCGCCCGGTCGAGGCGCTGCGGTGCCGTGGCGGCCGCCGCCAGGACGATGCCCGCCCCGAAGGAGGGCCCGAGCATCGCGGGCCGGTCGAGCCCGCAAGCGTCGAGGACGTCGACGAGCCACCGGCCGTAGCTGTCGTCGCGTGGCGAGAGCCGGGTCTGCGCGCTCTTGCCGGGGTGGCCGACAGTGTCGGGCGCGTAGACCCGGTAGCGATGCAAGCTCGGCGCGAACCACCGCAGCGACATCGGGCCGGGGAAGTTGCCACCGCTCAGCACGACCAACGGCGGCGCCTCAGCCGGCCCCGTCACGAGCAGGTGGGTCGTCCCGAACCGCGTCGGGACCCACCGCTCCTCGACGGCGGCCGGCAGGCTCGCGACGGCCGCGTCGTAGAGCTCCTCCACAACCCTCTGGCCTTCGGGTGTGCGGTAGATGCTCCGCGCCACGTCCCACCCCCTCGCCGTCTTGCCGGGCCACCCGCCGAGCACGACAGGCCCCCGCCCACCACCTGCGTGCGATGCGCGCCGGCGAGGCAGACGATACCGCCCGCAACGTAGACCGCACCGTCGGCGCCGCAGCCGTTACCGCCTGCGCGGCACCCACTCGCGGATCAGGAAGACGCCGCGCTGCTGGCCGGACGCAGCCTGGCGCCGTCGGCGGTGCGCCGGCTGGTGAGTGGGCACGCTCATGGTGTGGTGGGGCTGGTCCCGATAGGGGCTGACCCCGAGGTTGACCTCGGACTTGGTGAGGCCCGTCGGCCCGGCGCAGCCCCCGGCGACCGCATCCCGCGGCCGCAGCCCCGAGGACTGCCGGAGTGCGCGATGAAGCTCCAGGGAGACGAGGTCCGAGGCGACGTGGCGGAGGGCTACGGCAAGGTCGCGGACGCCTTCGCCCGCAACTTCGCCGAGCACGGCGAAGTCGGCGCCGCCTGCGCGGTCCACCGCGACGGGCGTCAGGTCGTCGACCTCTGGGGCGGCTGCCGGGATGGGCGGACCCGGGAGCCCTGGCGGCAGGACACCCTGGCGCTCTGGGCCTCGTCGACGAAGGGCATGGCCGCCACCGCGGTGCTCGCCGCCGCCTCACGCGGCCTCTTCGACCTCGATGAGCCGGTGGCCCGCCGGTGGCCGCGGTTCGCCCAGCACGGCAAAGCGGGGATCACCGTCCGTCACCTGCTGTCGCACCGGGCGGGGCTCGCGGCACTCGACCGCCAGATCGACTACGCCACCGTGGCCGACCCCGAGGCGCTCGAGGCGGTCCTCGCGGCCCAGCGACCCTGGTGGCCGCCGGGACGACGCCACGGCTACCACAGCACCACCTTCGGCTGGTGCGAGAGCATGCTCCTGCGCCGCGTCGACCCGGAGCGCCGCACGCTCGGGCGCTACTTCGCCGAGGAGGTCGCCGCCCCGCTGGAGGCAGAGTTCTACCTGGGGCTGCCCGATGAGATCCCCGACGACCGGATCGCGGCGCGGCACATCGCCTTCGTCCACCGGCCCACGTTGGAGTGGCGGCTCGTGGCCGCCATGGCCAACCCGCGCGGCTTGCTCATGAGGTCGGGACGCGACCTGCCACCGCCCAGTGGCGACACGCTCAGGGAGTACCTGCGCCTCGAGATCCCTGCCGCCAGCGGTGTCGGTCAGGCCCGCGCCGTGGCGGCGGTCTACGGCGCGCTGGCAACCGGCGGCACCGAGCTGGGCATGCAGCCGGGGATCATGCGCGAGCTCGCAGCCCCGGCGACGCCGCCGCCCGAAGGGTTCCGCGATGTCGTGCTCGGACTCGACGTGGCCCGCACCCTGGGGTTCACCAAGCCCCTCACCGGCTCGTGGTTCGGCAGCCCCGCCGGCAAGGCCTTCGGGCATGACGGCGCGGGCGGGTCGGGCGGGTTCGCCGACCCCGACGTCGGCGTCGGCTTCGCCTACGCCCCGAACCGCATGAGACCGTGGCACCTGCGCACGCGCGACGACCCCCGCAAGCGCGCGCTCATTGACGCCGTCTACGCAGCGCTGTGAGACCGCGGCGAGCCCGACGGGGCAAGCCTGACGCGGCGTCCGGGCACCGGCCCCCGCCGCGTGCGCCCAGGGGACGTGCCGCCCGGCCCGACCGGACCGCACCGGAGGACCTCGACGGTCCGCCCCCACTGGGGGACCCTGGCGACCTCACGGCAGCGGGCCCGACCCTGCGATGGGCCCGACCCTGCGATGGGCCCGACCCTGCGATGGGCCCGACCCTGCGATAGCGAGAGGTGGTGGCGGTGTCCCCAGGCATGCCGGGTCGCCGCGCGAGCTCGGGCTCGGCGGAGACGATGGGGTCGCGGTTGCAGGCGCTCGTGGACCGCACCGTGGACAAGCGTGGGCTCGCCCACGCGATCATCGGTCTCGCCGACCGTGAGGGCTCCGAGCCATGGATCGTCGCGGCCGGCGAGGCCCGACCGGGCGAGCCGATGCGCGCCGACACGCCGTTCTTCATCGCGAGCATCACGAAGCGGTTCATCGCCACACTCGTGCTCCAGGCCGACGAACGCGGTGAGCTCGCCCTCGACGACCCGATCACCAGGCTGCTCCCACCCGAGCTCACCGACGGGCTGCACGTGCACAAGGGCGTCGACCACACGGCGGCCATCACCGTGCACCATTTGCTGACCCACACCTCGGGGCTGGCCGACTACTTCGACAAGCCCCAGCGCGGCCCGAGCCTCTACGCGCAGCTCGCGCGCGGCGAGGACCGCTCGTGGAGCCTCACCGAGGTGGTGCACTGGGTGCGCGAGGACCACCGCCCGCACTTCCCGCCCCAGGATCTCTCCGCCCCGCGACAGCGCGCCCGGTACTCCGACACCGGCTTCCAGTTGCTCATCGCCGCGCTCGAGCAGACGACCGACTGCTCCTTCGCCGACCTGCTGCACGACCGCATCCTCGAGCCCCTCGGGATGACCCGCACCTGGCTGCCGGGTCGCTCCGAGCCGGCGGCCGACGCCGCCGAGCCGGCCTTGATCCACGCCGGGCACCGTCCACTCGAGCTCCCGCGGATGATCGCCTCGAGCAACGACCTCATGAGCACCGCCACCGACCTCATCGGGTTCCAGGCCGCGCTCGACCGCGGGGCGCTGTTCGCCGAGCCGGCGACGGCGCAGCGGCTCACCGAACGCTCCAACCTCCTGCGCAACATGCCCCCCAACCGCTACGGCGTCGGGACGTGGCGCTTCCGGGTCAACCGGCTG
>PWFH01000106.1 GCA_003553795.1 Egibacter sp. | reverse complement strand
GGCATCAACCGCGTCGCCTACGACGTCACCTCCAAGCCCCCCGGCACGATCGAGTGGGAGTAGCGCGGCGCCGGTCTTCCCGCCGGCGGCCACGCGCGCCTGCCCGCGCCTGAGCGCGACCCGGCGATGTCAGCGTCACGTCACGGCATGGTGTGGCGATACATGGTGTACACCGCCATGCTGTTCGGCATATGGTGATGACGTGCCTGCGAGGCGTGGCTTGCCTTCCCCGACTCCGTCATGCATGGAGGCAAGCGGTGGGATCCCCTCGTGACGGAGCTGACCACGAAGGAGGCTCCGATGAAGCCCTTCCTCGTCCTCGTCGCGCTCGCTCTCGCCGTCGCGGGCTGCGGGTCCGACGAGGCGTTCGACGACGTCGTCGCGGTGGAGGGCGACGCGACGGCCGACGCCGACTTCGAGCCCGAGCCCGAGCCCGAGCCGACCGAGCCTGAGCCCGAGCCCACCGAGGCCGAGCCGACCGAGGCCGAGCCGGCGGAGGAGGCCGACGACGCCGCCGGGGACGACGACGCGCTCGCCATCGGCGAGACCGGCACGGTGGGGGACTACGAGGTCACGGTGACGGCGTTCGTCGCCGACGCGACCGAGGAGGTCCTCGCCTTCAACGAGTTCAACGACCCCCCGGGCAACGGCGTCTACGCGACGATGACCTTCGACGTCGTCTACCTCGGCGAGGGGGAGGGCAACCCGGGCATGGACCTCACCGGCAAGCTCGTCATCGACGCGGTGCAGCACGCCGACTTCGAGTGCCTCGCCGTCGTCGAGAACGACGCCGTCGTCGAGGCGCCCACGCTCGAGCAGGGCGGGCAGGCCTCCGACCTTGCCTTCTGCTTCGACCATCCCGGCGTCGACGACGACACGCGCTTCTTCATGGAGGAGACGATCTCCCTCGACGACGAGCGCGCCTACTGGGCGGTGCTCGACTAGGCGGGCCCGCTGCCGGCGGGCGCTCGACGCCGGCCTGGGAGGCTGCGGTGGGGGCTGCGGCCGCACGTGCGCGCGCCGGGTGGCCTCCGGGCGAGCCGGTCCACAGGGCTCGGGGCGCGCCGGCCGGGCGCCCGCGCGCGGCGGGTAGGGTGAGGGCTCCCGCCGTGCCCCGGCGCGCCCTCGCCCATCGACGGCGGCGCGTCACGCCCCCGCGACGGGCCCGCACCCGAGGAGCCCTGCCCGGGGAGCCCTGCCCGAGGAGCGCTGATGGACACCACCGAGCTCGAGGCCGCCTACCGCGAGCTGCTCGACGCCGCCCGCGCCGGGGGCTTCGGCCCGCCCGCCGAGGAGGGCGGCTGGTCCGCCGAACTCGTCCTCGCCGCGGTCGTGGCCACCGACCGCCTCCTCGCCGCGGCCACCGCCGAGGTGCTCGCCGGGGCGAGCGCGCGCTACGACAACGCCCCGGCGACCCGCGAGCCCTACCTGCGGGCGATCGCCCGCGCCGCCGGCGACCTCGACGGGCTCGTCGCCGAGGCGCGCCGCTGCGGGCTCGAGCTCGTCCTGCTCGCCCGCGAGCTCGGCGAGGCCGCCGCCACCCCCGTCGACGTGCGCCTGCTCGACGGCGACGAGGTCCGCCTCGCTGCGCCGATGCCGTGGTCGGGGATGCTCGCCACCCACGCCGAGGTGCACCTGCGCGAGCGCCGCGAGGCCCTCGCCGCGCTCTCCGGCGGCGCGGCCGCCGGGCGGTAGGCTCGCAGCGACGCCCTGTCGACCGCCCCTGCGAGGCCCCCGCGCGATGAGCTCCGAGCCCCTCTTCGAGGCCGCCGGCGACGGCGGCGCGCCCCCGGTGAGCCCCGAGCTCGTCGACGGGCTCAACGCCGAGCAGCGCGCCGCGGTCGTGCACACCGGCGGTCCGCTGCTCATCGTCGCCGGCGCCGGCTCGGGCAAGACCCGGGTGCTGACCCACCGCATCGCCCACCTCGTGCGCGACCGCGGGGTCAACCCCCACGCGCTGCTCGCGATCACCTTCACGAACAAGGCCGCCGACGAGATGAAGGACCGCGTCGGCCGCCTCGTCGGCGACCGGCTCGTCGGCGTCGAGCGCGACGCCGACGGTGCGCCCCGCCCACGGCGCTGGGGCGGGATGTGGGTGTCGACGTTCCACGCCGCCTGCGCGCGCCTGCTGCGCGACGAGGCGCCGCGGCTGGGCTACGAGCGCGCCTTCACGATCTACGACGCCGCCGACGCCACCCGCCTCGTCGGCCTGTGCCTCGACGAGCTCGGCATCGACAGCAAGCGCGTGACCCCGCGTGGGGCGGCCTCGGCGATCTCGGCGGCGAAGAACGAGCTCGTCGACTTCGACACCTACCGCCTGCGCGCCGAGTCGTGGTGGGAGCAGCAGGTCGCCGAGGTCTACCGCCGCTACCAGGAGCGCCTGCACCGCGCGAGCGCCTTCGACTTCGACGACCTCCTCGTCAAGACCGTCGAGCTCCTCGGGCTCTACGACGAGGTCCTCGCGCACTACCGCGAGCGCTTCACCCACGTCCTCGTCGACGAGTGGCAGGACACCAACCGCGTGCAGTACGAGCTCGTCCGCCTGCTCGCCGCGGAGCACCGCCAGCTCACCGTCGTCGGCGACGGCGACCAGTCGATCTACAAGTTCCGCGGCGCCGACGTGCGCAACCTCCTCGACTTCGAGCGCGACTTCCCCGACGCCACCCGCATCACCCTCGAGCGCAACTACCGCTCGACGCAGACGATCCTCGACGCCGCCAACGGCGTCATCGCCCACAACGAGCAGCGCCTCGACAAGCGCCTGTGGACCGACCTCGGCGAGGGCGTCAAGGTCGTGCGCTACACCGCCGACAGCGAGGCCGACGAGGCCGCCTTCGTCGCCGAGGAGATCGACCGCCTCGCCGACCGCCACGGGGTGCGCCCGGGCGACTGCGCGGTCTTCTACCGCACGAACGCGCAGTCCCGCGCGCTCGAGGAGGTGCTCATCCGCGTCGGCACCCCCTACAAGATCGTTGGGGGCACGCGCTTCTACGAGCGCAAGGAGATCAAGGACGCCCTCGCCTACCTGCGCTTGCTCGTCAACCCCGCCGACGACGTCTCGGCCAAGCGCGTCCTCAACGTCCCCCGCCGCGGGATCGGCGCGAAGACCGAGGAGGCCCTCGACCTCTTCGCCGCCCGCGAGCAGGTCAGCTTCCTCGAGGCCTGCCGCCGTGCCGAGGAGAACCACCAGCTCGGGCCCCGGCCCACCGGCGCGGTCACCGGCTTCGTCGGCCTCCTCGACGGGCTGCGCACCGCCTGGCTCGAGGAGGAGCTCAGCCCCCGGGAGGTCATCGAGCGGGTGCTCGACCGCACCGGCTACCGCACCGAGCTCGAGGGCGAGCGCACCGTCGAGGCGCTCGGGCGCGTCGAGAACCTCGACGAGCTCGCCGGCGTCGCCGAGGAGGTCGCCGAGCTCTCGCCCGGGGCGACCCTCGAGGAGTTCCTCGAGCGCGTCGCCCTCGTGAGCGAGTCCGACGAGCTCGCCGACGCCGACGCCCGTGTGACGCTCATGACCGTGCACAACGCCAAGGGCCTCGAGTTCCCCGTCGTCTTCGTCGTCGGCCTCGAGGACGCGATCTTCCCCCACCACCGCTCGCTCGGCAACCCCGACGACCTCGAGGAGGAGCGCCGCCTCGCCTACGTCGCGATGACCCGGGCCGAGCAGCGCCTCTACCTCACGAGCGCGTGGTCGCGCACGCTCTTCGGCGCCACCCACGCCAACCCCCCCTCGCGCTTCCTCAAGGAGGTGCCCTCCGAGCTCGTCGAGGTGCGCGCGGCCGAGGGCGGCGCCCGCCGTGGCGGCGGCCCCGCGGGCCGCGTCGCAGCGACAGCCGGCACGGGCGCCGGCGGAGGGCGGGGCGGCTCGCGCCTCGGCGCGGGGCCGCGGGAGGACGACGGCGGGGACATCACCGCCGGCGACCGCATCCTCCACCCGCAGTTCGGGCGCGGCGTCGTCGTCGAGATCGCCGGCACCCCCGGCAAGGAGGAGGCCGTCGTGCGCTTCGAGGAGTCGGGGACCAAGCGCATGCTGCTCGCCTACGCCCCGCTCGTGCGCGGCTAGGGGTCGGGCGATGACCTCGACGCCGTGGTGGCAGCGTGCGGTGCTCTACCAGGTCTACCCGCGCTCGTTCGCCGACGGCGACGGCGACGGGGTCGGCGACCTCGCGGGGCTCGTCTCACGCCTCGACCACCTCACCCGCCTCGGCGTCGACGCGGTGTGGCTCTCGCCGATCTACCCCTCGCCGATGGCCGACTTCGGCTACGACGTCGCCGACCACTGCGACGTCGACCCGCTCTTCGGTGACCTCGCCGACGCCGAGGCGCTCATCGCCGCCGCCCATGCGCGCGGGCTGCGGGTCATCCTCGACTTCGTGCCCAACCACACGAGCGACCGGCATCCCTGGTTCCTCGCCTCCCGGCGCTCCCGGACCGACCCCAAGCGCGACTGGTACGTCTGGGCCGACCCCGCCCCCGACGGCGGGCCGCCGAACAACTGGCTCTCGCGCTTCGACGTCGGCCCCGCCTGGACCTACGACGAGGCGACCGGGCAGTACTACCTCCATTCGTTCCTGCCCGAGCAGCCCGACCTCAACTGGCGCCACCCGGGCGTGCGCGAGGCGATGGGCGACGTCCTGCGCTTCTGGCTCGACCGCGGCGTCGACGGCTTCCGCGTCGACGTCGCCCACCGCATCGCCAAGGACCCGAGGCTGCGCGACAACCCACCCAACCCCGACTGGCACGAGGGGATGGCCGCCTCCGCGCGCCTGCTCGAACGACGCACCCGCAACTGGCCCGAGCTCCACGACGTCCTGCGGGGCCTGCGCCGCGTCGTCGACGCCTACCCCGACCGCGTCCTCATCGGCGAGGTCAACCTCGACCCCGCAGAGCTCATGGCCTTCTACGGCGACGGCGACGAGCTCCACCTGCCGCTGAACTTCCACACGATCGTCGACCTGCCCTGGCAGGCTGGCGTGCTCGCCGACCTCGTCGGCAGCGTCGAGGCGCTCCTGCCCGCCCGGGCCTGGCCGACGTGGGTGCTCTCCAACCACGACAAGCCGCGGTTTCCCACCCGCCTCGGGCAGGCCCACGCCCGCGCCGGCCTCGTCTTCCTCCTCACCGTGCGCGGCACCCCGGTGCTCTACTACGGCGACGAGCTCGCCCTGCCCGACGTCGACGTGCCCCCCGAGGCCGCGCAGGACCCCTGGGAGCTCGCCAACCCCGGCAAGGGCCTCGGCCGTGACCGCTCGCGCACTCCGATGCCCTGGACCGGCGGGCCCGGCGCGGGGTTCTGCCCGCCGGACGTCGCGCCGTGGCTGCCGATCGGCGAGGACCACCGGCAGGCCCACGTCGCCGCCCAGGACGCCGACCCGGCCTCGCCGCTCGCGCTGACCCGCGCGCTGCTCGCCCTGCGCCGGCGGCGGCCCGCCCTCGCCACCGGCGACCTCGAGGGGCTGCGCGCCGACGGCGGGGTCCTCGTCTACACCCGCCGCGCCGGCGCCGACCGGGTCACCGTCGCGCTCAATACCGGCGAGCGTCCGGCGGTCATCGACCTCGGTGCGGGCACGGTGCTGCTCTCGAGCGGGCTCGACCGCCACGGCGAGACGCTCGACGGGCCGCTGCCGCTCGCGGTCGGCGAGGCGGTCGTCATCGGCTGAGCGCCCGCGCGCCGCGGGGCCGCTCAGCCCAGCGGGGTCTCGGCGACCTTGACGCGCGAGCCGCCGCGGCGCTTCGCGCGGTACATCGCGTCGTCGGCCGCGCGCAGGAGCGCGTCGGTCGCGCCCCCGCCCGTCGCGGTGGCCGCGCCGACGCTCGCGGCGAGGACGAGCGCGTCGTCGCCGAGGCGGTGGGGGACGGTGAGCGCGTCGAGCATGCGCGTGGCGATCACCGTCGCCTCGTGCGGGTCGTCGAGGTCCTCGCAGAGCACGACGAACTCGTCGCCGCCGAAGCGCGCGACGGTGTCGGCGGGGCGCACGATGCGCTCGAGGCGGGCGCCGACATCCCGCAGGATCACGTCGCCGGCCTCGTGGCCCCGCGCGTCGTTGACGGCCTTGAAGCCGTCGAGGTCGACGAACATCAGCGCGACGGTGCCGCCGGTGCGCGGCAGCCGGTCGAGCGCGGTGCGGGTGCGCTCGAGCAGGAGCGTGCGGTTGGCCAGCCCGGTGAGCGGGTCGCGCACCGCCTGCTCGCGCAG
>PWFH01000105.1 GCA_003553795.1 Egibacter sp. | reverse complement strand
CGGGCTCTGCGGACTCGGACCGCTCGGCCTCGCACGCTGCGGCCTCGTCGCCCGGCGCGGCGTCGTCGGTGCGCTCGGGTGACGCGTCACCGTCCGGCGCCATCGAGTAGACGACGAAGCGGTAGTCCCAGTGGCGGACGTCGGACTGAAACGTCGCCGGGGAGAGGTCGATGCGCAGCACCCCGCCATCGTGGGAGACGGCGATCGTCGGGCTCGCCCCGGGAAAGCGCGCGTCGACCGGCAGAGCCGACGAGGCATGCCCGGGCAGCCCGCTCCACTCCCACGCAGGGAGGCCACATGCGACGTCGAGCGCGGGGGTCACGCAGATGCCGCCGTTGAAGCGCAGGCGGTAGCAATGGTCGCTGAGGTCCTGCCAGGGCGCGCGGGGCGCCGGCCGGCGCTGCATGATGACGACGAGAGCGATGTCGAGGCCCCCGCCCTCACCGGAAGCGGCGAAGGCCGGTCTTGCGAGGGACTGGATGGCCGGCGAAGCCACCGCGAGGCCGCCGCCGAGCACGGCGCTGCGCCGCAGCAGGTCGCGGCGGGTCATCGTCGGCGACGGCGCGCCGCACGACCGCGGTCGCGCCTCCCGAGGCGCGGTCGACCCCGCGCCCACGCGCGCCGGCCCGGGCCTACTCGCTGCGCAGCGCCACGACCGGTTCGAGCCGGCCGGCCCGCCGGGCGGGGTAGACCCCGAAGATCACGCCGACGGCGACGCTGACGCCGAAGGCCGTGGCCACACTCCAGGTCGTCACGACCGCCGGCAGCGGGGTGACGGCCTCGGCGAGGGCGGCGAGGCCGACGCCGAGGCCGATGCCGACGACGCCGCCGAAGCCGCAGAGCACGACCGCCTCGACGAGGAACTGCCGGGTGATGTCGCGGGTGCGCGCCCCGAGGGCCTTGCGCAGGCCGACCTCACTGGTGCGCTCGGTGACGCTCACGAGCATGATGTTCGACACGCCGATCCCGCCGACGAGCAGGCTGATCCCGGCGATCGCCGCGAGCACGAGCGTGAGCGTGTCGAGGATGTCGCCGGCCACCCCGAGGATCTCGTCCTGGGTGACGATCGAGACCTCCCGGTCGACGCCGGGGCCGGTGGTGAGGATCCGCTCGGTCTCCGAGGCCACCGCGTCGAGGCGGTCGCGGTCGGGCGCGGTGACGAGCAGGGTGTCGAGCTGCTGGGTGTTGAAGAGCCGCTGGGCGGTCGTCACAGGGATGTAGACCTGCGAGCCGGCGGCCTGGGGGCCGAAGGCCGCGGCCTGCGCCTCGCCGGTGATGCCGACGACGCGGAACTGCAGCCCGGCGATCGTGACCTGCTGGGCGAGCGGGTCGCGCTCCCCGAAGAGGTTCTCGGCCGCGCCCGCCGACAGGACGATGACCCGCCTCGAGGCGGTGAGGTCGGACTCGCCGAAGAAGTCGCCGCGGACGACCTCGACGTTGGTCACCGCCTGGTACTCCGGGGTCACCCCGACGACGGTGCCGCCGGTCTCCTCGCCCTCGGCGCGCAGGCGCTCCCCGCCGGTGAGGTTCGTCGTGACCTCCGCGCCGGGGGGAAGGTCGCGGCGCAGCGACTCGACGTCCTCGACGGTGAAGCTGCGCCGGCCGGGCGGCTGGCCGGGGCCGGGCTCGCCGGGCACGGCGATGAGGAGGTTCGAGCCGAGCGACTCGATGCCCTCGGTGACCTCGTCGCGCGCGCCGGTGCCGACCGCGACGAGCAGGACGACGCTCATCACGCCGATGACGACCCCGAGGATCGTCAGCGCCGAGCGCAGCCGGTTCGCCGCGATCGCGGTGAGCGCGACCTTGACGGCCTCGAGGAACCTCACCGCCGGCGCTCCCGGCCCGCGCTCACCGCAGCACCGCCGGCTCGCTGACGACGCCGTCGCGGATGCCGATCTGGCGGGGGGCGAGCGCGGCGACCTCGAGGTCGTGGGTGATGACGACGACGGCCACGCCCTGCTTGGCGTTGAGGTCGGCGAGCAGCGCCATGACCTCCTCGCCGCGGTGGCTGTCGAGGTTGCCGGTCGGCTCGTCGGCGAGCAGCAGCCGCGGGCTGGTCACCAGCGCCCGGGCGATCGCGACGCGCTGCTGCTCGCCGCCGGAGAGCTGGTTGGGCTTGTGCTCGAGGCGGTGGCCGAGGCCGACCTGCGACAGCGCCTCGCCGGCGCGGCGGCGGCGCTCGGCGCGGCCGACGCCGGCGTAGACCAGCGGCAGCTCGACGTTGGCGATCGCCGGGGTGCGCGCGAGGAGGTGGAACTGCTGGAAGACGAAGCCGATCGTGGCGTTGCGCAGCTCGGCGAGCTCGGCGTCGCCCATCTGCGAGACGTCGCGGCCGGCGACCGAGACCGTGCCCTGCGAGGGCTTGTCGAGCGCGCCGAGCAGGTGCAGCATCGTCGACTTGCCCGAGCCCGACGGCCCGACGATCGAGACGAACTCGCCGTCGTCGATCGCGAGGTCGACGTCGCGCAGCGCGATGACCGGCTCGGCGTCGCCGAGGTCATAGCGCCGGCTCACCCCGGCGAGCTCGATGAGCGGCGCGCTCACTCCTGCCCGTCCTCGCCCGAGACCTCGACCTGCGTGCCGTCGGGCAGGTCCTCGTACCCTGCGGTGAGCACGACGTCGCCGGCTGAGAGGTCGCCCTCGACCGCGGCGGCCTCGTCACCGAAGGCGAGGACCTCGACGGGCACGATCTCGGCGGTGTCGCCGTCGAGGACGTAGACCGCGTCGCTGTCGTCGCGGCGCACCACCGCGGTGGAAGGCACGACCTGCTCGGCCTCGACGCTCGCGGTGGCGATCTCCACCCCCGCCGACATCCCGATGCGCGCGCCCGGCTCGGGCGGACGGTCGAGCAGGCGGATGCGCGTCGGGTACGACACCGCCCCGCCCCCGCCGGTCGGGGTGAGGGCGATCTTGTCGACGACGCCCTCGAAGACCTCGCCGACGAAGGCGTCGAGGGTGACCTCGACGGACTGGCCGGCGGCCACCCCGCGGGCGTCGAGCTCGTCGATGTCGGCCTCGACGTACCAGTCGGTGAGGTCGTAGACGGTGAACAGCGGCTGGCCGGCGCGGACCTCCGAGCCCTCCTCGATCGGCGCGTCGTCGACCCCGCCCTCGGGCGCGGCGCCGCCGAGGTCCTCGAGGCCACCGCCGAGGTCGCCGAGGCCCCCGAAGCCGCCGAAGCCCCCGAGGTCGCCGAGGCCGCCGAGATCGGGGGCGGCCCCGCCCGACGAGCCGTCGGCGAGCTCGATGAGGCCGTCGCGGGGGGCGCGGGCCTCGAGGTCCTCGCGGCGGTCCTCGACCTGCTCGGCGGCGGCGTCGAGCTCGGCCTCCTGCTCGTCGCGGGCGGCGGCCACGGCCTCCTCCTGCGCGGCGAGCTGCCCGCCGATCTGGGCGTCGAGGACGCCCGACAGCGCCTCCTGCTGGGCGCCCGCCACGCCGGTGAGCAGCCCGTCGAGCTCCGAGCCGATGGCCTGGGCGGCCTGCGCCTGCGCGCCGGCGACCTCCCCGAGCGTCGAGGCGATCGCGGTCTCGAGCTGGGCGGCCACGCCCTCGGCGGCGCCGGCGAGCTCGGCGACGAGCTCGGCCTGCCCGGCGCTGACCTCCGCGCCGGCGTCGAGCAGCGTCCGCCGGGCGGTCTCGTAGCCCCCCTCGAGGGCGTCGAGCGCGGCGTTGGCCTCCTCGAGGGTTGGCGCGGGCGGCACGGTGAGCTGCGGCAGCTCCCCGTCGAGGCCGAGCTCGGCGCGGGTCTCGGCCGGCAGCGCGTCGATCGCGGCCTCGAGGCTCGCGCGCTGCTCGTCGATGGCGGCCTGCAGGTCGGCCAGCGCCGCCTCGAGCTCGGCGAGCGCGTCGGGCAGCGCTTCGCGGGCCCCGGCGATCGCCGGGCGGACCTTGCCGTCGAGCTCGGCGACGATCGGCTCGGCGGGGTTGGGCAGGTCCCCGGCGTCGATGCCGTCGAGCAGCCCGCCGAGGTCGACATCGAGGCCGCCGCTGATCGCCCCGGGATCGAAGGCGCCGGGGTCGACGCCGAGCGCCCCGGGGTCGAGCGCCCCGGGGTCGAGTGCCCCGGCGTCGAGCGCATCGAGCTGCGGCAGGCCGGCGAGGTCGCCGCCGAGCGCCCCGCCGAGGCCCTCGAGGTCGTCGAGGCTCGCGCGGGCCTCCTCGATCTGGGCGAGCGCCTCGTCGATCTCGTCGGAGTCGATGCGCACGACGACGTCGCCCTCGGCGACCTCCTCGCCGTCGCCGAAGGCGACCTCGAGGATCGTGCCGCCGACGCCGGCGGTCACCTCGGTCTGCCCCGCGGGGGCGAGGCTGCCGGGCGCGGCGACGCGCTCGGTGACCTCACCGGCGGCGACCTCGGCGGTGCGGACCTCGGGGACGTCGTCGCCGAAGCACGCCGCGAGACCGACGGCGAGGGCCAGCAGCAGCGCGCCGAGGGCGAGGCGGGGGTGGGAGCGGGCACGCACGAGGGGCCTCCTGACGCGTTCGCGGCCCCGTGCGCGGCGGGGATCCGCACTGGCCGCGGGACCGCACGCCACTGTAGCCTCGAAGGGTTGGCAGTCTGTAAGGGTCGCGGGCAAAGATTCGGCCCGGCCGCCCTCATGGGGCTGACCGGGCCGTGAGGGTCTCGCGCCGGGTGCGGTCGGCGCGGACCGGGTCGCTAGAGCTCCTGGCGGTCGGCGTCGAAGCCGTCGGCGAGGAGGTCGGGCAGGTCGAAGGCCACGTCGGCGAGGTGGCCGGCGCAGCAGCGGTGCGCCTCGATGTGACCGGGGGTGTCCGCCTCCACGGCCTCACGCAGGGCGCGGACCCGAGCGGTCGCGTCGAGGGCGACGAGCTCGAGGACGTCGACGTTGTCCACGGCGGTCTGCACGGTCTTGCGGCAGCAGGCGAACACCGGCGTGTCGTCGCGCCAGGGTCCGTCGAACTCCGCGGTGAGGCGGTTCGCGGCCTTGAGGGGCGTGGCGGGCATCAGCGCTCCGGTCTCCCAATCGTGTGAGCGGGCATGGCCAGCGTACCCAGGGGGGCCCCCCGCGCAACGGCGGTCCGGTTACGGCTTCGTTACCGTCGGGATGGCTGCCGGGGCGTCGGCCGCCCGCCGCCGGCGGACGGCGCGGCCTCACGGGTGCACGAGGTCGCAGCCGACGCGCTCGGTCGCCGATGCGAGCACGCCGCGCAGTGCGCTGTCGTTCGTCGCCCTCGACAGGCGCAGCACCGCGCCCTCGAGGGCGCGAGCGGCCGGCTGCCACAGCACGACCGCGGTGCCGCGACCCCCGGTCGACGGCGGGTAGAGCAGGCCCGGCAGCAAGGGGTAGGCCTCGCGGATGGCTCGCGCCCACGCTTGTGTGCGGTGATGCGGTGCCGTCGCGAGGTGCAGCCCGGCCCCGGTGCGTTGCGTCCACGAGCTTCGGATGTCGAGGAGTTCGAGCGGCGCGGCGAGCTCGAGCACGCTCAGCCACAGACCGTCGTCGACGACGAGCGTGCGCGCGCTCTGGGCCATCTCGGCGACGGCGACGTCGAGGGCGTTGCGCGGGGCGAAGACCCCGTCGACCGTCGGCAGCGCTGACTGCGTGACCGTCGAGTCCTCGGTCGCGAGGTAGGCCACGTCGCACCCGGGATGCTCGCGCGGGCCCAGCCCCGGTGGATGCGGGTCGAAGCGTCCCCGCTCGGGATGCGGCCCGTAGGTGCGAAGGCCGTCGGCGGGCATCGGATGCGGCGGGTCGAGACGGTGCAACCGCACGAGCAGGGTGCCCGGCGACAGTGTCGTGAGGTCCTCGGCCTCGAGGGACGGCAGCGCCTCCGGGGGTGGTGGCAGCCGCGTCGTCACGTCAACCGACTCGCCACGACCACGCTCAGGCGGGCATCGCGTAGGTCGGGGCCTCCGCGAGCACGCGGTCGAGACCGTCGTCGTCGGCGAGGAGCACCTCGACGCGGGAGCGGCCACCGAGGTGGGCCCGCGGCTCGACGAGCCAGGCGACGAGCGCGACCGGCGAGGTCACGTCAGCGTGCGGCAGCGCGCGCACGACCTCGGCCCACGCAGCGGTGCCTGCGAGCCCATGCTCGAACTGGAAGGCCGGCAGCAGCCACTCGCGGGTGCTCCCTTGGCGGTGCCAGCCCAGCAACGAGCGCCGCGGCCCAGCCAGCATCTGCCGGACCCTCGAGGGGTCCCGGCCCAGGCGCCTCGCGGCCTCGGCCACGCCGAGGCAGCCCCGCTCGAGCTGGGCACGCCGCGCGATCCCCGCGGCGAGGGGCACCGACGTCG
>PWFH01000212.1 GCA_003553795.1 Egibacter sp. | reverse complement strand
GCCCGCGCCCGCCACGCCTCGTCCGAGGCGGGCATGCGCGGGGTGGGCTCAGCCGGCTGGCCCCGGGAGGGGCGCTGGGGGGTTCGGTGGGGATGGTCCCACCAGAGAGTGTCGGCGGAGGGACTTGAACCCTCAAGGACCGCAAGGTCCACATGGCCCTCAACCATGCGCGTCTACCAATTCCGCCACGCCGACGTGGGCGCCGAGTATGCCACTTCCTCGCCGGCGCGCACCACCTCACCGCCGGCGCGGTCCGGGGCCGGCGCTGCTAGCCTCAGCGGACCGATGAGGATCACGCGACGCAACCCCGACGAGACCCACGAGGTCGCCGGCCCGGCGACCGTCGCCGACGTGCTCGGCCAGCTCGGCATCAACCCCGAGACCGTCCTCGTCATCGCCGACGGCGAGCTCGTGACGAAGGGCCACCTCCTCGCCGACGACGCCGAGGTCGAGATCCGCTCGGTGATCTCCGGGGGCGCGCGGGCGCTGCGCTGTCACGCCTGCGGCGCCGACGCGATCATCGAGGTCGCCCGCCACCGCGCGGCCTACTGCGCCGAGCACTTCGTCGACCACGTCCGCAACCAGGTGCGCTCGGCGATCGACCGCCACGGGATGCTCTCCTACGACGACCGCATCCTCGTGGCCGTCAGCGGCGGCAAGGACTCCCTCGCGCTGTGGGACGTCCTCCTCGACATGGGCTACCACGTCGACGGCCTCTACCTCGGCCTCGGCATCGGCGGCTACTCGAGCCGCTCCGAGGAGATCGTCCGCCGCTTCGCCGAGGCGCGCGGGGTGCACCTGCACACCGTCGACCTTGCCTCCGAGTACGGCTACGACATCCCCGACGCCACGCGGCTGCGCAACCGCACCGCCTGCGGGGTCTGCGGGCTGTCGAAGCGCTACGTCTTCAACCGCGTGGCCCTCGACGGCGGCTACGACGCGATGGCCACCGGCCACAACCTCGACGACGAGGCGGCCACGCTGCTCGGCAACGTCCTGCACTGGAAGGAGTCGATGCTCGCGCGGCAGTCCCCGGCGCTGCCCGCCGAGGGTGGCCTGGCCAAGAAGGTCAAGCCCCTCTACCGCCTCGGCGAGCGCGAGATGGCCGCCTACTGCGTCATCCGCGGCCTCGACTACGTCGTCGAGGAGTGCCCGCTCGTGGGCGGCAACACCGTGCTGCGCTACAAGGAGGCCCTCAACGGCCTCGAGGAGCACGCGCCCGGCACGAAGGCGGCGTTCCTCTTCGGCTACCTCGACCGCGTCCGCGACGAGCGCTTCGGCGACGCCGACGAGGGCGGCGGCGAGGGCATGCGCGCCTGCACCTCCTGCGGGATGCCGACGGCGACCCCGCGGGAGTACCAGAGCGACGAGGAGGTGCGCTGTGCGTTCTGCCGCGCGCAGGGGCGCATCCTCGAGGTCGTCGGACGGCGGTCGGCGTGAGCGGCGACGCGCCGCCGGCGGCCCCCCGCCCGCCGGGACATCCCGCCGCGCTCGCCGACGGCGAGCGCGTCCTCTTCATCGACCGCAAGGGGCGGCGCTACCTCACGACGCTGCGCGCCGGGCAGGACTACCACTACCACGGCGGCGCGGTGGCCTACGACGACATCATCGGCCGGGCGGAGGGCTCGAAGGTCCGCAGCGCGAAGGGCACGAGCCTGCTCGTGCTGCGGCCCACCGCCAGCGACTGGACGCTCAAGGGCAAGCGCGGCGCGCAGGTCGTCTACCCCAAGGACCAGGCGATGATCGTCGGCCTCGCCGACATCGGCCCCGGCGCGCAGGTCGTCGAGGCCGGCGCGGGCTCCGGCGCCCTGACGAGCGCGCTGCTGCGCGCCGTCGGCCCTGAGGGACGGGTCACGAGCTTCGAGCTGCGCGACGACCACGCCGACATCGCCGAGCGCAACGTCGCCGAGCGCTTCGGCGGCGCGCCGGCGAACTGGGAGCTGCGCCGCGGCGACGTCGCCGAGGGGCTGGCCGCGATCTCCTGCGACCGCCTCGTCCTCGACCTCCTCGAGCCCGAGCGCGTCGTCGCCGCCGCCGTCGACGCCCTGCGCCCCGGCGGGCTGCTGTGCGCCTACACCCCGACGGTGCCGCAGGTCATGCGCCTGCGCGAGGCCCTCGACGCCGACGCGCGCTGGGGGCATGCCGAGACCGTCGAGACGCTCGTGCGCGGCTGGCATGTCGACGGCCTCGCCGTGCGGCCCAACCACCGCATGGTCGCCCACACCGCGTTCCTGTCGACCGCGCGGCGCCTCGCCGACGAGTCCGGCTGACCGCGGAGGGCGGCGCGGTCCGCTCCTATACTCGTCGACGGGGTCGTTCCCGACATCCGACGCCCGAGGAGGTCGGCGATGGCAGACCACAGCGCTGAGGCCGCCGCGCTCCGCCAGCAGGTCCGCGCGCTCGAGGAGGAGGCGCAGATCCTGCGTCGCCGCCTCGACGAGGCCCCAGGTCGCATCCGCGCCCTCGAGGAGCGCGTCCTCGAGACCAAGCAGCAGCTGTCGACCGCGACCGCGCAGAACGCCAAGCTGGTCGAGACGCTGCGCGACGCCCGCGAGCAGATCGTCCAGCTCAAGGAGGAGGTCGAGAAGCTCTCGAGCCCACCGTCGACCTTCGGGGTCTTCCTCGGGCGCAGCCCCAGCCAGCCCGCCGAGACCGAGGCTGAGGACGACGTCGGCGAGGTCGTCGAGGTCTTCGGCCAGGGCCGCAAGATGCGGGTCTACGCCGGTGGCGGCGTCGACGTCGACGCGCTGCGCCCCGGCCAGGAGGTCATCCTCAACGACGCCCTCAACGTCGTGGAGGCCGGCGACTACGAGACCGTCGGCGAGGTCATGTCGCTCAAGGAGCGCCTCGACGGCGACCGGCTCCTCATGCTCAACCACACCGACGACGAGCAGGTCGTCCGCGTCGCCGACCCCCTCGCCGACGTGCCGCTGCGCGCCGGCGACACCCTCCTCGTCGAGCCGCGCTCGGGCTACGCCATCGAGCGCCTGCCCCGCCCGGAGGTCGAGGAGCTCATCCTCGAGGAGGTCCCCGACGTCGACTACCACGACATCGGCGGGCTCGGCTCGCAGATCGAGGCGATCCAGGACGCCGTCGAGCTGCCCTTCGTCCACGCCGACCTCTTCCTCGAGCACGACCTCAAGCCGCCGAAGGGGATCCTGCTCTACGGCCCGCCAGGCTGCGGCAAGACGATGATCGCCAAGGCCGTGGCCTCGAGCCTCGCCAGCCGGGTCGCCGAGAAGGAGGGCCGCGCGGACGCGCGCAGCTACTTCCTCAACATCAAGGGCCCCGAGCTGCTCAACAAGTACGTCGGCGAGACCGAGCGGCAGATCCGCCTCATCTTCCAGCGCGCCCGCGAGAAGGTCGAGGAGGGCTTCCCCGTCATCGTCTTCTTCGACGAGATGGACTCGATCTTCCGCACCCGCGGCTCCGGGGTCTCCAGCGACGTCGAGACGACGATCGTGCCGCAGCTGCTCAGCGAGATCGACGGCGTCGAGTCGCTCAAGGACGTCATCGTCATCGGCGCGTCGAACCGCGAGGACATGATCGACCCGGCGATCCTTCGCCCCGGACGCCTCGACGTGAAGATCAAGATCGAGCGCCCCGACGCCGAGGCCGCCCGGGAGATCTTCCGCATCTACCTCCACCCGAAGGTGCCGCTGCACCCCGACACCGTGAAGGCCTACGGCTCGGAGGAGGCCGCCTTCGACGCGCTCATCGACGACACCTGCGCGCGGATGTACGCCGAGACCGGCGAGAACCGCTTCCTCGAGGTCACCTACGCCAACGGCGACAAGGAGATCCTCTACTTCCGCGACTTCAACTCCGGGGCGATGATCGAGAACGTCGTCGCCCGGGCGAAGAAGATGGCGATCAAGCGCTACCTCGACGAGGGGCAGCGCGGCCTCAAGGAGGACGACCTCGTCCAGGCGATCCGCGACGAGTTCAAGGAGAACGAGGACCTGCCGAACACGACGAACCCCGACGACTGGGCGCGCATCAGCGGCAAGAAGGGCGAGCGCATCGTCTACGTCCGCACCCTCGTCGGCGACGACGCCGAGCCCGGCAAGTCCATCGAGAACGTCAACACCGGCCAGTACCTCTAGGGACGCCCGCGGGCGCGGCCGGCTCGAGGCTCACGACGCGGTCGCGGCCGTCCGCCTTGCCGCGGTAGAGCGCCCGGTCGGCGCGGCCGATGAGGCGGTCGGCGCTCTCCTCGCCGTCCCACGTCGTGACCCCGAACGTCGCGGTCACCGGCCCGGTGTCGAGTGGGAGGCGGGCCAGCGCCTCGCGGCAGCGCTCGGCGACGGCGACGGCGGCGGCCAGGTCGGTCTCGGGCAGCACGAGGAGGAACTCCTCGCCGCCCCAGCGCGCGGCGAGGTCGCGGGCGCGCACCGTCTCCTCGAGGCCGCCGGCGAGGGCGACGAGCGCGACGTCGCCGGCTTCGTGGCCGTGGGCGTCGTTGAGGTCCTTGAAGCGGTCGACGTCGAGGAGCGCCACGGCCAGCGGCCGCCCCCGTCGCGCGGCGTCGGCGAGCTCCTCGCGCAGCCGTCCCGCGGCCGCCTGCCGACTCGCCAGGCCGGTGAGGTGGTCGGTGAGCGCCTGGGTGCGGTAGGCCTCCGCGCGCTCGGTCGCGCGGTGGAGCTCCTCGCGGAACCCGAGGCTGGCCACGACGATGACGAGCGAGATCCCGAGGAAGCCGTGGACCCGCAGCAGGTACTCGGTCGCCTCGGCGACCGGTCCGCCGCGGGCCGCCTCGAGGGCGATCGCGCCGAGGGCGAGGGCGAGCGAGAGGGCGACGAGGCCTCCGGCGACCCGCGCGCCGCGCCGTCGGTCGAAGACGAGCAGGGTGAGCAGCAGCAGGGCACCGAGGGCCCAGTACTGCGCGCCGGTGAGGTCGAGCAACCGTGCCTCGAGCGACTCGGAGCGGTAGAGCATGTCGACGAGCCGGGTGAGCACGACCGCGGTGGCGGTGCCGAGCAGCACCGGCGCGAGACGGCTCGCCGGGATCCGGGGGTTCAGCAGGAACGGCACGCAGGCCAGCAGGAAGGCGATCATCGCGGGGTAGACGTAGGTGAGGAAGGCATCGCCGGGCTCGGCGATGACCCAGTTGCCGGCAGTCACCGCGCCGACGAGGACGATGACGAGGACGTAGGCGCGGCGCTTGCGGCGGTCGAGTCGGTCGAGCGCGGCATCGACGCTCTGTGTGCCCACCTCGAGCCTCCGTTGGCGACGGTGACCGGCTCGCTCCCTGTGGGTGCGACTGACCGTGACCCCGGTGAGGGATCTACCCCTCGATGTCGGACGCCGCGCCCGCGACTTGAGGGGTTCGCCGGCGATGGCCTGCCACCGTTGCCCGGGACGGCACGACGGCGCCGGCGCGGTCTTGGCGACCGGTCAAGGCCTCGCCGATCGTCGCGGCGACGAGCTCGGGCTCTTCGACGACGTCGTGCCAGGTGAACCTCCGCACGGTGTAGCCGCCGGCGGCGAGTCGGTTGAAGCGCTCGGCGTCGCGGCGTCGCGCCTCGGCGCTCGTGTGGAACCGCAGGCCCTCGGTCTCGACGACGAGGCCTTCCTCGGCCCACAGCGCGTCGACGATGCCGATCTTGCCCTTGGCGTCGGCCACGGCGACGTTCCAGGTGGGCTCCGGCAGCCCCGCCTCGGCGATGAGGGCGGCGAGGGTCCGCTCGAGCCAGGAGCGGAAGACCGGCGCCGCGCCCGGGGCGGTCGCCGCCCGCAGGACGTCGAGCCCACCCCGCCCGTGCGCGAGGGCCTCGGCGCGCTGGTGGATCCACCTCGGCGTCGCACCGAGGGCGACGGCCTGGTCGAGCAGCCGCAGCGTGCGCCCCTGCCCGCCGCTGGCCGCAAGGTCGCAGAGCGTCCGCGCCAGGCTCGTGACCTCGAGCCCGCCGGCGGTGAGGACGTCGCCGCTCGGCAGGTCGCGGGTGACGTGGACGACGAGGCCGGCGGGGCTTCGCCGCCGACCGTGGGCGACGGTGAGGTGGACCGTCGTCGGTGCCTCATCGAGTTCGAGGCCGTGCCAGCGCGCGGCGCTCTCGTGGCTGAGCACCCCGTCGGGCCAGCAGACGAGGTAGCCGGTCATCGCCGCATCCGGTGTTCCGGCCGCGGCACGGAACCGCCACACCCCCTGACGCAGCGCGACGACCTCGCCGCGCCCACCAAGCGTCCGCAGCATCGAGCGGCTGACGCCGAGCTCGCGGGCCTGCCGTGTCGCGAACTGCCCGTCCTGGTCGGCGGCGGTCCTGCGCAGCT
>PWFH01000072.1 GCA_003553795.1 Egibacter sp. | reverse complement strand
CTCGCGGTGGTCGAGCGTGCCCGAGGAGGAGAACGGCACGAGGTAGGGCAGGGCGGCGAGGACGACGAGCACCGCGAGGGGGCCCCAGCCGAGCCAGCGCAGCAGGCGCCGCCGACGGCCGTGCCGCGCCGCGGACCCGCGTCTCACCGCTGCCCCGGGCCCCGCGCTGGCCCCCACGACCTCACTGCCATCGACGCCGCCCTCCGGATCCTCCGTGCCCTCGACTGCCAGCCCACGCCAATGGGACACCGACAGCTCACACAGCGCCTGGCAAGGGACAATCGATCCTACGCCGCGGTCCGGTCAGCACTTGGGTGATGGGCCGCAATCACCGTAGCGTCCATACGCGTCGCGCTCTCGCGTAGTGAGGTACTGCCACAGATCGGTTGGCCATGGCCGGTAGGCGCCGTGCGGCTCACACATCCTCCTCCGCGGTGCAGCCAACCGCCCATGGCGACCGTGCAGCAACCCGCGGGCGGGGCACGCCGTCGCCGGCTGCGTGCCGACTCGGCCGACCGCCCCAGTACTGCACTGGGCGACGCCTCGGCCGATCACCCCTTGGCTAGCTAAATAGACATGTCTAGACTCCACCGTGTGAGTTGGCGCCCGCCGAACCACGAGCCCTGCCGCGGTCGCCAGCCGGACAGCCCGACGAGCCGAGGAAAGGATCGACGATGGTCGACCTCGCGACAGTGACGAGCTGGGAGCTCGGAAAGTGCTTCGACCAGTCGGTGTTGCCGAAGAACACCACTGAGGAGGAGATCCGCGAAGGTGCGCGTATCGCGGTGAAGTACAACTGCGCAGCCTTCTACAGTTCATCGACCTACTGGACCTCCGTGGTGCTCGACGAGCTCGACGGCACCGACATCCTCCCCGCGACCGGCATCGCGTTCCCGTTCGGCTCGGCCACGTCCTTCATCAAGGCGAAGGAGGCCGAGGAGGCCGTCCGCCTCGGCTGCCGCGCCTTGGACATGGTGATGAACATCGGTGCCCTCAAGAGCGGGCGGAGCGACGACGTACGCCGTGAGTGCCAGGACTTCCGTGACGCGGCCGGCGACGCGCTCACGAAGGTCATCCTCGAGACCTGCTTCCTCGATGACGACGAGATCCGCCGGGCCTCGGAGATCGTCGTCGACGCCGGCATCGACTACGTCAAGACGTCATCGGGGCAGTTCGAGGGCCCCAGCATGGAGCACGTCCTCATCATGCTCGACGCCGTCGCCGATTCGCCGGCGAAGGTCAAGGTGGCCGGCGTGAAGTTCCCGCGCCCCCAGAACGCCTACGCCTTCCTCCTCGCCGGTGCCGAGCTCATCGGGACGCGCGATGCGCCGACGATCATCGATGCGCTCGATCAGATGCGGCGTATCGGCCTCGTTCCGCCCTACCAGGGCTAGGGGTCATCGTCATGATGACCGTCGAGGAGTACGCCAAGCATCTCGACATGGCCGTGCATCTCCAGAAGCTCGGCGAGGCCGACATCCGCGATTACGCAGGACAGGCACGTGAGGCAGGCGTCGCGGCCTTCTACACCAATCCCTATTGGAACACCGTCGTTGCCGAGGAGCTCGCCGGATCCGACGTGCGTGTGGGCTCGGGGATCGCCTTCCCCTACGGTTGCACGGGTACCTCGATCAAGTTCGCCGAGATCGCACAGTCCCTCGAGGACGGCGCGACGGCGGTGGACATGGTGGTCAACATCGGTGCGCTCAAGGACGGTGACTACGCCCTCATCGAAAGAGAGTTGGCCGGGCTTCGTGAACGCTGCGCGGGCACGGCACTGACGAAGCTCATCTTTGAAGTCGCGTTCCTGACCGATGACGAGATCGTCACCCTCACCCGCATGTGCTGCGACGCCGGCTTGGACTACGTCAAGACCTCGACAGGCACCGAGGGATTCCCGACCGAGCACCACGTCAAGCTCATGCGCGACAGCATCACCAACGACCACACCAAGCTCAAGGTCTCCGGCGTGCCACGCCAGTTCACGCTCGCCGCGACGCTTTGGATGCTCGACATGGGCGTGGACCTCATGGGGACCCGCAGCGCCGCCCAACTCGTCGCGCAGTACGCCGATCATCTCGCCGACCACACGTAGCCGGAAGGAGCGGAACATGGCGCAGTACCTCGTAGGGATCGACGCCGGGACCACGGGCTGCAAGACGTGCGTCTTCGATGTCGAGGGCACGGTCGTGGCCTCTGACTACCGCGAGTACCCCTCGTACTACCCCAAGCCCGGGTGGGTCGAGCAGTTGTCCGAGGATCTCGTGCCTCCGCTGTTCGATTCGTGCAAGGCCGCCGTCGAGCGTTCCGGCGTGGACCCCGCCGACATCGTCGCGCTCGCCATCTCGTCGCAGGGCTCGATCATCGGGCTGCTCGACGAGCACGGTGAGACCATCCGGCCGTGGGTGGGCTGGCAGGACCTCCGTGGCGAGCCCTACATCGAGGAGATCAAGAAGCTCATCCCACAGGATCGCTTCTACGAGATCACGGGCGATCCGCTCGGCGCGATCTTCTCAATCAGCAAGCTGGCCTGGCTCAAGGACAACGAGCCCGAGAACTGGGCGAAGACGAAGATGTTCTCCACCGAGCAGGACTACCTCCTGCGCAAGTGGGGCGCGGACGAGTACTGGACCGACCTCTCCTCGGCCTCACGTGAGGGGATGTTGGACACCAACAATTTCGTGTGGTCGGAGGAGATCCACGAGCTCATGGGCATTCCGCTGGAGATGCGAGCGAAGATCTCCACGGAACCAGGTCAGGTGGTCGCAAGGCTGTCGAAGGAGATCGCCGAGCGCAGCGGACTGGCCGAGGGCACCCTGCTCTGCGTCGGTGCGCACGACCAGAACTGCTCGACGTTCGGCGCCGGCGCGGTGAGCGGCGGTGACACGGTCATGGTCATCGGCACGTTCGGCTCCTGCTTCGTCGTCATGGACGAGCCCAATCGCGACCCCAACGCCAAGCTCGTCGTCAAGCCCAACCACGGCCTCGACAACTGGACCATCGAGGCCTTCTCCGTCACGTCGGCGTCGGCGTTCCGCTGGTATCGCGACACCTTCGCCGACCTCGAAGTCGCCGCAGCCAAGGGACTGCAGGAGGACCCCTACGACCTCATCACTCGCGCCATCGCCGGCGTCCCTCCCGGCGCCGACGGCATCACGTACCTGCCCTTCCTGCAGGGGGCCTCGGGCGCGCGCCTCAATCCCAACGCCCGCGGAACGTTCGTCGGGATGAGCCTCGGAACCTCGAAGGCCGCCATGGCTCGTGCGGTGCTCGAGGGGATCTCTTTCGAGATGAAGGACATCCTGCTCGCCCAAGCCGCGGCGGGAATCGAGATTGGCGCCATCCGCCTCACCGGCGGTGCGGCGAAGTCGCCGATGTGGTGCCAGCTGCTCGCCGACATCTTCCAGCGGCCCATCGAACTGCTGCAGACCTCCGAGACAGGCTGCCTCGGTGCCGCGCTGTACGCGGGAGTGGGTGCGGGCGTCTACGCCAACTGCAACGAAGCCGCCGAACGAGCCGTCAAGGTCAGCCAGCGCTTCGACCCCGACCCCAGCGTCGCCGAGGACTACGAGGAGGCCTTCAACCGCTTCGTGCGCGTCTACGAGGCCCTCGAGGGCGACGTCTTCTAGACGTTCCGCCGGGTGGGCCGCCCGCCAGCGCTAGGCGTCGGCCCGCCCTCACGTGACGAGGGAGCCGCCGCCCCTGCGCAGGTCGGTCGTAGCACCAGACCGCCGCGCAGGGGGGTGGCCCACGCGCGGGCGAGCCCGCCGAGAAGCTCGCTACCTTCAGGGACCGAGCAGGCCAGCGAGGTCGTCGAAGACCCGGGTGGGCGCGATCGTCGAGCGTGCCACGTCCTCGGCGGTTGCCACCCCGGAGAGCACGAGCGCGGTGTCCCAGCCCTGCGCGGCCGCGCCGGCTACATCGGTGTCGAGACGGTCACCCACCATCAGCCTGCGGCCCGGCGGCAAGAGCGCCTCGGCGGCGTCGAACATCGCCGGTGCCGGCTTGCCGGCGACGAGCGGCTCGACTCCCGTGGCCTTCGTGAGCGCCGCGAGGATCGCTCCTGCAGCCGGCAGTCTTCCCCGCTCGCTGGGGACGTTCGCGTCGGGGTTCGTGCCGACGAACCGCGCACCCGCACCGATCGCGAGGGCGGCTTCGGCAAGGTCGTTGTAGGTGAGCTTCCAATCCATCCCCACGACACAGACCTCGGCGGCAAAGGGGTCGTCGACGATCACACAGCCCCGGTCGCGCAGCGGAACGCGCAGTCCATCGGTACCGAGCACGTAGCAGCGGGTACCTGGCTCGAGGAGCAGCGCTGCCGACGTCGAGGACGTGAGGATCTCGTCATCGCGCACCTCGAAACCCGCGCCGCCCAGATGATCCGCCACCTGGGCTGGCGTCCGGATCGCATTGTTCGTCGCGAAGAGCAGGGCAATCCCCAGATCACGGAACTGGGCAACGGCGTCCAGGGCGCCGGCGATCGGCGTGGAACCCGTCAGGCAGACACCGTCGATATCGAGCACGACGCCGCTGTACTGCGCCACGAACGGTCTCGTCATGTCGCGCTACCTCCAAGAGTGAACAGCGACCTGGTCTGCTGACCGGCGGTGGTCGACCGCCGACGCCGTTCTCGAGCCCTCCCGCCGAGCGGCCCCGCGCCTGCGCCGGACGACGTCGTGGCGCCCTCGGGGTGCGGGGCCACCATGCGCCCCTGGCATCGGCGTCAAGACACCCACGGACCCGTATAGCCATGCTTCCAGTCCAACTATGCACCGGCTGGTGCCACACCACAAGGACGCAGCGGGCGTCCTTGCCGCAGAGGGCACGCGTCGACGATGCCGTCGTCGTCGGGCGCGACCCGGTGACGCTGCTCAGCGGCGCCGACCTCGGCCCCGAGGCCGCGGGATTGATCGTCTGGGGCATCGTGGTGCTCGTCGGCGTGGCGATCCGCGGGTCGACCTGGTCGGCTCCGCGCCACGAGGAGGCGGTGCGCGAGGCGCTGAGCCTTGACGACGGCGCCCGCGCCGAACGCCTCGCCGACCTCGACTGGCAGGGCCAGGCCGACGCGTGAGTGCCTGCGCTCGGCGACCGCGGGCGGATCCAGCTGCCTGGCGTGGCGTCGCTCAGCCGACGACGAGGGAGCCGACGATCGCGCCTTGCGCGAGGTGGTAGGTGACCGTCGCGGCGAGGTCGAAGGCCCTGACGCTGCCGACGAAGCGCGCGTGCAGCAGCAACAGGTCCGAGCCCCAGAACGTCGCGGCCCCGGCGACGGCGAGCCAGCCGCCACCGAGGACGGCGCCGAGCAGGAGCGCGCCGAGCACGACGAGGTAGGCGATGACGATCCCGGCGAGCCGGCGGCCGCCCTCCCGGCGCGCCGCGGGCAGGAACGACCGTGCCGCCAGCAACGTCGCCGCGAGCAGGACGGCGACGAGCACCGCTCCCCCGGTCTCGGCCTGCCGCGCCGCGAAGCCCCCGAGGTAGGCGAGGTGGCCTACCCCGAAGAGCAGCGCCCCGAGCGGCAGGCGGCCCGACCCGCGGCGCAGGAGCACGACGTCGCCGGCGAGTCCGAGCGCGAGGCCCACCACGACGAAGGGCACCTGCGCGGCCACCACCGGCTCGACGCTGAGCGCGACGCCGATGAGCAGCACCGGCACCGCAGGCTTGAGCAGGCGCCGGGCCGGGCTGCGACGGGCCTTCGCAACCCAGTCGGCGACCGCGACCGCCCCCGCGGCGGCGAGCAGCGCTGCGGCGAGGGCGGTCATGTCGGGAGGCTGGCGAGGTGCGACGCCGCCGTGCGCCACGAGGTCGGGCGGCCTGGCGCCGCGCATCGACACTCTCGACCCGCGCCGGCGTCCTCGGCGTGCGCCCCGCGCCCCGTCGCCGAGCGCGTGGCCATCAACCCTTGACCGCAGCGAGACATCGGTTCACATTACCAGGGTGATTATCACAACCTCAATCACATGACCGGATCGAGCGCCGGATGGGTGAGCAGGGACCGTTGCAGGCGGTGCGCCGCGCCGCCGAGGCCGACCTCGTCACCGACGCGAGGCTCCTGGCCGCCTACGACCACGACTGGTGGCCGCTGGCCAAGAAGCGCTCCCGCCTCGGCGAGCCGCTGGGGCATCCTGACGCCTTCGCCCAGCCCACGAGCGCCGGGCAGGTCGCCGACCTCCTCCGCCACGCGAGCGAGCACGGCGTGCCGCTCATCCCGTGGGGGCTGGGCTCCTCGGTGGTCGGCTCGCCGCTGGCCACCGAGGGCGGGATCGTCTGCGACCTCTCCCGGCTGACCGGCATCACCGCGCTGTCCAAGG
>PWFH01000055.1 GCA_003553795.1 Egibacter sp. | reverse complement strand
CTCTCGCGGCGGCGCCCCGTGCGGCGAGTGGCGGATCGGGTTGCGGTGAGTGCGCTCAGTCGCCACTCGCAGGTGGGGCCGGGTGCACGGCGGCGTGGCCCCTGCGGCGTGGCTTTCGCGGCGGCGCCCCGTGCGGCGATTGGCGGATCGGGGTGCTGTGAGCGCGGTGAGTCGCCACTCGCGGGTGGGGCCGGGTGCACGGCGGCGTGGCCCCCGCGGCGATTGGCGGATCGGGGTGCGGTGAGCGCGGTGAGTCGCCACTCGCGGGTGGGGCCGGATGCTCAGCCCTCGACGGCCGAGGCCATCGCGCGGAGCTTGAGGCGGGTCTCCTCGAGCTCGTCCTCGGGCAGCGACGCGGCGACGATGCCCGCGCCGGCGAAGAGCCGGGCCCGCGCGCCGTCGACCTCCGCGCAGCGCAGGGCGATGCCGAGCTCGCCGTCGCCGCGGGCGTCGACCCAGCCGACGGGGCCGGCGTAGCGCCCACGGTCGAGGTGCTCGAGGCGCCGGATGACCTCGAGGGCCTCGAGGGTCGGGGTCCCGCACACCGCCGCGGTGGGGTGCAGCCGCCCGCCGAGGCTCAGGACGTCCTCGGCGTCGTCGGCGAGGGTGCCGTGGACGTCGGTGGCGAGGTGCTGGACGTTGGCGAGGCGCAGCAGCCACGGCTCGGCGTCGGCGGTGAGGTCGGCGAGCACCGGTGCGAGCGCCGCGCGCACCGAGTCGACGGCGAAGGCGTGCTCGGCGACGTCCTTGGCCGAGCCCCGCAGCGCCGCACCGTGGGCGGCGTCGGTCTCGGCGTCCGCGGCGCGCGGCGCGGAGCCGGCGAGCACCCGGGAGGTCACCGCGCGGCCCCAGCGACGCGCGAGCAGCTCCGGGGTCGCGCCGACGAGCCCGTCGACGGCGAAGGTGTAGCAGGAGGGGAAGCGGGCGGCGAGGCGGCGCACGAGCAGCCGCGGGTCGAACGGTGCCCGCGCCCAGACGATGCGGTCGCGGGCGAGCACGACCTTGTCGACCTCACCGTCGGCGATCGACTTCGTGGCGGCGGCCACGGCGTCGAGCCAGCGCAGCTCGGCGAGCCCGGAGCCGGCGTAGCGCACGCGATCGTGCGGCACCGGTGGTGCGTGGGCCTCGACGACGCGCGCGGGGTCGGCGAGGCGCGGGTCGCCGTCCTCGGCGACGACGGTGAGCCACGCGCGGCCGTCGCGGCGGCCGACGACGACCTCCGGCACGACGAGCCGTGAGCCCGCCCGCTCGGGGTCGAAGGTGAGGCTCGCGAACGCCACCGGGCCGGTGCCCGGCATGGCGATCGGGTCGTCGGTCGCCACGGCGTCGAGCACCGTGGCGAGCGCCTCGCGCGCCTGCCCGGTGCGCTGCCAGCCGGTGGGCACCGCGACCGAGGCGGCGGTGCCAGTCGCGACGAGGCCCTCGCCCTCGTGCAGCCACACCCGCGCCGAGGGGTCGGGCAGGAGGTCGAGGAGGTCGCCGGGATCATCGATGGCCACGGTCCTCGCGCGCAGGGTCCGAGGCATCGTCATCGCGTCGGCGGCGGGTCCGTGGGCTCGGCGAGGCCGGCGGCGTCGGGCTCGTCGGGTTGCCCGTCCGGGGTGTCGGGCTCGTCGGGTTGCCCGTCCGGGGCGTCGGCGGTGATGCGCTCGGCGGCGGAGGCGAGCAGCAGCCGGCGGAAGTGGTGGGCGATGATCGCGCCGGTGGCCGGGAGCATCTCGCGGAAGGCGCCGACGAGGCGGGTCGAGGCCTCCTCCTGCGAGCTCGCCGACTCCTGGATCGGGTCGCGGACGAAGCGCACGAAGAGCTCGACGGCCTCGTCGGCGATCGCCCGCATCGCCTCGTCGTGGCGGCGGGCGAGGCCGAGCAGCTCGTCGAGGGGCACCCCGGAGGCGAGCAGCGCCATCCCCGCGGTGAGCACCTCGGCGTCGGCGGGGGAGTAGCGGGCCTGGCCGCCGACGATCCTCGGCTCGAGGAGCCCCTCGCGCTCGAGCGCCTCGAGCAACGCCACCGGCAGGTCGGTCGCCTCGGCGAGCTCCTCGCGGGTCAGCTCCGCCGGCGCGTCCTCCTCGCCGGGCACCGGCCCCGTGAGCGCGCGGACCAGAGCGGCGTCGGCGGGGTCCTCGTCGAGCATCCGGCGGATCACCGGCAGGGGCACGCCGTCGGCCTCGAGGTCGCGGATCTGCGTGAGCCGCTGGTGGTGCCCGTCGTCGTACCAGGCCTGCGAGCCCTCCTGCGAGGGACGCGGCAGCAGCCCGGCGTCCTGGTAGCGGGCGATGGCCTCGGGGTCGACCTCGGCGGCGGCGGCGAGGTCATCGATGTGGTACCGCACGACCCCACTCTACGTCCGCGACGAACCGCTCCCAGGGCTCGGTCCACCCGCGCGGCTACCTCGTGACGAGGTTCTCCTCGCTCAGCCGCTTGGCGACGGCGACGACGAGCTCACGCACGGTCCGGTCGGCAAGGCGGTGCAGCAGGGCGCTGTCGAGCTGGCGCCCCATGCGACCCAGCGGCGGGTCGTAGGCGCCCTGCATCACGAGGGTGGGGGAGTCCACCTCGCGCAGGCCGATCTCCCCGTGGAACACCGGCAGCACCCGGTCGAGGGGCAGCGACTCACCGTCCTCGCCGAGCGGCTCCCACGACAGCACCCGCCACGTCATCTCCCCGAGCTGCCAGGGAGGGCCGACGCTGGCGAGCACCGGCCGGGAGAAGCGACCGACGTCGAGGCGCAGCAGCCAGCGCTCGAGGCCCGCGTCCTCGGCGGGCTGTGGCAGCCACTGGCCGGGGTCCCCGCGGAACGCCTCGGCAACGAGGTCGGCCTCACCGGGAACCGGGCACGTCTGAAACACCGTCGTCGTGGTCATCCTGCGCTCCTTCGGCTCCCAGCCCAGCTCCATGGGGCCGTCGCCCCGCCCGCGCTGCTCCACTACCGTCATCGCCGTCCTCACTGCTCTCGCTTGGTGTCGCACCGCCGCATCAGGGCACGCCTGCGGCGAGATCCACAGAGTGCCCGCCCGGCGGCGGTCGCGGTCGGGCCGCGCGACGTACCCCCGGCATGCCGAAGGTCCCACCGACGAGGTGGCCTGCGGGGACGTTGGGCCTCTCCACCGCGGGACCCCCGCCACTGCCTGCCCCCGCGCGTCGCGGGAAGGATCGCCAGCGAGACCGCCCGCGCGACGCGCGACGCGCCGCGCCCCCGCCCCCGAGGAGGCCGCATGCGCATCCGCGACGTGATGACCCCCAACCCGGTTGCCGTGGCCCCGTCGGCGTCGGTGCTCACCGCCCGCAGGCTCATGGCCCGCCACGGCATCCGCCACCTGCCCGTCGTCGTCGGCGGCACCCTCGTGGGCATCGTCAGCGACCGCGACCTGCGCGTCGGCGACAAGGCCCTCGCCGATGCGCTGACGACGCTGCGGTCCGACCTCGTCAGCGGGCGTTACCGTGCCGTCGAGGCGGTGATGACGCGTCCGGTGCAGACCGTCGCGCCGAGCGCGACGATCAACGAGGCCGCCCACCGCATGCGCACCCTCAAGATCAGCGCCCTGCCCGTCGTCGCCGAGGGCCGGCTCATCGGCATCCTCACCACCGACGACCTCCTCGCGACGCTCGCTGCGGTCGCCGGGCTCGACGACGAGGAAGGCGACCCCGCCGCCGGGCCGTCCAAGGCCGCCGACGTCGACGAGCCCTCCCAGCAGGAGGGCGAGGGGGTCCCCTCATGACGCCGCCCGAGGTCACCCGCTACGGGGTCAACCTCGAGGCCCTCGAGGAGGGCGAGTGCCGGGAGCTGCTCGCCAGCCACCCTCATCAGCTCGGTCGGCTGGCCTTCGCCGACGGTGAGCGGCTGCTCGTCCTGCCGGTGACCTACCGGCTCCACCGCGACGAGGTCGTCTTCCGCACCGAGAGCGACAGCGCCATGGACGCCGCCGCCGACGGGGTGCGCGTGGCCTTCCAGGTCGACGCGGTCGACCCGACGTGGCAGGAGGGTTGGAGCGTGCTCGTCGACGGCGTGCTGCGCGATGTCGACGACGAGACGCGCCGTCGGGAGCTCGAGGACCTGCCGCTGCGCTCGTGGGCACCGGGCACGCGCGACCGCTTCTGCCGGATCGAGGACGCGGCGATCTCGGGGCGTCGCATCGTCTGAGCGCGTCCGAGCGCGGGGCCCGGGCCGGCCGCTGCTGCGACCGCTCCCGGCCGCCGTTACGCCTGTTCGTCGCCGAAGTCGAGGACCTCGTCGAGCGCGCTCTCCCCGCGTCGGTTGCCGGCCGGGGCGTGCACGGCCGCGCGCTCCTCCTCGGTGAGGCCGTCGGGGCCCAGGTCGTCGTTGGCGTGGTCGCCGCCGTCGAGCCGTGTGGTCAACGCGCTGTCCGCGGGCGATCCCAGCGGCTCGGTGGGCATGCTGGACTGCAGCGCCGAGAACGCCTCGGTCGGGGCACGGTCGCCCGGCTCCGCCAGCGCCTCGGTCGGTGCGCCCGAGGAGGGCGGGCCCCACAACGAGTCGAGCTCGTCGGCGAGATCGCGCGCGGCCTCGTCGGACTGGCGGTACTCACCCTCGAAGCCCGCCCCGGCGCCATGCACGCCCGGCTCGGCCTCCGCGTGAGCGGCCTCGGCGATGAGCGACTCGAGGTCCTCGTCGTCCTCGCCCATCCCAGGGTCGACCGCTTGCCCGTCAGCGGGGGCTGGCGTGGCCTCAGCAGCCTCCCGCGCCTCGACGTCTGCGCGGGCGTGGAGGATCGCGGCCTCCTCAGGGGTCATCACCCGGTGGCCGAGCTCGCAGCAGCCGTCGGCGTCGACGTTGACCGCGACGTGGCAGTAGCGGCACAACGGGTGCCGGTCGTCGGTCGTCGTGGCGGTGCGGCGCTTGAGCAACGGCATCGGACTCTCTCTCCTGTCTGGCCTTCCACCCGCAGCATCGGCAGGCCGGCGCGAGGCCTTGAGACGGCGGCGAACCCGCGGAGCGGGCCGACGTGGCCCGGCAGCGGCCTCGGCGACGCCGCCTCCATGGTCGCGCACGGCGACCGGTCCCGCCGCCATGTTCCTCCTCGCCGCTTGGCCGAGCGGCCGACCTCGCGCTCGTGGAGGTGGTGCGTCAACGGCGCGACCGGGGCCCGATCGGGCCCGCTGTTCGTGGGTCGGCGAGGGGTGGTAGGCCATCGGCGCGCTGGAGCGCGCCGATGGCGCACCACCCCTGCGCAGTCGGCTGCGCTGCGGGCAGGTGGTGTGGATTCGGCGGGCTGGGGCGCGCCCTGCCCGCACCACCGGGCGGGTCGCGGGCCGGTGTTCGTGCTGCTGGTGAGGCTTCGGTGCGCTGGGGCCCGCCGTTGGCTCACCGCCCCTGCGACGGGGGCCGAAGCTCGACCCCCAGCGCGCCGGTGGCGCACCACCCCTGCGCCGTGGGCTCCCCACCTCCGCGCGCTCGGCGCCCCACCTCGGCGGTTCCCACGCCGCGCGGGGCCGGTCGCGCGCTGTGGGCTCCCCACCTCCGCGCGCTCGGCGCCCCACCTCGCCTGCCGCAGGCGCGGCGCGCCGGACTCCGGGGTCGGCGCCCGCGGCGGGGGTGCGGTGCGCGGGGTACCGTCGCGCCATGACCAGCACCGATCGCTCCCTCACCGACCGCCCCGCGGTCCTGGGCGCTGACGAGGCGCTGCCGGACCCGCACTCGGGGCCGCAGAAGGACGCCGCGCTCGTCCAGCAGATGTTCGATCGGGTCGCGCCACGCTACGACCTCGCCAACGCCGTGCTCTCGCTGGGACAGGACCGCCACTGGCGGCGCGTCGCCGTCGCCGCGGTCGACCCCAAGCCGGGCGAGGTGCTGCTCGACGTCGCCGCCGGTACCGGGCCGCTGTCGCACGGGCTCGCCGCGGCGAGTGGGGACGGCGCCCGGGTGCTCGCGCTCGACTTCAGCTACCCGATGCTCGCCGCCGGCGCGCAGCGGGAGTCGCGCGGTGTGCCGCGGGGCTCCGGCCTCGCCTGGCTCAACGCCGACGGCACGCGCCTGCCGCTGCCCGACGCGAGCGTCGACGCGGTGACGATCGCCTTCGGGCTGCGCAACCTCCCCGACGTGGCCGCGGGCCTGCGGGAGTTCGCGCGCGTGACCAAGCCCGGTGGGCGCCTCGCGGTGCTCGAGTTCAGCCATCCCACCTGGCGGCCGTTCGCCGAGGTCTACGAGCGCTACCTCATCGGCGCGCTGCCGGCCATCGCGAAGGTCGTCTCGAGCGCGCCGGCGGCCTACCGCTACCTCGCGGAGTCGATCCGGCTGTGGCCCGACCAGCGCGAGCTCGCCGCGACGATCGCCGAGCAGGGTTGGAGCGGGGTCCGCTGGAAGAGCCTCACTGGCGGGATCGTCGCCCTGCACCACGCGCGCCGCTGAGCATGGCGGCGGCGGGGTCGAGGGCCCCGGGTCGCGCGCGGCCGCGGGCATGTGAACCCGGTCACGAGCTCGTCAGCGCTGCTACCCTTGCGCGCGTGAGGCTCACGTCGAGCCGGGGGAGGGGTGCGGCGGTCGCGCGTCGCCGCGCGACCGCCTCTGCAGGCCGATGCCCGCGCACCGTCGGCGAGGAGCGAACGTGACGCACACCCCGGTCAGCCCCGCCCAGGTCATCCACGCCGACGCCGTGGTCATCGGCGCTGGGCCCGCGGGCTCGGCCACTGCGACGTTCCTCGCTGAGGCCGGCCATGACGTCGTCCTCCTCGAGAAGGCGAGCTTCCCCCGCGACAAGGTCTGCGGCGACGCCCTCACCCCCCGCGCGGTCAAGGCGCTGGCCTCGCTCGGCATGACCGAGGAGGCCGAGGGCACCCCGCCAGGCTGGGACCGCCAGGAGGGCCTGCGGATGTACGGGGGCAAGGTCGTCCTCGAGCTGCCGTGGCCCGAGCTCGAGGACTACCCGAGCCACTCGGTGACCGCGACCCGCGCGGTCTTCGACCACGCCCTCGCGCTCAACGCCGCGAAGGCCGGCGCGCATCTCATGGAGCGCACCGAGGCGCTGGCGCCGGTGTACCTGTCCTCCTCCCACGGCCGGGTCGCCGGCGTGCGCTACCGCCGCACCGAGCCCGACGGCGCGAGCAGCGAGGGCATCGTGCGCGCCCCGGTCGTCCTGGCCTGCGACGGCGGGTCCTCCCGCTTCGCCGTCGCGCTCGGGCTGCACCGCGACGAGGCCCGCCCGATGGGCGTGGCGATCCGCGCCTACTACGACAGCCCCCGCTCCGAGATGGACATGATGGAGGGCTTCCTCGAGATGCGGGCGCCGGCGGACCCCACGACCGGGGAGCGCGGGGAGCTCCTGCCCGGCTACGGCTGGGTCTTCCCCCTCGACGACGGCAAGGTCAACGTCGGCTGGGGGCTGCTGTCCTCCTCCGAGCACTTCCGCACGACGAGCTACCGCAAGGTCCTCGAGGAGTGGGTCGCCGGCTTCCCGCCGGAGTGGCAGATCACCCCGGAGACCATGGACGGCAGGCCGCGCAGCGCCGGGCTGCCGATGGCGCACAACCGCAAGCCCCTCGTGCACCGCGGCGTCGTCCTCGTCGGCGACGCCGGTGGCATGGTCAACCCGTTCAACGGCGAGGGCATCAGCTACGCCATCGAGGCCGGCGAGATGGCCGCGGTCGCCGCGCACGAGGCGATCGTGCGCCGCTCGGACCGCCCGCTCGAGGCCTACCCCGCGGCGATCGAGGAGGCGTGGGGCGGCTACTACACCCTCGGGCGCGCGTTCGTCTGGGCCTTCGGCAGCCCGACGGTCATGCGCCTGGCGCGCGACTACGGCATGCCGCGGCGCCGCCTCATGGACTTCGTCTTCCGCACGATGGCCCACCTCGTCAACCACCGCTCGAAGGACGCCACCGACGTCCTGCTCAACACCCTCTCGCGCGCGGTGCCGGCGGCATGAGGCCCGGCAAGGGGTTTGTCCGACCCTCGCGGCTGCCCGTAGGGGGTGCGACGGCAACCGAGCCGGCCTCACCCGCGCTGCGTCGAGGCCGGTCGACCTCCCGAGGATGGTGACGATGCTCGCCGAGTACCTGCCGCTGCTGCTGCTCTTCATCATCGCGTTCGGGTTCGTGGCGGTCTCGCTCGCCGCGTCGTCCTTCCTCGGCCCGAAGAACCCCAACCCGACGAAGCGCGCGGCCTACGAGTCGGGGATCATCCCCGGTGACGAGACCGACCCCCGCCTCGGTCGGTTCAGCGTGAAGTTCTACCTCGTGGCGATGCTCTTCATCATCTTCGACATCGAGGCGATCTTCCTGCACCCGTGGGCCACCGTGCTGCGCGACCTCGGGTGGTTCGCCTTCTGGTCGATGGCGATCTTCGTCGCGCTGCTCTTCGAGTCGTACTACTACATCCTCCGTCGGGGAGGTCTGGAATGGGAGTAGAGAGCCAGCTGCCGAGCGGCATCCTGCTGACCAACGTCGAGAAGTTCGTCGGCTGGGGTCGCTCGGGGTCGCTGTGGCCGGCGACGTTCGGTCTCGCCTGCTGCGCGATCGAGATGATGTCGACCGGAGGGGCGCACTACGACCTCTCGCGCTTCGGCCAGGAGGTCTTCCGCGCGAGCCCGCGGCAGGCCGACCTCATGATCGTCGCGGGGCGGGTGAGCCAGAAGATGGCCCCGGTCCTGCGCAACATCTACGACCAGATGGCCGACCCCAAGTGGGTGCTGTCGATGGGGGTGTGCGCGTCCTCGGGCGGGATGTTCAACAACTACGCGATCGTGCAGGGCGTCGACCACGTCGTGCCCGTCGACATGTACGTGCCCGGGTGCCCGCCGCGCCCGGAGATGCTCATGGACGGCATCCTCAAGCTCCACGACAAGATCAAGAACGAGCAGCTGCGCGAGCGCCCGCGCGAGGGCGAGTCGATGGAGGCCTTCCGCGCCCGCACCGGCTGGGTCGGCCCCGACGAGGCGACGCTGCCCGACCAGGCGACCCCCCAGCCGACGGCCAAGAGCGGCGGGCGGGCCCACGTCGGCCACTACGCCCGCGGCACCGGCCAGTCCACCCCGAGCGAGTCGAGCGCATGAGCGACGGCACCGAGCGCGACGTCGTCGGCCAGGAGGTCGAGGAGCGCGACATCACCGACGTCGACCAGCCGGGCGAGGAGGCCGGGCAGTTCCGCAAGGGCGGCCCCGGCAGCGCGAACCCGAACATGGCCGGCGGGGAGGCCAGCCGCCTGCGCGAGCGCACGCGCCCCGAGCGCCCGCTCTCCGAGGAGCTCGCCGCGCTGCGCGACCACATCGTCGCGGCCTTCGGCGAGGGTGAGGGCGGCCTCGCCGTCGACGCCTTCCGGGGCGAGCTCACCCTGCTCGTCGGCCCCGAGCGCCTCCACGAGCTCGTGGTCTTCTGCCGCGACGACCCCGACGTGCGCTGTGAGATGCTCGCCGACCTCTCCGCGGTGCACTGGCCCGGCGGCAAGCGCGTCGAGAAGGCCGCGGAGACGACCGGCTGGCCGACCTACGAGGTCGAGGACGTCGGGCGCATCGAGGTCGACGGCATCCTGCGCTCGATCACCCACAACCACTGGTTGCGCGTGCGCACGACCGTGCCCGACGACGACCGCGCGGTGCTGCCGACGCTCACCGACGTCTACGCCACGGCGAACTTCTTCGAGCGCGAGGTCTACGACATGTTCGGGGTGGCCTTCACCGACCACCCCAACCTCACGCGCATCCTCATGCCCGAGGAGTGGGAGGGCCACCCGCACCGCAAGGACTACCCGCTCGGCGGCGTCGACGTGCAGTACAAGGGCGGCGTGATCCCGCCACCGGACCAGCGCAGCTACTAGCGGCCGAAAGCGAGCCATGACCGACACGCAGCGCCCCGACCGTCGCCAGGGCTCCGAGGTCGAGCCCTCGAGCGAGTTCACCGTCGTCGCCGGGGAATGGCAGGACCTCCCCGACGCCGTCGAGGACGACCTCATGGTCATCAACATGGGGCCGCAGCACCCCTCGACCCACGGCGTGCTGCGGATGAAGCTCACCCTCGACGGCGAGACCGTCGTGAGCAACGAGCCGATCGTCGGCTACCTCCACACCGGCATCGAGAAGAACACCGAGTACCGCCCGTGGGTGCAGGGCGTGACGTTCGTCACGCGCATGGACTACCTCGCGCCGCTGCACAACGAGCTCGCGTACTGCCTCGCCGTCGAGAAGATCCTCGGCATCACCGACGAGGTCCCCGAGCGCGCGCAGGCGCTGCGGGTCATCCTCACCGAGCTCAACCGCGTCTCGAGCCACCTCGTGTGGATCGCCACCGGCGGCATGGAGCTGGGGTCGACGACGGCGATGATCTTCGGCTTCCGCGAGCGCGAGTCGATCCTCGACATCCTCGAGTACGTCAGCGGCCTGCGGATGAACCACGCCTTCATCCGCCCCGGCGGGCTGGCGCAGGACGTCCCCGATGAGTTCGACGCGCGTGTGCGCCAGGTCTGCAGCGAGATGCGCGACCGCATCGGCGAGATCGAGGACCTCCTCACCGAGAACCCGATCTGGGTGGAGCGCAACAAGGGCGTCGGGGTCATGGACGCCGAGACCTGCCTGTCCTACGGGGTCACCGGCCCGCCACTGCGCTCGGCCGGCATCGCCCAGGACCTGCGCAAGTCCCAGCCCTACTGCGGCTTCGAGCAGTACGACTTCGACGTGCCGATCACCGACACCGCCGACGCCTACGGGCGCTACCTCATCCGCATCCAGGAGATCTACGAGTCGCTGCGCATCGTCGAGCAGGCGCTCGACCGCCTGCCCGGTGGCCCGGTCATGGTCGAGGACCAGAAGATCGCCTGGCCCGCCCAGCTCGCGCTCGGCCCCGACGGCATCGGCAACGCCAACAGCTACATCTCGCGGATCATGGGCCAGTCGATGGAGGCCCTCATCCACCACTTCAAGCTCGTCACCGAGGGCTTCACCGCCCCGGCGGGGCAGGTCTACCAGGCCATCGAGTCCCCCCGCGGCGAGCTCGGCTACCACGTGACCTCCAACGGCACGAACAAGCCCTACCGCGTGAAGGTCCGCGACCCCTCCTTCGTCCACATCGGCGCGCTGCCGGCCTTCTCCAAGGGCCTCGGCGTCGCCGACATCATCGTCGCCGTGGCCTCGGTCGACCCCGTCATGGGCGGGGTCGACCGGTGAGGCGCGCCCCCCTGCGCCGTGGGGCGAGGAAGGACCGAGACGACCGTGTTCAGTGAGCAGCTGCGAGGCCGGGCCGAGGCGCTCGTCGACCGCTACCCCCAGAAGCGCTCGGCGCTGCTGCCCCTGCTGCACCTCGTGCAGCACGCCGACGGGCACATCTCCGAGGACGGCATCGCCGAGTGCGCCGAGCTGCTCGAGCTCACGAAGGCCGAGGTCGGCGCGGTCGCGACCTTCTACACGATGTACAAGCGCGGGGAGATGGGCCGCCACCTCGTGAGCGTCTGCACCTCGTTCTCCTGCGCGGTGCGCGGCGGGGCCGAGGTCTACGACCGCCTCAAGGCCAAGCTCGGCCTCGCCCAGAACGAGACGAGCGCCGACGGGTCGATCACCCTCGAGCACGCCGAGTGCCTCGGCAACTGCGAGGGCGCGCCGCTGGTGACCGTCGACTACCTCAACTACGAGTGCCAGTCGGTGGCTGACGCCGAGGCGCTCGTCGACGCGATCCTCGCCGGCGAGACGCTGCCGCCGCCCACGCGCGGGCCGGTGCCGCCGGGCATCCGCGAGGCCTCCTACCGCCTCGCCGGCCTCGGGCCGGTCGAGGACGCCGACGGGCCGATCGCCCGCGCCGCGGCCAAGGCCGAGGGCCACCACGGCGGGCCGACCCCGGCGGCGACCGCGCCGTCGGGGCCCGGCTGGGTGGCCCCCGAGGTCATCCCCACCTTCAGCGAGGCCGAGGTCGCCGAGCGGGAGGCCGCGAAGGCGGCGGTGCGCGCCGCGGGCCTCGACCCCGAGGACGTCGCCGGGGCGGGGGGCCCCTCGGCCCGGGAGTTCCCCAGCCGCGACCCCGACTTCGAGGCGCAGGAGCCCGGCACCGCGCCCGGCGAGAAGCCCGGGCGCTCGGCGGCGGGCATCCCCGGCGCCGGCGCGGCGCCCGAGGACGACCCGCGCACCGAGGAGCAGGTCGAGGCGGAGGGAGACGAGGAGAGCACCGATGGCTGAGCCGATCGCCGTCCTGTCGTCGCGCTACGACGTCCCCGACGCCCACACCCTCGAGGGCTACAAGCGCGAGGGCGGCTACAGCGCCCTGCCCCAGGCGCTCGAGATCGCCCCCGGCGACCTCGTGGCGATGGTCAAGGAGGCGGGCCTGCGCGGCCGCGGCGGCGCGGGCTTCCCCACCGGGGTCAAGTGGAGCTTCATGCCCAAGGGCACCGGCAAGCCCACCTACCTCGTCGTCAACGCCGACGAGTCCGAGCCGGGGACCTTCAAGGACCGCGAGCTCATGGAGCGCGACCCCTTCCAGCTCCTCGAGGGGATCGCGATCGCCTGCCACGCCCTCGAGTCCGAGCGCGCCTTCATCTACATCCGCGGCGAGTACCTCTTCCCGGGGATGCGCCTCGAGGAGGCGATGACCGAGGCCTACGCCGCCGGCTACCTCGGCGACGACATCCTCGGCAGCGGCGTCAACGTCCACGTCACGCTGCACTACGGCGCCGGCGCCTACATCTGCGGTGAGGAGACCGCGCTGCTCGACTCCCTCGAGGGCCGGCGCGGCCAGCCGCGGCTGCGCCCGCCGTTCCCCGCCGTCGCCGGGCTCTACGCCTCGCCGACCGCGGTGAACAACGTCGAGTCGATCGCCAACGTGCCGTGGATCGTCGAGCGCGGGGTCGACTGGTACAAGTCGCTCGGCACCGAGAAGTCCGCGGGCACGAAGCTCGTCTGCGTCTCCGGTGAGGTCAAGCGCCCCGGCAACTACGAGTGGCCGATGGGCGCGACGTTCCGCGAGATCATCGAGACCTCGTGCGAGGGGATGCTCGACGGGCGCGAGGTGCGCTTCTTCGCCCCCGGCGGCTCGTCGACGCCGCTGCTGACCGCCGAGCACCTCGACGTCGAGCTCGACTTCGACGCCGTCGCCGCCGCCGGCAGCCTCCTCGGCACCGCCGCGCTCATGGTCTACAGCGACAAGACGAGCGTCGTCGAGGCGGCGCGCAACTGGACGAAGTTCTACGAGCACGAGTCCTGCGGCAAGTGCACGCCGTGTCGCGAGGGCACGTTCTGGCTCTCGCAGGTCTACGACCGCATGCTCTCGGGCGGCGGACGCCCGCAGGACCTGCAGATCCTCGACGAGGTCTGCGACAACATCTTCGGTCGCTCGTTCTGCGCGCTCGGCGACGCGGCGACGAGCCCCATCAAGTCGTCGCTGAAGTACTTCCGCGACGAGTACGAGCACCTCGTCGAGCACGGTCGGCTGCCCGACGGGCTCGAGCCGCACGCCGGGATCATCACCGACAACGCCGCCCGCCACCGCCCGACCGACTTCGCCCAGCCCGCGACGGTGCGAGCAGGAAGCCTGCGATGAGCGACGAGACCATCACGCTGACGATCGACGGCCGCGAGCTGGCCGTGCCCAAGGGCACGCTCGTCATCCGCGCCGCCGAGGAGCTCGGGATCACGATCCCGCGCTTCTGCGACCACCCGCTGCTCGACCCGATCGGCGCGTGCCGGCAGTGCATCGTCGAGGTCGAGGGCCTGCCCAAGCCGATGACCTCGTGCACGACGCAGGCCACCGACGGCATGGCGGTGCGCACCCACCTCACGAGCGACATGGCGCGCATCGCCCAGGAGGGCCAGCTCGAGTTCCTCCTCATCAACCACCCGCTCGACTGCCCGATGTGCGACAAGGGCGGGGAGTGCCCGCTGCAGGACCAGACGCTCGCGCACGGCCCGCCCGACAGTCGCTTCATCGACGAGAAGCGCCGCTACGAGAAGCCGGTGCCGATCAGCCCGCAGATCGGCCTCGACCGCGAGCGCTGCGTGCTCTGCGCGCGCTGCACCCGCTTCAGCCAGCAGATCTCCGGCGACGCCTTCATCGAGCTCTTCGAGCGCGGCGCCCTCGAGCAGGTCGCGATCTACGCCGACGAGCCCTACCAGAGCTACTTCAGCGGCAACGTCGTGCAGATCTGCCCCGTGGGGGCGCTGACCGCGGCGAGCTACCGCTTCAAGTCCCGGCCCTTCGACGTGCGCAGCGCCGACGGCATCTGCAACCACTGCTCGGCGGGCTGCAACCTCCGCGTCGACCTGCGCCGCGGCGAGCTCCAGCGCCAGCTCGCGCGCGAGAACATGGCCGTCAACGAGATGTGGAACTGCGACAAGGGGCGCTTCGGCTTCGAGTACGTCGCGAGCGAGCGGCGCGTCACCGAGCCGCGCGTGCGCGACGAGGTCGGCGCGGTGTCCCCGACGACCTGGCGGGCGGCCACCCGCGACGTCGCCGAGCGCCTCTCGACGGCCCTCGAGGCCGACGGGCCCGAGTCGGTCGGGGTGCTCACCGGCGGGCGGCTCACCGACGAGGACGCCTACGCCGTCGGGCGCTTCGCCCGCGACGTGCTCGGCACCGACAACGTCGACTTCCGCCTGCACCCCCACACCGACGACGAGCGCGAGGTCCTCGCCGCGGTCGCCGGCTCGCAGACGGTGACCTACGACGAGGTCGAGGCCGCCGACACCGTCGTCCTCGCCGGGCTCGACCCCAAGGAGGAGGTGCCGATCCTCTTCCTGCGGCTGCGCAAGGCCTGGCGCCAGCGCCGCCAGCGCATCGTCGTCGTCGGCCCGACCCTCGGCGCGAGCGAGGAGATCGCCTGGCAGTGGATCGCCACGCCCGCCGGCGGCGAGGCCGACGTGCTGCGCTGCCTCGCCGGTGACCCCGAGGCGCCACCCGCCGAGGGCGACCTCGCCACGGTCAAGGACGCCATCGGCGAGGGCCGCACCGTCGTGCTCGCCGGGGAGCGGCTCGGCCGCTCGCCCGGCGCGCTGCCCGCCGCCGCGGCGCTGGCCCGCGGGCTCGACCCCGACGCGCCGGCCTTCGCCTGGGTCGGCCGCCGCGCCGGCGCCCGCGGCGCGGTCGACGCCGGGCTCGTGCCCGGGCTGCTGCCCGGCGGGCGCACCTTCGAGGCGCCCGGCCCGGTCGCCGAGGCGTGGGACCGCGTGCCGGCCGCGCCCGGCAAGGACGCCCGGGCGATCCTCGAGGCCGCCGCCGCCGGCGAGCTGCGGGCGCTCTACCTCGTCGGCGTCGACCCGGTGGCCGACTTCGCCGACCCCGCGCTCGCGCGCCGGGCGCTCGAGCGCGTCGACACGCTCATCGTCCAGGACCTCCTCGAGACGCCCTCGACGACCCACGCCGACGTGCTGCTGCCCGCCGCGGCGGCCCAGGAGCGCACCGGCTCGTTCACGACCTGGGAGGGCCGGCGCCAGCCCTTCCCCCAGGCGGTGCCCGCCCCCGGCGTCGCGCTCGAGGACTGGGACATCCTGCGCCAGGTCGCCCGGGCGATGGGCCACGACCTCGGCTGGGAGACCGCGATGGACGTCCGGCGCGAGGCGGCGCCGCTCATGAGCCCCGCGCGCTCGCTGGCCGCCGGGCTCGCCGACGTCGCCGTGCCGAGCGCCGAGCGGCCCGCGCGTGACGACGACGCCCTCGAGGTCGTCCTCGTCGACGCCCTGCTGGGGCGTGGCGAGCTCCTCGACGGGGCCAAGGAGCTGCTCGCGAGCGCCCCCGAGCCCGTCGCGACGGTCTCGCCGGGTGAGGCCGACCGCCTCGGCCTCGCCGACGGCGAGCGCGTCGCCGTCGTCGGCGACGCCGGGCGTCTCGAGCTCACCGTCGCCGTCGCCGAGCACGTCGTGCCCGGCGTCGTCGTCCTGCCGGCGAACTCGACCGACCCGCGACCCGCGGAGATCGTCGCCGACGGCGCCCCGCTGCGGGTGCGCCTCGAGAGCCTCGCCGCCGCGGCGGCCGAGGGGGAGGGGACGGCCTAGATGGACCTCCAGGACTTCGGGATCACCGTCGCGATCGTCGTCGGCGGGTTCGCCCTGTGGATCCTCGCCACCGCCCTGTTCATCTGGGGCGAGCGGCGCATGGTCGCGAAGATGCAGACCCGCATCGGGCCCAACCGCATCGGCCCCCTCGGGATCCTGCAGACCGTCGCCGACGGCGCGAAGCTCTTCTTCAAGGAGGACATCCTCCCCAAGGGCGTCGACAAGGTGACGTACTTCGTCGCGCCGATCGCCTCGGCGACCGTGGCGATGCTCACCTTCGCCGTCATCCCCTTCGGCGGCAGCTTCACCGTCGGCGACCGCGAGTACACGCTGCAGATCTGGGACCCCGAGATCGGCCTGCTCTGGGTGCTCGCGATGAGCTCGATCGGCGTCTACGGCATCGTGCTCGCCGGCTGGTCGTCGGGCTCGAAGTACCCGCTGCTTGGCGGGGTGCGCTCGACCGCCCAGATGATCTCCTACGAGCTCGCGATGGGCCTCGGGCTCGTGTCGGTCTTCATCTGGGTGGGCTCGCTGCAGGCCTCGGAGATCGTCGCCGCCCAGAGCGGCACGTTCTTCGGCTCGATCCCCGCCTGGAACGTCTTCCCGCAGCTGTTCGCCTTCATCCTCTTCTTCGGCGCGGCGATCGCCGAGGCCCAGCGCCCGCCCTTCGACCTGCCCGAGGCCGAGGGCGAGCTCGTCGCCGGCTTCATCACCGAGTACTCCGGCGCGAAGTTCGCGATGTTCTTCCTCGGCGAGTTCATGCAGGTCGTGACGATGAGCGCGGTGACGGTCACGCTCTTCTTCGGCGGACCCTCCGGGCCGCTGTTCGGCCTCGAGGGCACCCTCGCCGGCGCGCTGCTCGGGACGTTCTACTTCGCCGTGAAGACCTTCGTCTTCATGTTCGTCTTCGTCTGGCTGCGCGGTACGCTGCCGCGGCTGCGCTACGACCGCCTCATGGATCTCGGCTGGAAGGTCTTCCTGCCGCTCGGGCTGCTCTGGGTCATGGCGACGGCCGCGGTCGTGCTCATCCAGGACACCCTCGAGCAGGCGCAGGTCCTCACCGGGGCCGGCATCATCCTCGCCGCGCTCGTGCTCATCCTCATCGTCGGCGCCTTCATCGACCGCTCCCGCGGCGAGGCCGAGCCGGCCGAGGACGAGGGCGAGGAGGCCGAGGACGAGCCACTGGCCCTGCCCAGCTCCGCGGAGACCGCACGGGAGGGCGCGAGCCGCCACGGCGGCGCCCGCCAGGTCCGCGTCCCCAAGTAGCGCACGAAGGAGATCCGATGTTCAACGCGCTGCGCAAGGGCTTCGCCCTCTCGGGCAAGTCGATGTTCCGCCACCCGGTCACCACCGAGTACCCCGACGTCAAGCGCCAGCCCCAGCCGCGCTTCCACGGCCGCCACGTGCTCAACCGCTACCCCGACGGCCTCGAGAAGTGCATCGGCTGCGAGCTCTGCGCCTGGGCGTGCCCGGCGGACGCGATCTGGGTGGAGGGCGCCGACAACACCGAGGAGGCGCGCTACTCGCCCGGCGAGCGCTACGGGATCATCTACCAGATCAACTACCTGCGGTGCATCTTCTGCGGGCTGTGCATCGAGGCGTGCCCGACGCGCTCGCTGACGATGACCCAGGAGTACGAGATCGCCGGGGACAACCGCGACGACTTCATCTGGACGAAGGATGACCTGCTCGCGCCCCTTCCAGAGGGCGTGAAGCCGCCGCCGCACACCGGATCCGAGGTCCGCGAGCGCGGCATGGTCTACTACCCCGGCCAAGCGGCACAGGACCCGATGGGGCACCGCCGCGCGGACCCCGCCACCGGCGGCAACCGCGCGATGGTCGACCCCGACGGGGTCGTGCGGGAGTCGGTCGAGCTCGAGCACGCTACGCGGGCCAGCAACCTTGAGGAGGGGTCGTGACGCCACTGCTCGCCCAAACGGAGGCGGCGAGCGGCAGCGCAGAGTTCTGGGTCTTCATCGTCATCGGCGCGGTGGCCCTCGGGTCAGCGCTGTCGATGGTGCTGCTGCGCAACGCCGTGCACGCCGCGCTCATGCTCGTCGTGAACTTCTTCGCGATCGCGGTGCTCTACGCCACGCTCGACGCGCAGTTCCTCGCGGTCGCGCAGATCATCGTCTACGCCGGCGCGATCGTCGTGCTCTTCCTCTTCGTGCTCATGCTCCTCGGGGTCGCCGGCGACCAGGCCTTCACCGGGCGCATCGCCGGGCAGAAGACGACCGCGGTGCTGCTCGGCCTCGCCCTCTTCGGCGTGCTCGCCGCCGGGGTCGCCGCCCCGTTCCTCGGTGAGGGCACCGCCTGCAACGTGCCCGTCGAGCAGCGCGTCGACGCCGAGGGCCCGCTGTGCGAGGGCCTCGCCGTGGCCAACGCCGACGGCAACGTCCGCGGGGTCGGCTTCCTCATCTTCACCGACTACGTCTGGCCCTTCGAGGTCACGAGCGTCCTGCTCGTCGTCGCCGCGATCGGCGCGATCGTGCTCGGCAAGCGCCGTGAGGACCCCGGTGAGCTCACCGACGCGCCCGCCTCGGCGGTGCCGGCGCTGCGCGACGACGACGACGACGAGGCGGCATCCGACGAGGACGCCGCCGAGCCGGCCGCGGCCGGCGCGAGCGAGGACGACGAGGAGGGGACCCGATGACCGCGATGGCCGTCCCCCTCGGCTGGTACCTCGGGCTGGCCGCCGCCCTCTTCGTCATCGGCCTCGTCGGCGTGCTCGTCCGGCGCAGCCTCATCGTGATGTTCATGTCGATCGAGCTCATGCTCAACAGCGTCAACCTCACCCTCGTGGCCTTCAGCCGCTTCCACGGCACGCTCGATGGGCAGGTGATGGCGTTCTTCGTCATGGTCGTCGCCGCGGCCGAGGTCACCGTCGGCCTCGCGATCATCGTCAACCTCTTCCGGCTCAAGGCGTCGAGTGACGCCGACGACGTCGACGTGCTGAAGGCGTAGGAGGCGTCGTGACCACCACCATCGCCACCTACACGGGGGTCTACGGCATGCCCGAGGCGGGTAGCGCCATCGACCTCGCCTGGCTCATCCCCGTCGTGCCGGCGGTCAGCGCCGCGGTGCTCCTGCTCATCGGCAAGCGCCTCGGCCGCTACGCCGCGCACGTCGCGATCCTCGCCATCGGCTTCTCCGCGGTCGCCTCGACGATCGCCTTCACCGAGCTGCTCGCGCTGCCCGAGGAGGCCCGGTCGGTCATCTCGCCGGTGGCGACCTGGCTCGAGGTCGGCGACTTCGAGGTCGCCTGGTCGATCCTCATCGACCCCCTCGCCGCGGTCATGCTCCTGCTCGTGACGTGGGTCGGCCTGCTCATCCACGTCTACTCGATCGGCTACATGGAGGGCGACGAGCGCTACAGCCGCTTCTTCGCCTACCTCAACCTCTTCGCCGCGTCGATGCTCGTGCTCGTCCTCGGCGACAGCTTCCTCACGCTCTTCGTGGGCTGGGAGCTCGTCGGGCTGTCGAGCTACCTCCTCATCGGCTTCTGGTTCGAGAAGCGCGCCTACGCCACCGCCGCGAAGAAGGCCTTCGTCGTCAACCGCATCGGCGACGTCGGGTTCATGATCGCGATGTTCCTCGTCTTCAGCGCGACGGGCTCGCTGGCCTTCGCCGAGGTCCTGCCGATGGCGCCGGAGATCGCCAGCGGCACCGCGGTCGCCATCGGCCTGCTGCTGCTCGTCGCCGCGGCCGGCAAGTCCGCGCAGATCCCGCTGTTCGTCTGGCTGCCCGACGCGATGGCCGGCCCCACCCCGGTCTCCGCGCTCATCCACGCCGCGACGATGGTCACTGCCGGGGTCTACCTCGTCGCCCGGGTCTCACCGATCTACGCCACCGTGCCCGGCGTCGGGCTCACCGTCGCCTGGATCGGCGTGGCCACCGCGCTGCTCGCGGCGCTCATCGCCTGCACGCAGAACGACATCAAGAAGATCCTCGCGTACTCGACGGTGAGCCAGCTCGGCTACATGTTCATCGGCGTCGGGCTCGGCGCGCAGGTCGCCGGGGTCTTCCACCTGCTCACCCACGGCTTCTTCAAGGCGCTGCTCTTCCTCGCCGCCGGCTCGGTCATGCACGCGATGGCCGACGAGACCAACCCGTGGAAGATGGGCGGGCTGCGCAAGGTCATGCCGATCACCTTCGCGACCTCGCTGCTCGGCTGGCTCGCGATCGCCGGCCTGCCGCCCTTCAGCGGGTTCTTCTCCAAGGAGGAGATCCTCGTCGCCGCGCTCGACCCCCCCGGCGCGCAGGGCATCTGGGTCATCGGCACGATCGTCGCCGGGCTCACCGCCTTCTACATGAGCCGCTGGTTCTTCCTCATCTTCCTCGGGCCCAAGCGCTACGAGCAGGAGCTGCCCGGCGTCCACCCCCACGAGTCGCCGCCGTCGATGACGCTGCCGCTCGTCCTGCTCGCGGTCGGCTCGGCGGCCGGCGGGCTGCTCAACGCCACCCCGGCGAGCCTCCTGCGCTTCTGGGACCCCGAGACCTCGTTCCTCTCGAGCTTCCTCGCCCCCTCGGTCGTGCCGTACTACGGCGACACGCCGTTCATCCCCCACGTGCCGGCGGTGGCGATCGTCACCGCCGTGGCGGTGGCCGGCGTCGCCGCGGCCTGGGCGCTGTACCTGCGCGAGGGCGTCGACCACGTCGCGCTGCGCGAGCGCCTCGGCGGCTTCTACCAGCTCTCCTACCAGCGCTTCTACGTCGACGAGCTCTACGAGGCGACCCTCGAGCGCGGCGGGCGGGGCCTCGCCAACGCCTTCACGACCTTCGATCGCGTCGTCGTCGACGGCGCCGTCAACGGCATCGGCCGCGGCGTCGCGGGCCTGGCGACCGTCGGGCGGCGCGTGCAGACCGGCTACGTGCGCAGCTACGCGCTCGCCGTGGCCGCCGGCACGGTGCTCCTCGCGGCGATCTTCCTCGGCGGACTCCTCAACGGGCAGGGCTAGCGACCGATGACCGAGATCCCCATCCTCACGCTGCTCATCGTCATCCCGGCGGTGTTCGCCGGGCTCATCGGGCTCATGTCGGCCGAGAGCCGCGAGTCGATCCGCGCCGTCGCGCTCGTCGGCACGCTCGTGACCTTCGGCGCCTCGCTCGCGATCCTTCCGGGCTTCGCCGTCGGCGAGCCCGGCTTCCAGCTCGTCGAGTCCGCCCCGTGGATCCCCGCCTGGGGGGTCACCTACCTCGTCGGCGTCGACGGGGTCAGCCTCCTGCTCGTCCTGCTCACGACGTTCATCATGCCGCTCGTCGTGCTCGCCGCCTGGGACCACGAGGCCGGCGCGAAGGGCTTCTTCGCCTCGCTGCTCGGCCTGCAGGCGGCGATGGTCGGCGTCTTCGTCGCCCTCGACCTCATCCTCTTCTACGTCTTCTTCGAGGTCATGCTCGTGCCGATGTACGCCCTCATCGGCATCTGGGGCGGGGCGAACCGGCGCTACGCCGCGGTGAAGTTCTTCCTCTACACCCTCGTCGGCGGGCTGCTCATGCTCGTGGCGATCCTCTACCTCTACTTCGCCGCCGGGGCGCAGTCCTTCGCCTACGAGGCGATCCTCGGCGTCGAGCTGTCGACGACCGAGCAGACGTGGCTGTTCCTCGCCTTCTTCGCGGCGTTCGCGATCAAGGTGCCGCTCTTCCCCGTGCACACCTGGCTGCCCGACGCCCACACCGAGGCGCCGACGGTGGGCTCGGTGATCCTGGCGGCGGTGCTGCTGAAGATCGGGGGCTACGGCTTCCTGCGCTTCAGCCTGCCGTACTTCCCCGAGGCCTCGACGACGCTCGCGCCACCGATCCTCGTCCTCGCCATCGTCGGCATCCTCTACGGCGCCCTCGTCGCGATGATGCAGTCCGACATCAAGAAGCTCGTCGCCTACTCCTCGGTGGCCCACCTCGGCTTCGTCGTGCTCGGGATCTTCGCCCTCGACGTCACCGCCTCGGCGGGCGCGGTCGTGCAGATGGTCAACCACGGGATCACGACCGGGGCGCTCTTCCTGCTCATCGGCTTCATGTACGACCGCACCCACTCACGGGTGATCGCCGACTACTCCGGGCTCATGAAGGCGACGCCGGTCTTCGGCGGGCTCTTCCTCGTCACCGCGATGAGCTCGGTGGCGCTGCCCGGCCTCAACGGCTTCGTCGGGGAGTTCCCGATCCTGCTCGGCACCTTCCAGACCTACCCGTGGGCGGCGATCGCGGCGGTCTTCGGCGTCATCCTCGCCGCGCTCTACCTCCTGTGGGCCTACCAGCGGATGTTCCACGGGCCCATCGAGGGACGGGCCGAGGGGATGACCGACCTCAACGCCCGCGAGATCGGCGTGATGGCGCCGCTCGTGATCCTCATGGTCGCCATCGGCCTCTACCCCCAGCCGCTCTACGAGCGCGTCACCCCGACGGTGGAGGCCATCGTCATCGGCGTCGAGGAGGCCGGCGTCGCCACCGAGGAGCCGGGTGACCTCAGCGTCGAGGCCGCCGCGGAGGAGGACTCGCAGTGATGCCCGTCATCCCTCTCACCGCCCAGGTGCAGTGGAGCATCCCCGACATCCCCTGGGGTGCGATCAGCCCTGAGCTCGTGCTCTTCGGCACCGGCATCCTCGTGCTCCTGCTCGAGACCGCCGGCCCGCACCGCCTGCGGGCCTCGGCCCTGGCCTTCCTCGCCGCCGCCGGGGGTGCCGCGGCCGGCTACGGCCTCACCGGCGAGGTGACCTGGCCGGCGCTGCTGGCACTGGCCGGGCTCGCCCAGCTCGCGCTCACCGCGACGTGGCGCGAGCGCCCGCGCGTGCTCTCGGCGCTGCTGTCGGCGCTCGGCATCGTCGCCACCCTCGGCGTCGTCGCCTGGCAGTGGCAGACCCTCGCCGGCGGTGAGCTCCTCGCGACCCAGAGCGGGCTGGCCGACATGGTCGCCGTCGACGGCGTCGCGCTCTTCACCCGCGTGACCGTCCTGCTCGCCGCGCTCGTGTCGATCCCGCTGGGCTGGAGCTACCTCGAGACGCGCCGCATCCACCGCGCCGAGTACTACCCGCTCCTGCTCTTCGCCGCGGTCGGCATGAACCTCCTGGCCTCGAGCCAGGACCTGCTCATGGTCTTCATCTCCCTCGAGGTGCTCTCGCTCGCGCTCTACATCCTCACCGGCTTCGCCAAGCGCGACCTCACGAGCCAGGAGGGGGCGCTGAAGTACTTCCTGCTCGGCGCGTTCAGCTCGGCGATCCTGCTCTACGGCATCGCGCTGTCCTACGGCATCGCCGGCACGACGAACATCCCCGCGGTCGGCGCCGCGGTCGCCGCCGCCGACACCCCCGCCGCGCTTGCGGTGATCGCCATGGCGCTGCTCATCGTCGGCTTCGCCTTCAAGACCGCCCTCGTGCCGTTCCACATGTGGACCCCCGACGTCTACCAGGGCGCGCCGACACCGGTGACCGGCTTCATGGCCGCCGCGACGAAGGCCGCGGCCTTCGCGGCGTTCCTGCGGATCTTCGTCGGCGCGATGGGCGCCTCGCAGTGGTCGTGGATCCCGGCGCTGTGGACCCTCGCGGCGATCACGATGCTCGTCGGAGCGGTCCTCGCCGTCGTGCAGGACGACCTCAAGCGCATGCTCGGCTACTCCGCGGTCGCCCACGCGGGCTACGCCGCGATCGGCCTCATCGCCGCGACCCGCGAGGGCGTGAGCGGCACGCTGTTCTACCTCCTCGTCTACGCGGTGATGTCGGTCGGCGCCTTCGGGGTGCTGAGCATGCTCGAGCGCCGCCAGCGTCGGGCGGTGTCGATCTCAGACCTCGCCGGCTTCGGCAAGCGCTTCCCGGTGCCCGCCGGGATGCTCAGCCTCTTCCTGCTCTCGCTCGCCGGGATCCCCGGCACCGCGGGCTTCATGGGCAAGCTCGCCGTCTTCCGCGCCGGGGTGTTCGCCGGGCAGTGGGTCCTCGTCGTCATCGCCGTGCTCTCGAGCATGATCGCCGCGTTCTTCTACATCCGCGTCATCCGCGCGATGTTCATGGACGACGAGCCCGACGACCTCGAGACGTTCGAGCTCGAGCCCACCCCGGGGCTGTCGGCGGGCCTCGCCGCCTCCGCCGCGATCATCGTCGTGCTCGGCGTCTGGCCGACCGTCGTCATCGACCTCGCTGAACAGGCGGCAGCCTTCGCCGGCTGACGGCACTCTGGGGGGCGGCGAGGGGCCGTCAGCACCATCGATGGAGGAGGGGCTGGAGGCAGGCATGGGCATCTCGCAGGCGGCCATCGACGACCTCGCCCGGCGCGGGGCCGAGCAGGGCGTCGACCT
>PWFH01000088.1 GCA_003553795.1 Egibacter sp. | reverse complement strand
CCGGCTCGAGGCCGCGGGCCGGCGGGCGTGGTACGACGAGGAGCTCGGGGCGCTCCGCGCCCAGCCCCCCATCGAGGAGCGGCGCGACTGGTCCCGCGTCAAGGGCATCGGCCGGCTGCGCGACGACGCGCTCGGCCGGGCGAAGGCGCTGTGGCGCACGCGCGAGGCGCTCGCCCGCGAGACCGACACCGCCCCGGGGCGGATCCTCGGCGACCGCACGCTCGTCGACCTCGCCGAGCAGCCTCCGACGTCGGTGCGCGAGCTCGGCCGCCGCGGGGTGCGCCGCCAGGCCGTGCGGCGCTTCGGCGAGGACCTCGTCGCCGCGCTCGCGGGCGCGCCGCCGTCGACGCCGACGCGGCGCGCCCGACGGGCCACCGAGGCCGACCGTGCCCGGGCCGACCGGCTGCGGGCCCTGCGCGCCGACGTCGCCGACGGGCTCCGCCTCGACCCCGGGGTGCTGTGCCCCAGCCGGGTCCTGCTCGGCGCGGTCCTCGCCGACCCGCAGACGCCCGAGGAGCTGCGCGAGGCCCTCGGTCTGCGCTCCTGGCAGTGGCGGCTGCTCGCCGAGCCCTTCTGCGAGGCGTTGGACCTCGACCAAGCGGGAACGGCTTCGCCCGACGCCGATGACGGCGACCCCGCCTGAGACCGGCGGGCACCCGCGCAGATCAAGGAGTCCATGCCATGGCTGACGTGCTCACCGACGACCAGGTCCGCAGCGCCCTCGCCGAACTCGACGGCTGGGAGGGCTCGGCCACCGGGGGGATCTCGAAGACCTTCGCCTTCGAGGACTTCCTCGGCTCCGTGGCCTTCGTCAACCGCCTCACCGGCGCCGCGGAGGCCGCCAACCACCACCCCGACCTCGCCATCAGCTGGAACAAGGTCACCGTGACCTTCGTGAGCCACTCCGCGGGCGGGGTCACCGACGCCGACCTCGCCGGCGCGCGGGCCGCTGACGACCTCGCCCGCTAGCGACGGGCCGAGCGCCGTCCCGCCGGCGCGCGCCGGACTCGGCGAGCGCTCGCGCGGGGCGGCTCAGCCCACCGTCGGCAGGGTGCGCAGCTCCTTGGGCAGGGCGAAGTGCATCTCCTCCTCGACGACGTCGACGGTGCGCACCTCCGCGCCACCGGGTCGCGCTTCGAGGGCGGCGATGATCTCCTCGACGAGGGCCTCGGGGGCGCTCGCCCCGGAGGTGAGCCCGAGCGTGGCCACCCCGTCGAGCCAGGTCTCCTCGAGGGCCTCGACGCTGTCGACGAGGTGGGCGGCGGGCGCACCGTGGGCGAGGGCGACCTCGACCATGCGCTTGGAGTTCGAGGAGGAGTCGGAGCCGACGACGAGCACGGCGTCGGCGCGCTCGGCGAGGACCTTCGTCGCCTCCTGGCGGTTCGTCGTCGCGTAGCAGATGTCCTCGCCGCGCGGGCCACGGACGTTGGGGAAGCGGGCGTGGATCGCCGCGGCGACCGCGCTGGCCTCGTCGACCGAGAGCGTCGTCTGGGTGATGTAGGCGACCTTGTCGTGGTCGGGCAGGTCGAGCGCCCAGACGTCCTCGGGGGTCTCGACGAGGTGGATCGCCTCCGGGGCGTGCCCGGTGGTGCCGACGACCTCCTGGTGGCCGGCGTGGCCGATGAGGATGATGTCGTAGCCCTCGGCGGCGAAGTCCCGCGCCTCGTAGTGGACCTTCGTCACGAGCGGGCACGTCGCATCGACCGTCTCGAGGCCGAGACGGTCGGCATTCTCGCGCACCTGCGGGGGGATGCCGTGGGCGCTGAAGACGAGCCGTCCACCCTTGGGCACCTCGTGCTCGTCCTCGACGAAGACCGCGCCCTTGCGCTCGAGGTCGGCGACGACGCGGGTGTTGTGGACGATGGCGTGGCGCACGTAGATCGGCGGGCCGTAGCGCTCGAGCGCGATCTCGACGACGTCGACGGCGCGCTCGACGCCGGCGCAGAACCCCCGTGGGGCGGCGAGCAGGACGGACAGCGGCGCGGAACTCTCAGCCATGCGCCCACTGTAGTGCGCGGCCGCCGCGGCGCCGGAGCGGCGGGAGCCTGGCAGCGCGGCCACCGGTGGCATACTCGGGCGGTCGACGAGGAGCCGGGATGCACGTGATCATCGGCGGGTGCGGCCGTGTGGGCGCCGAGCTCGCGGAGTGGCTGTCGGGCAGCGAGCACGACGTCGTCATCGTCGACGCCGGCGGCGAGCGCGCCTTCGACCGGCTCGGTGCGGGCTTCAACGGCGAGACCGTCACCGGAGACGTCACCGACGAGGAGGCCCTGCGCGCCGCGGGCATCGCCCGGGCCGACGCCTTCGTCGCGGTGACGAGCCTCGACAACGCCAACCTCATGGCGGTGCAGATCGCCCGCGAGCTCTACGGCGTCGAGCACACCGTCGCGCGGCTCTTCAACCCCCAGCGGGAGGCGTCGTACCGCAAGATGGGCGTGCACTACGTCTCCGGCACCCGGCTCGTGGCCAAGGCCATCCTCGGCGAGCTCCACGCCGGGACCTTCCCCCAGCACGTCGCCTTCGACGAGGGCGACGTCGAGATCGTCGAGATGACCGTGACCCGCGCCGGGCACGGCATGACGATCGCCGAGCTCGAGCGCTCCGGCTACGTGCGCGTCGCCGCCTACCAGCGCGGCCTGCGGGTACGCATCGCCAAGCTCGACGACCGCGTCCGGGAGGGCGACGTGCTCACCGCCGCGGCACGCAAGGGTGCGCACCGCAAGCTCGGCGAGGCCGTCGCCAACCCGCTGACCGCCGCGGCGGCCAGCCGACAGGGCTAGCGCGGTGTACGCCGTCATCGCCGGGGGCGGCCGGGTCGGGCGCTACATCGCCGTCGACCTCATCGCCGACGGCCACGACGTCGCGATCATCGAGGAGGTCGAGGACCGCTGCGAGGGCCTGCTGCGCGACCACGACCTCCTCGTCATCCACGGTGACGCCTGCGATGTGCGCTACCTCGAGCAGGCGCGCACCGAGCGCGCCGACGTCTTCGTCGCCACGACGGGCATCGACGACGTGAACTTCGTCTCCTGCCAGCTCGCCCGCACGTCCTTCGAGGTCCCGCGGGCGGTGAGCCGGGTCAACTCCCCCCGCAACGAGGAGCTCTTCAGCCGGATGGGCATCGAGCCGGTGGCCACGACGACGCTCATCAGCCGGATGATCCGCGAGGAGCTCACCGTCGGCGAGCTCATCCACCTCTCGACGCTGCGCGGCGGCCGCATCAACCTCGTCGAGGTCGACGTGCCCGACGACGCCCCGCCGGCGACGACGTCGCTGTCGGGCATGGCCCTGCCCGAGCAGTCGGTCATCGTCTGCGTCTTCCGCGGCGCCGACGAGACGCTCATCCCCACCGCCGCGCTCACCATCGAGCCCGGCGATCAGGTCATCGCCCTGACCCGACCCGAGGCCGAGGAGGAACTGCGCCGCGTCGTGCTCGAGGGGCGCCGCCGGTGAGCCGCCGACACGAGCAGCCCGAGCTGCCGAGGGCCCGCACTCCCGACCACTCCCGCTCGCTGCTGCGCGGCGGGGCGATCGGCATCGCCCTCGTCGCCCTGGCCACCGCCGGACTCGTCGCCGTCGCCGCGGCGATCGCGTTCCTCGCGGCCCTCCTCGTCTGATGCTCTTCCGACCCGACGCCGACGACTTCCGGCTCATCGGCCTCTACACCGGCACGGTGCTCTACGGCGTCGGCGTGGCGATGCTCGTCCCGCTCGTCGTCGCGCTCGCGCTCGGCGAGCGCAACGAGGCCCTCGCCTTCGTCATCGGCGCCTCGCTCACCGTCAGCGTCGGCGCGCTCGCACGGATGACGCTGCGGACCCGCGCGACGCTGACCGGCGCGCAGGGGCTGGCCACCGTCGCGCTCATCTGGACCGTCGTGCCGGTCTTCGCCGCGGTGCCGCTGCTGCTCAGTGGCCACTACCTGCACTACCTCGACGCCTACTTCGAGGGCATGAGCGGCTTCGCGACGATCGGGCTCACCCTCGCCAACGACCTCGACCACATGGCCCGCAGCGTCAACGTCTGGCGCCACCTCCTCCACGTCCTCGGCGGGCAGGGCATCGTCGTCGTCGTCCTCACGATCTTCTCGAGCGCCGGCGGGGCGATCGGCACGCTCTACACCGGCGAGGGCGAGAAGGACCGCATCCTGCCGAACGTCGTGAGCTCCGCGGCGTTCATCATGCGGGTGCTCGCCGCCTACGCCGCGATCGGGCTGCCGCTGCTGTGGCTCGCGACGATCCGCGCCGGCCTCGATCCCGCCCCCGCGCTCTTCCACGCCTTCACGCTCTTCGTCACCGCCTTCGACACCGCCGGCTTCGCGCCGATGTCGGCGAGCGCGGGCTTCTACCGCTCGGCGCTCGTCGAGGGCGTGCTCATCCTCGTCATGGTCGCCGGAGCGTTCAGCTTCGCGATCCACTACCAGCTCTGGCAGGGGCGCCACCGCGAGCTCACCCGCAGCCTCGAGACGCGGACGTTCGCGATCTCCCTGCTCGCGATCATGACGCTCATGTCGGTCGGGCTCGTGCGCGCCGGCACCTTCGGCGATGGCGGGGACCTCTTCCGCCACGGGTTCTTCCAGGCCCTCTCGGCGCACACCACGACGGGGCTGTCGACGGTGCCCGGCGCGCTCTTCGTCACCGACTGGGGCGTGCTCGCCCCGGCGATGATCGCCACGGCGATGGCGCTGGGCGGCATGGCCGGCTCGACCGCGGGGGGCATCAAGGCGATCCGCGTCGGGCTGCTCGTGCGCGGCATCCTCGCCGACATCCGCCGTGCGCTGAGCCCCGAGCACGCCGTCCTCGTCGACACCTACCACGCCGGCGGGCGGCAGATCCTGCGCCAGGGCCAGGTCAAGGCGGCGATGACGATCTTCATCCTCTTCCTCGTCCTCTACCTCGGCGGCGGCGTGCTGGGCCTCTTCTACGGCTACGACCTGCGCCTCGCGCTCTTCGAGTCCACCGCCGCGGCGGCCACCGGCGGACTCTCGGTCGGCATCGTGCGCCCCGACCTCGAGTGGCCGCTCAAGGCCTTCTACATCCTCCAGATGCTCATCGGCCGCCTCGAGTTCATCGCGGTCTTCGCGCTCGCCGGCTACGTCGTCGCGACCCTGCGGGGGCGGGTATGAGCCGCCGCCGGCCGGTGCGCCGCTGGCGGGTCCTCGCCGGCGCAGCCATGGCGCTCGCCGCGCTCGCGGCCATCATCGCCCTGGCCGAGACGCTGCGGCACCCGCTGCCGAGCGGCGGGCCGGTCGTCGCCGAACGGCCCGAGGACCCCGCCGCGGACCCGCGCACCGAGGTCGTCTGCCCCGAGCCCGCCCCCAGGGAGGACGCCGGGCGCGACGGACCGGCGCTCACCGCCGAGCCGGAGCCGGTCACGGTGACCTCGACCGAGCTCTACGACTGCCCCGCGTCCTGGGACGGCCGGCTCATCGCCTACGAGGGGGAGGCGATCGGGGGCGTCCTCACGCGCGGGGACGGCGCGTGGGTGCAGGTCAACGACGACGTCTACGCCGAGGCGGCCGGGCCGCTGCCCGCCCATCGGGACTACCGGGGCGGCAACTCCGGCATCGGGGTGTTCGTCCCGCCCACGCTCGCCGAGGAGATCGACGCGGTCGGCGGGCCACAGCAGCGCGGGGACCGCATCGCCGTCGAGGGCCGCTTCCACCGCGTCGACTCCACCAGCGGGGAGGTCGCGATCATCCGCGCCGAGCGCGGGGCCGTCGTCGCCGGCGGCGAGCCCTTCGTCGACGAGCGCCTGCCCGACCGCGAGCGCGTCGCCGCCCTGCTCGCCGCGCTCGCCCTCGGCCTCGTCGCCGCCGAGCGCTGGCAGGCCTGGCGGCGACGGCGCCTGCGCTGAGAGCGAGGAGGGCCTGCACCTGCCCGCGCGGCAGGCGCCGCAGCGACGGCTTGCGCGTCCCCACCGGGGGAACCCTTGCCGGCAGGAGCGTGCGAGGACGGGGTGGCTCATGACCGACGAGCGCTCAGGCGGGCAGACCCGGGACCGGGAGGCGCGAGGCCATCGACGCCTCGTCGGGGCGTTCGCCGCGGTGATCCTCGTTGCCGGCGTGGCCGCCGGTGTGGCGTGGTGGACCGGCGACACCACCGACCTCGAGCAGGAGGCCGGCGAGGAGGCGGTCGAGCGCGCGACGCCCGACGCGCCGGCCAGCCCGACCGACGAGCCGGCAGCCATCGTCCCCGAGACCGAGGCGCCGCGAGAGGAGGTCGAGGAGGAGCCCGAGCTGCCGCCCACCCCGACCTGGTCGCGGGTCGCGCACGACGACGACGTCTTCGGCGGCCCGCAGCGCGTGCACATGACCGGCGTCGCCGCCGGACCAGCCGGCCTCGTCGCCGTCGGCGGCGACGAGGG
>PWFH01000004.1 GCA_003553795.1 Egibacter sp. | reverse complement strand
ATCCAGCGGCCCTCGGGCCTGGCCGCGGCGCTCTGGGGCTGAGGCCGCGGCCAGGGGCCGCGCTCAGGCCTCGCGCAGGTCGCGGCGACGGAAGGCGGCGACGCCGACCGCGGCGGCGGCGGCGGTCGCCGGCGACGAGCCCGCGACGGCTGCCGAGCGGCCCGTCGGCGCCGGGGGCTGAGCCCGCGCGGGCTCACGGCAGGCGCACCCCGGCGTCGGCGAGCAGGGCGAGCGTCTCGGCGAGCGGGAGGCCGACGACGCTCGTCCAGCTGCCCTCGATCCGCTCGACGAACGCCGCGGCCGGCCCCTGGATGCCATAGCCGCCGGCCTTGTCGAAGGGCTCGCCGGAGGCGACGTAGGCGGCGATGCGCGCCGGGTCCAGCGGCACCATCGTCACGCTCGTGCGCACGACGACGTCGTCGACGGTGCGGGGCCCGCGGACCGCGACGCCGCTGTGGACCTCGTGGGTACGACCGGCGAGCCGGGCAAGCATCGCCGTGGCCTCGCCCGCGTCGCGCGGCTTGCCGAGCACGTCGCCGTCGAGGACGACGGCGGTGTCGGCGCCGACGGCGACCTCCCCGTCGGCGAGGTCGACGGCTCGGGCCTTCGCGCGCGCGAGCCGGCGGACGTAGGCCTCCGGGGCCTCGCCGTGCCCCGGGCGCTCGTCGACGTCGACGGGGCGCACGCGCGGTGCGAGCCCCGCGAGGGCGAGGAGCTCGGCGCGCCGGGGCGAGGCCGAGGCGAGCACGACAGCGGGATCAGCCACCGCTGACCGCCACGGCCGGGTCGTCGACGGTGACCTCGGCGTCGCGCTCCTCCCACCAGCCCTCCGGCAGGACGAGCCGGCCGACCCCGCCGGTGCGCCCGCGCGGGGCGCGCACGGCGCTGTCGACGACGGTGAGCTCACCGTCGAGGCCCGCGAGCAGCGTCTCGACGTCGGCGACCGAGGCGACCGACCCGGCGGCGGCGTGCACCCGCCGACCGACGGGATAGCCCTGGAGGTACCAGCGCAGGTGCTTGCGGAAGCGCCGCAGGGCGGCGTCGGTCCCGGCGTGGGCGAGGAGGAGGTCGAGGTGGCGTCGCGCGGTCGCCCGGATCGCCCCCAGCGGCGGCGGCCCCGCGGGGCGCCGGCCGGCGAAGGCGGCCTCGAGGTCGGCGAAGAGCCAGGGGCGGCCAAGGCAGCCGCGCCCGACGACGACGCCGTCGCAGCCGGTGGCCTCGACCATCGCGAGGGCGTCCTCGGCGGCCCAGAGGTCGCCGTTGCCGAGCACCGGCACGGCTCCGCTGAGCGCGCGGCGCAGCTCGGCGATGGCCTCCCAGCGGGCGTGCCCGCCGTAGCCCTGCGCGGCGGTGCGGGCGTGCAGCGCGACCGCGGCGACGCCCTCGGCCGCGGCGGTCGCGCCCGCCTCGAGGAAGGTCAGCCGCTCGTCGTCGAGGCCGAGGCGCATCTTCACCGTCACCGGGACGGCGCCGGCGGCGCTGACCGCGGCCCGCACGACGGCGCCGAAGAGGCGACGCTTGACCGGCAGGGCGGCGCCGCCGCCGCTGCGCATGACCTTCGCGACCGGGCAGCCGACGTTGAGGTCGAGGTGGTCGACGGCGTCGCGCTCGACGAGGGCGGCGACCGCAGCGCCGATGACCGCAGGGTCGGCCCCGTAGAGCTGCAGCGACCGCGGCCCGCGGGCCTCGGAGTCGTGACCGACCATCGCCCAGCTGCGGGCGTTGCCCTCGACGGGCCCCCGGGCGGTGACCATCTCCGAGACGTAGAGCGCCTCGCCGTGCTCGCCGCAGAGCCGGCGGAACGCCGCGTCGGTGACCCCCGCCATCGGGGCGAGGACGACCGGCGTCGGCAGGCTGACCGGACCGAGCGTGAGCGGCATGCGCCCCAGCATCGCGCAGCGGCCGGCCCTTCGCGCCACGCCTACACTGGAGGCCCAGCCTGAGGGGCGACGCAGCCTGCGAGCGCGCGCCCGCAGACGCCCCTTCGACGAGGAGGACCACGGATGCTCGAGAGCCGCAACCCCACCCTGCGCCGCATGGCCGATGGCGGTGGCCGGAGCGCGTCGCCGACCGCAGCGTCGCCGGGCTCGGTCGACGCGGAGTTCGCCCGCCTCACCCAGGGCGCGGCGAGCGACCGGATGACGATCGAGGGGACGATCTCGAAGACCCTCGGGCTCCTGCTGCTCACCGCGCTGACGACCTTTGGCGTGTGGTTCTGGGCCGGCGGGGAGCCGGTGGGGGTGCCCTTCGCCGGCTTCGCGTTCTTCCCGCTGCTCGCCGTCGGGGTGCTCACCGGCTTCAAGCCCCACCTCGCGCCGATCACCGGACCGATCTACGCGGTCATCGCCGGCGGCTTCATCGGGGTGCTCACGCTGTCGCTGCAGACCTTCGTCGGCGGCGACCTCACGATGCTGCCGATGCAGGCGGCGCTCGCGACGATGGCGGTGAGCGGGGCGATGCTCTTCGCCTACCGCACCGGGCTCATCCGCGCGACGCCGCGGCTGCGCAAGGTCGTCATCACCGCGACGCTCGCCATCGCGGTCTTCTACCTCGTCAACATCGTGATGAGCTGGTTCGGCTCGCCGATGACGCTCATCTGGGGCGGCGGGATGCTGCCGATCCTCCTCTCCGTCGCCTTCATCGCCGTGGCCTCGCTCATGCTCATCCTCGATTTCGACCTCATCGAGCAGATGGCCGGCACCGCCGAGGCGCGCATGGAGTGGTACGGCGCGTTCGCGCTCACGACGACGCTCATCTGGCTCTACATCGAGATGCTCCGCCTCCTCGCGCTGCTGCAGCGCGAGTAGGCGCCGGGGGATGCTCCGCCTCGCGCTCGCCGACGCCGCCGTCGACGTCGATCCGGCGTGGGGCGGGCGCCTCGCCGCGCTCAGCGTCGGCGGCGAGGCGCTCCTGCTCGACGCTGCCACCGCAGGCACGCAGGCGCCGGCGCTCGGCTGGGGCGGCTATCCCATGGCGCCGTGGGTCGGCCGCCTCGAGGACGCCGCCTTCAGCTGGGAGGGTCGCGAGCACACGCTGCCCGCCGACCACGGGCGCCATGCGATCCACGGTCTCGTGCACTCCCGACCCGCCCGGGTCGAGGCGGCGACCGACACCATGGCGCGGCTCGCGACGCCGATCCCCTCACCGCCCTGGCCGTGGCCCGCTGAGCTCACCCAGGAGGTCCGCCTCGCACCGGGCGAGCTCACCGTCACCGGCGAGGTCCGCACCGAGCGCGACTGCCAGCCCGTCGCGCTCGGCTGGCACCCCTGGCTGCGGCGCGGTCCGGGTGACGTCGCGCTGCGCGTGCCTGCCGACGAGGTCGTCGTCACCGACGACGAGCTCGTCGCGACCGCGGCCACCGAGTCCGTGCGCGGCGCCACCGACCTGCGGGCGCTCGCGCCGCTGGGCGAGCGGCGCCTCGACCACACCTTCGTCGGCCTCGACGGCCCGGTGACCCTCGCGTGGCCCGGGCGCACCGTCGAGCTCCAGCCCGGAGAGGGCATCCATGCGGTGCACGTCTTCGTCACCGACGACGACGTCTGCGTCGAGCCGCTCTCGGCCTGGCCCAACGCCCACCGCGTCGGGGGCGAGACCGCGGCGTCGGTCGGGCTCGCCGTCGCCTGTCCCGGCGCGCCGCTGCGCGCGAGCTGGACGCTGCGCTGGCGCTAGAGGGTGGCGAGCGGCCCGGTCGCGCCGCGCCCCGCACGGCGCGACGCGACCGGGCGCTCAGTGCGGCACCGGGCCTCGTCCCCGCGCGACGAGCCAACCGATGCCGCCTCCCGCCAACAGCGCAACAAGGAGGCACAGGGGGAGGAGCCACCATTGCGCTGCCGCGGCACTCACCGCGGCTGAGGCGGGGAGGCCGATCACGAGCGCGATCATGAGGCCAGCCTCGATCGGCGTGTACCGTCTCGGCGCAGCCATCACCATGGCGCTGCGACCTCCTCCTCGCTAGGTGGCACTCTCTCCGGTGCGCCGCCCCCGGACGGGGGCAGATGACCCCCCGCCGGAGGGACGGGAGTCCCCCTGGCGACGCATCGGCCTCGAGCGGATGGAGGTGACAGTGGTGAGCGGTACAGGGTTCGAGGGCCTCGTGGGCCCGGGCTGGGCCGACGCGCTCGCGCCGGTGCGCGAGGACATCGCGGGGCTCGGGGACTTCCTCCGTGCCGAGGTCGCCGCAGGGCGGCGCTTCCTGCCCGCCGGCGACCGGGTCTTCGCGGCACTCGCCCAGCCCATCGACGAGGTCCGGGTCGTCATCCTCGGCCAGGACCCCTACCCGACGCCGGGGCACCCCATCGGCCTGTGCTTCAGCGTCGCGCCGCACGTGCGTCCACTGCCCGCGAGCCTGCGCAACATCGTCGAGGAGTACCGCGCCGACCTCGGACACCCCGCCCCGGCCAACGGCGACCTCACCCCCTGGGTGGCCCAGGGGGTGCTCCTGCTCAACCGCGTCCTCACCGTCGAGGCCGGCAAGCCCGCGAGCCACCGCGGGCGCGGGTGGGAGCGGGTCACCGCGCGGATCCTCACCGCCCTGGCCGAGCGCGACGCGCCGCTGGTCGGCGTGCTCTGGGGTCGCGACGCCCGCCAGGCCCGGTCGTTGCTCGGCGGCGCACCCTGCGTCGAGGCGCCGCACCCCAGCCCGCTGTCGGCGTCGAAGGGCTTCTTCGGCTCACGGCCGTTCAGCCGCGTCAACGACCTCCTCGCCGCCCAGGGCGCGGCGCCGGTGGACTGGCGCCTGCCCGCCGCAGGTGAGGCCGCTGCCTCCGGAGCGGTGCGTTAAGGTGCGCGCAGGCGAGGAGGAGGGCGCGGCGGTGACCGAGGAGCCCGAGGCCGGGCGCACGCCCCGGTTCGTGTGGGTCGACGGGCAGGCCCCCCTGCTCGGCGGGCAGTGGATGGCCGTCGCCGACGATGCCCCGCCCCACCCGCTCGTGCTCGCCGACGTCGTCGGCGAGGCGGCCGCGCGCGGCTGGGCCGAGGAGCCGATCGACGAGCACGTGCGCGCGACCCTCGCGGTCGTGCGGGCCGCCGGGGAGCTCGAGGACGAGCTCTTCCCCGACGCGGCCAGCCGCCTGCAGACGGCCCTGCTGTCGGTCGACACCGACACCCCCGAGGTCGACGTCGGCACGCCGGAGGGTGAGCGCATCCGTCGCGGGGCCGAGGCGCTCGAGAAGCTCGCTGCCGACCTCGCCGAGGTCGTCGAGGCGCAGCTCCACGACGGCTCGCTGGCCGCGCTGCCCGAGCAGTCGACCCTCGCGCTGTGCTATGCCGTCGAGACCGCCTGGCGGCTGCGCCGGCTCATCGATCCGCCCGGCCCCCTCTATCTGTGAGCGGCGCTGGGACCGCCGGCTGTGAGCCGCGCTAGGACCGCCGGTACGAGGCGGTGAGTGCGGCGGCGGCGTCGCCGAGCTCGGCGACCTCGTCCTCGGAGAGGGCGATGCCGGCGGCGTGACAGTTCTCCTCGAGGTGGGCGACCTTGCTCGTGCCGGGGATCGGCAGCATGACCTCCGAGCGGGCGAGCAGCCACGCGAGCGCGATCTGCGCGGGCGTCGCCTCGTGCGCGGCCGCGGTCGCGTCGAGCACCCCGCCGGGCTCGGCGAGCTCGCCGGTGGCCACGGGGAACCAGGGCAGGAAGCCGATCCCGGCGGACTCGCAGGCCTCGAGCACGTCCTCGTGGCCGCGGTCGAGGAGGTTGTAGCGGTTCTGGACGCTCGCGACGTCGACGACCTCGCGGGCCTCGGCGAGCTGGGCGGCAGTGACCTCCGAGAGGCCGATGTGGCCGATCTTGCCGGCCTCACGCAGCTCGGCCAGCGCCCCGAGCTGCTCGGCGAGCGGGACGTCGCGGTCGATGCGGTGGAGCTGGAAGAGGTCGATGCGCTCGACGCCGAGGCGCCGCAGTGACAGCTCGCACTGCTGGACGAGGTAGGCGGGACGGCCGACCGGGACCCACTCGTTCGGCCCGGTGCGGGCCAGGCCCGCCTTCGTGGCGATGACGAGGTCGTCGGGGTAGGGCCACAGCGCCTCGGCGATGAGGCGCTCGCTGACCTCGGGGCCGTAGCTGTCGGCGGTGTCGATGAGCGTGACCCCGAGCTCGACGGCCCGGCGCAGCACCGCGAGCGCCTCGTCGCGGTCGGCCGGTTCTCCCCAGACCCCCGGACCGGTCAGGCGCATCGCGCCGAAGCCGAGGCGGCGGACCTCGAGCTCGTCGCCGAGGCGCAGCGTTCCGCTCGCGGCGACGGGGGTGGCGGGGGTCATCGTGTCGACTCCTCTTCGTCGGCGGCCGGCCCGGCTCCGGGCCCCACCTACCTTGGTGGGCTCCGGTCCTCACCTACCTTGGTGGGCTCCGGTCCTCACCTACCTTGGTGGGCT
>PWFH01000119.1 GCA_003553795.1 Egibacter sp. | reverse complement strand
GGTGGTGTCCTCGGCGGTGGTGTCCTCGGCGGGGGGCTGCTCGTCGTGCCCGGAGGGCGCCTCGGTCGGCGTGGCGGCCGAGGACACCTCCTCGGCCCGCTCGTCCTGCTCGGCTGCGGCGGCCACCCAGGCGTCGGCGGCCGAGGGGCTGGCCTGCGCCGGCGCCTCAGCGGTGGCCTGGGCCTCGACGGCGTCCCCCGCCGTGGTGCCCTCGGCCTCCGCACGGGCGCGCCGCGGGCAGCGGCGCTCGTGGCCCGGGCGCACCCACGTCCAGGCGAGGCAGTGCGGGCAGCGCGTGCCCTCCTTGACGATCGGGTTGCCCTCGAGCGGCTTGGGCAGCGCCACGTCGAGGTCGGCGCAGACGAAGGCCTCGTAGGCCTTCTCCGCGCGTTGGCGGTTCTGCCCGGCGAGGGCGTCGAGGGACTCCTGCGGCCGGAGGTCGGTCCCCTCGCGCGCGAGCAGCGCGATGAAGTCGGCGGTCTCGGGCCGGGTGATGTCGAGGTCCTCGAGGGAGGGCTCGCGGGCCGAGGCGGGCAGGTCGAGGTCGACGCCGCGCTTGCGCCACGCGCGCCACAGGGCGAGCGCCTCGGCGCGGTCGCGCTCGGCGGCGGCGTCGAGGCCCTCGCGGATCCGCCCGACGAGCGCGTCGCCGAATCCGTGGTCGCGCGCCCAGGCGAGCATCGCGCCGACGTCAGGGCTGTCGAGGTCCACGCGGCTGAGCAGCGCGGTGACCTTGTCGGGGTAGCGGGCGTGGGCGAGCTGCAGCGTCGCGATCGTCGCCGGGAGCCGGTCGACACCCGCGGCGAGGCGGTCCTCGATCGGCGGGGCCAGCGGACCCTCGGCTGCTGCGGCGGCGGCCTCGGCGAGCCAGCGCTCGTCGGGCTCGTCGGGCAGGGGGAGGTCGGCGTCGGGCTCGCGCAGCAGCAGCGCGGAGGCGACCGCCGGGCGGGCGCCGACGGCGGGGGCGACCTCGGCGAGGATCTCGCGCAGCCACTGCCAGATGAGGCCCTCGGCGCGGGCGACGTCCTCCGAGACCCGCTCGGCGCGGCCTGACAGCCCGAGGCGAACCGCGGTGCGCATCGCCTCCTGGGCCTTGGCGAGCGCCTGAGGCCGGTCGGCGAGGACCGGGCGGCAGGCGTCCGGGTCGGTGCGGAAGAGGTCCCAGAGCGCGAAGAGGTCGCGGTAGCGCCCGCTCGCCGCGGAGGCGACGAGGTGGCGCGCGAGGGCGTCGGGGCCCAGCAGCGCCCCCGCGGTGATGGGCGGCAGGTCGGCGATGAGCTGCTCGCGCTGGCCGCGCGAGAGGCGCGAGAGCGCCGGGTCGGGCTCGCGCACGTAGGCGAGCGCCGCGTCGGTCGTGTCTCCGATGCGCTTGACGACGTCCTTCGTGGTCGGTGCGGTCGCAGGGCTCATCGGGACCTCCTGCTGCGGCGGGGGCCGCGGTCGGGACCTGGTCTCACGGAGCCTCGGCTGCGTGAGGGTCGTGCGGGGCGCTGCGGTCGAGGCGGGCTTGCCTGCGCAGGATAGCGGAGACGCCCGATGTCGCGGTGCGGCGCGCCCTGGCGGAGCACCGCGCCTCCCCGGCGCTACGCCGTGCGGGCCTCACCCGCCCGTGAGGCCTCCCACCACGCGGCGATGTCCTCGGCGATGACGTCGGGGCGGTCGATCATCGGCGTGTGGCCCAGGGGCGGGTGCAGGCGCAGCGTCCAGGTGGGGCGCCGGGCGGCCAGGCGCAGGGAGGCCTCGACGGGCACGAGGCGGTCCTGCCCGCCGTGGATGAGCAGGACGGGATCGGGGACGGCCTCGAGCGCCCGCCAGGTCCGCAGACGGCGGGGCCCGACGACGTGGGCGAGCGTGCTGCGGGTCGCGTCGACGACCGCCGTCGCGGTGTGGGGCAGCGCGCGGCGGGTCTCGATGAGGGCGAGGCGCTCCGCGCGGTAGGGGTCCTCGAAGTCGTCGGGGTCGATGCCGCAGAGCCGGTGGCCGTCGTCGAGGAGCCTGGCGGCCTGCCCGCGGGTGGCCCAGCGCGCGACGAGCGGGCGGCCGAGCAGCGGCGTCGCGGCCGCGCCGAGCTGGGCTGCGACCTCGCGGTCGGGCAGGCGCCCCGGCGGGATCGGGCTCGCCGGGGCGATGAGGACGAGCCCGGCGGTGTGCCCTGGCCGGGCGGCGGCGTGGAGCAGCGCGAGCAGCCCACCGAGGGAGTTGCCGACGACGAGCACGTCCTCGCCGCCGGCCACCTCGGCGAGGAAGGCCTCGAGCAGCGCGAGGTTGATGCCGACGTCGGTGCGGCGCCCGACCGGGCGGGTGTGCCCGAAGCCGGCGAGATCGGGTGCCCAGGCCCGTGCCGCGCCGAGCCGTCGCACGAGGTCGGGGGCGAGGGTCGCCCAGTGCAGGTGCGAGCCGGCGAGCCCGTGGACGAGGAGCAGGGTGGGCCCCTCTCCGCGGCCCGGCCAGTGGGCGGCGTGGACGGCGTGACCGGCGACGTCGGGATGGCCGGGGCCGAGCACGACCCACCGGCGCTCCATGCGCTCGCTGCCCCCTAGGACTCCGGTGGGATCTCCAGCACCTGCCCGACGCGCAGCGGATCGTCGCGCGAGAGGTTGTTGGCCTCGGTGATCAGCGTGAACTTCGAGCCGTCGCCGTAGTACTCCTGGGCGATCGTGTAGAGGGTGTCGCTCGAGTTGACCTCGTGGGTGCGCGCGTCACCGTCGGCGGCGTCATCGTCGTCGCCGTTGGCGTTGTCCGCGTCGCCCTCGCCGTCGCCGTTGTCGCCGTCGTCCTCGCCGTTGCCGTTGTCGTCGTCGTCCTCGGGCTCGGGGTCGGTGCCGCCAGCCTCGAGGGCGTCGATCTCGGCCTGGAGCGCGTCGCGCTGGCTCCGCAGGGTCTCGACCTCCTCCTCGAGCGACTGCAGCTGCTCGTCGGAGGCGCCGCCGTCGCCGGCTGTGCAGCGCCCGAGCACGAACACGAGGAGCAGGGCGAGCAGGACCAGGGCGATGCGCCCCCAGAGCACGCGACCGTAGCCCGCGCCGTCGTCGTATTCGTACTCGTCGCTCATGGCCCACCAGTATTGACCATCGCGCCGCGCTCGGCACGCCCGCCTCTGCCCTCAGCCCCTGTCCGACCCGCCCACCGGAGGCGCGGTGCCGGGAAGGTCACCGGGTTCGTCGGCGTCGCGGGCGAAGCTGCCGTCGGGATCGAGGTCGCTCCAGCCCTCGGGGCCGACGAGCACGACGTCGAGGGCCGCGAAGGCGCGCAGCAGGCCACGCTCGCCGTCGGCGAGGGCCCGCTCGAGGACGGGAAGGCTCGCCTGCGCCACCGCCGCGTGCAGGGGCTGTGGCCGCCCACCCACGAGTGGCATCGCGACCTCGACGGGGTCGAGCCGGTCGAGCAGGCGGGCGAGGACGTCGGCACGCGGGGCGAGGAGGTCGGTGGCGAGGACCGCCACGCGGCGATGGCGCGCGGCGCGCAGCCCGGCGACGAGGCCGGCGAGGGGCCCGGCGTGCTCGATCGGGTCGGGCACCTCCCGGGTGCCGTGGATCCCCAGTGGCGGGCGGGCGCCGCGGGCGAGGACGACGTCGTCGGTGAGCTCGCCGAGGACCGCGGCCCCGCGCTCGGCGAGGGTGCGACCCTGCCAGGGGATCGTCGCCTTGTCGGCGCCCATCCGCCGACTGCGCCCGCCGGCGAGCAGGACTCCGGAGCAGGCGCTCACTGCGGGCCGGCCAGGCGCACCGCCGCGGCTGCCCAGCGCTCGAGCCGGCGGGCCATCGCCGGCAGCTCGACGGTGCGGGCCTTCCAGCGCGAGCCCGCCGGGACGAGGGTGGCGACGAGCACGAGCCGGGTGCGCGCCCCCTCGTCGACGACGTGGCAGCCCGCGCCGACGCGGCCCTGCTCGAGCTCGGCGACGAGCTCCCAGGTGCGCTCGCGCAGGGTGAGAACGCGCCAGGTGTGCTCGCGCCCCGCGAGGGCGATCGTCGCCGCCGCGCCCTCGTGCCAACGCGGGGGCGCGGTCACCAGCGCGGCGTCGGTCCACTCGTCGAGGCGGGTGAGGTCGCCGACGAGTGCCCAGAGCTCCTCGACGCTCGCCGCACAGGCGGCGAAGCGCTCGACGCGCAGGGGCTCGCGCACGGCGCTCACCAGCCCGCCCCGCTCGTGACCCCGCCGTCGACGGGGATCGTCACCCCGGTGACCCCCCGCGATGCCGGCCCGGCGAGGAAGCGCACGACGTCGGCGACCTCGTCGGGGTCGACGAGGCGGTCGAGGGCCGACGCGGCGGCGTAGCGCGCGACGCCCTCGGGCCAGTCGACCTCGAGCCCCTCCCGGGCGACGAGCCCGGGTGCGACCCCGTTGACGCGCACCGCCGGCCCGAGCTCGTGGGCCGCGGCGCGCACGAGGGCGACGAGCCCCGCCTTCGACGCGGCGTAGTGGGCGTGGGCGGGCAGCGGATGCCATGCCTCGATCGAGGCCACGTGGACGACCGCCCCGCCCGGGGGGAGCACCGCGGCGGCGTCACGGGTCAGCGCGAGGGGGGCGGCGAGGTTCGTCGCAAGGACCGCGGCGACCTCCTCGTCGGTGACCTCGGCGAGCGGGGAGAGCGGCTGCGTCGCGGCGTTGGCGACGACGACGTCGAGGCGGCCGAGCGCGTCGACGACGTCGCCGACGAGCGCGCGCCGCGCCGCCGGGTCGGTGAGCTCGGCGGTGAAGGCCCGCGCCTCGCCCCCGGCGGCAGCGATCGCGGCGGTGATGTCCTCCTCGCCGCCGCGGTGGTGCGCCGCCACTACCGCGCCGGCCTCGGCGAGGGCGAGGGCAAGGTGACGGCCGAGCCCACGGTTCGCGCCGGTGACGAGCGCAACGGCGCCGGCGAGCTCGCGGGGCGCGTCGGTGCTGGGCATGGCCCTGAGCCTCGCATGCGCGCGGTCGCCTCGCAGCGGCGTGTGGTTCTAGGATCCCCTGCCGTGGACGCCGAGACGGTCATCGCCCAGCTCGGGCTCGCACCCCTCGAGGGGGAGGGCGGGTGGTTCCGTCGCGTGCACGCCGACGCGGCGAGCGCAGCGATCACCTACCTTCTCGCGCCCGGCGAGTGCTCAGCGCTGCACCGTCTCGACGTCACCGAGATCTGGCACCGCTACGACGGGGGTGCGGCCGCGCTGCTCCTACTGCATCCCGACGGGACGGTGAGCGAGCCGGTCGTCGGCAGCGACCTCGCGGCGGGCCAGCGCCCGCAGGTCGTCGTGCCCGCCGGCACGTGGATGGGCGCCGAGCCGGTCGGTGGGGCGGTTCTGCTCGGCTGCACGACCGCGCCGCCGTTCCGCTGGGAGGGCTTCGAGCTCGCCGACGCCGACGCGCTGGCCCGCGACTGGCCGCAGGCCGCCGCGCGCATCGCCCGGCTCGCACCCACCTAGGGCCGTGAGGCTGGTACCGGTTCGCGGCGATGGGATCGGTGCTGCGGCGACGGCCGCTCTCGGCGCTCTTTCCCGCGTCTCGCGCTCGTCGCCGCCCGCGGGTGGGGATGCGATGGCGTGGGTGTGCGCCCCGGGGGTGGCCGGGGCGCCGTGGGGAGGGGATGGCGGGTCTAGAGGTCGAGGGTGGGTTGGGTCGGTCCGGTTGGCGGGTGGTCGTCGGGGGGTTCGGGTGGCGGTGGCCGCTCGTCGTCGGGGGGTCGGCCGGGCGGGTGGTTGCCGGAGGGTCGTCCGGGTGGCCGGCCTGGGCTGGGCGGGTCGCTGCCTGGGGGTTTCCCGCCAGCGCCGGGGGGTTTCGGGGGTTTGGTGAGCTGGTAGGGGCTGGGGTCGGCTTCGGTGCGCTGCCCGGGTGGGGTGGGGGTGATCGTCCAGCCGTGGTGGTGCAGGTGGAAGTGGCAGTTCGCGCAGAGCAGCACGAGGTTGGCGAGGTCGGTGGGGCCGCCGTCGGCCCAGTGGAGGATGTGATGGGCTTGGCAGCGGTCAAGTGAGGCGCGGCAGCCGATGCAGTGCCGGTCGCGGGCGGCCAGCGCATCAAGCTGGGCGAGGGTGGGGTCGCGGCGGCGCCGGCCGACGTTGAGGACCTCGTCGTTGGGGCCAAACGTCACCGTGGCGGCGTCGGTGTGGCAGGTGAGCATCCTCGCGGTCTCAGACGACACCGGCCCGACCCCGTCCAAGGTGGGTGGGGTGGGGTCGGCGCCGGTGAGCTGGGTGATGCGGGCGATGACGATCAGCTGCGGGGGCCGGCCGTTGATCGCCGGCAGGGTGCCCTTGGCCAGCGCGGTGGCGGTGATCGTCTCCAGCGCATCCGCGCGGCGCTGATCCGGGGTGCGCTCATCGGCTGCTGAGACCCGCCGGGCGGCTGAGGCCAGCGCGGTGCGCAGCTTCGCGGCCTGCGCGGCGGGCAGCCGGCCCTTCAGCGTCGCGAGCCCATCGGCGCCGGTCTGACCCAGCCACAGTGACCGGTTGGCGTGCGCCCACCGGTCACGCTCAGCGAGCCGCCGCGGGTCGTTGTGGCCCT
>PWFH01000167.1 GCA_003553795.1 Egibacter sp. | reverse complement strand
GGGCCGAGCAGCGCGCCGCTGCCGCGGGCGATCGCCATCGTCGAGACCATGAGCGAGAGCAGGCGGTCACGGGACTCCGCGGCGAGCTCGCTGACGAGCGGGATCGTCGCGACGATCGTGACCTCGAAGCCCACGAACCACACGACCACGGCGACGATGGCCGCGGCGAGCGAGCCCCCGACCGCGCCGAGGCTCGCGTAGGCGAGGCCGCTCGCGAGCAGGCCGAGCAGGATCGTGCGCTTCGCGCCGAGGCGGTCGGCGAAGGCGGCGACCCCGCCCTCGCCGGTGAGCTCGCTCGCGACGACGACGATCGTGAAGAGCCCGATCGCGGTGACCGACAGGCCGAGGTCGTCCTCGAGCCAGGCCCCGTAGACGACGAACATGAGCTCGGCGGCGACGGTATAGACGAAGACCACCGCGAGGACGCGCACCCGCTCGGGGCTGAGGCGCAAGGGTCGCCGCGTGCGCTGCGTCGGCCGGTCGGCGGGCAGGAGCGTGCGCACCGCGACGAGGCCGACGAGCGCGAGCGCGGCGACGACGGCGAAGGCGCTCTGCCAGCCGAAGCGGGGGATGAGGGCCCCGGCCAGTGGCACCGTCGCGAGCAGCGACAGCGCCCAGGTGAGCTCGGTGATGCCGATGACCCGGCCGCGCTGGCGGTAGGGCACCCGCTCGCCGAACCAGCCCTGCATCGGCACGTCGAAGGCGGGCTTGGCGGCGCCGGCGAGGACGAACCCGAGCGCGGCGAGGCCGACGAGCGACCATGAGCCGGCCGGGGCGAGGCCGGGCGCGACGATGAGGAGCCCGGCGCCGGCGAGCGCGAAGCCGAGCCCGGCGAGCATGAGGCTGCGGCGGCCGAGGGTCTCCGCAGCGCGGGCCACGAGCGGGGCCCCGACGGCGACGAAGGAGCGCAGGGCGACGAGCGCGGAGACCACGGCGAGGGAGACGCCGAGACCGCGGGCGATCTCGGGCAGGAACGGGTAGACGACGCGGATGCCGCCGTTGATCGCGAGGCGGGCGAGCAGCACCGCGACGAGGGCGGCCACGACGTCGCGCGCGAGACGCGGCGCAGCACTCACCGGCGGGGATCGCGGAGGGCGACGCCGGCGCGTCCCCCCGGGTGGGTGCGCCCAGCCGGCGCGTCGACGATCGTTGCTGTGGCCACCCTGCCTCCGGGCTCGACGCTCACGAGCGGGGGATGCTGCCCCATCGCGCCGGGGCTGTCGAGCGGCCGGCGTCGTCGACCCCGCCGCAGCCGCGACCGGGACGTTGCCGGCTGAGCCCCGCCGGTCGACCCCGCTGCCGGCCGGCGGAGCCGAGCCGAGGGGGTCCTAGTCCTCCTGCCAGTGGGCGAGGAAGTGCGCGTGGCGCCAGGCGAGCGCCTGGGGGTGGGGCAGGCGGTGGCCGTCGAGCTTGGCGGAGACGATGCCGAGCGCCTCGAGGCTCGGTCCTCCGGGAGCGGGCACGACCTCGTGGCTCGTCGGGTCGATCGCGAAGAGGTGACGGTCGAAGGCGCGTCGCAGCCCGGCGCTCAGCGGCAGGCCGTTGCGAGGGTCGTTCGTGCCGCCGTGCTCGGGGTCGCAGAGGTGGGCGGCATCGAGGGCGGCGGGCACGGTCACCCCGGAGAGGGGGCAGGCGCTGCCGTAGCGCTCGAGGACGTCCTGACGGAACTTCGCCCGCCCGGCGAGGTGCTTGCTGCGCGTGACGCTGCGCTCGCTGTGGACGGTGAGCGTGAAGGGGGCGTCGTCAGGGGTGTCGGCGCGGTAGGTGAGCTGCGACAGGGGCGTGTCGTCGAAGACGATGAGGAACTGCTCGTCGCTGTCGGACCAGTCCTCGACCCAGCCGAGGTAGATCTTGCGGCGACCGAACGGGGCGTCCTCGGTGACGACGAAGATCGGCAGCCCGAGCTCGCCGGCGGCCTTCGTCGAGGCGACCTCGGAGGCGTCGCGTCGCGGACGGTCGGTGGTGGGGTAGCGGTAGAGGATGCCGACCGGCGCCATGGGGTCGGGGTAGTGCTGGCCGTTGTGGAGGACCGCGACGGTGACGCCGCGGGGGTCGAGTAGCTGGGTGCGGTTGAGGCTGCGGTAGATCGCCGCCTCGCCGGAGTAGAGCTTGCGCTCCCGCACCTCGCCGAGCGTGAGCCAGTCATCGCGCTGTTGGCGATCGAGGACGTCGGCCCACTGCACGAGGCGCCACGCGCGCTCGTTCTCGATCGCGTCGACGGACTTCGCTGCGGGCTGATCTGTGGCTTCCATTCGGTCCCTCCCGGTCGGCTCACTGGCAGCCTAGAGAACGTGGGCCGACCGCGCCGGTCGGGTCCGCCAGCCGCGTGGACAGCCGCCCGGAACAACGGCGTCAGCGCTGCTCACGGCCGTGAATCGATGCTCGGCCGGACAGCGCTCGCAGCGGCCCGGCGCGCTCGGCATGGGGGCACGGCGACCCGGGTGCAGCGGCGACGCCCGCGAGGCAGGCGCCAGCGGCGTTGGAGCCCGGCCTCCGCACGCTCGTCGAGGGCACGCCAGCCCCGGCCGGGCTCCGCGGCTCCCAGCTGTCGTGACGGCGCGCGAGGCAGTAGGGTGCGGCCGTTCGCGAGCGGGGAGCAGACGGTGTACCTCACCTTGGCACGGCACGGCGAGACGACCTGGAGTCGCACGGGGCAGCACACCGGCACGACCGACCTGCCCCTCACCGAGCGCGGACAGGCCCAGGCCGCGGCCCTGGCCGCCCGCCTCGAGGGCTCGCAGTTCGACGCGATGCTCTCGAGCCCGGCGCAGCGCGCGGTCGACACCGCGGCGGCCACCGGGTGGGACTTCGCCACCGACGAGCGCCTCGCCGAGCTCGACTACGGCGCCTACGAGGGGCTCACGACGGTGCAGATCCGCGGCCGCCGCCCGGCATGGGACCTCTGGTTCGACGGCTGCCCGGAGGGCGAGACCGTCGACGACGTCGCCGTGCGCGTCGACGCCATGCTCCAGGACCTCATCGAGTCGGGGGCGCGCTCGGCGCTGCTCGTCGGCCACAGCCACACCTTCCGGGTCCTCGCCGCGCGCTACCTCGGCATGGAGCCGCAGGCCGGGCGGCTCTTCCGCCTCGACACCGCGACGCTCTCCGAGCTCGGCGAGTACCACGCCCGCCCGGTCGTCGTGCGCTGGAACGCCTCCGACCACCTCGCCTGACTGGGCCCGCCGCCCCGGTCGGGCACCGCGCCCCGGCGGGGCAGCTCACGTGCCCGCGAGCTCGCGGGTCAGCGCGAGCAGTGCAGCGCGCGCCTCGGGGTCGCGGGCCTCCGCGGCCGGCGCGGCCTCGGCGGTGCCGTTGAAGTAGCGACCGGTGACCCCGGCGAGGTCGTCGTCGAGGACGAGCCGCGCGGTCGCGGCGACGCCCTCGTCGATCGGGCGCTGGGCGGTGCCGAAGGACTCGCGGACGATCTTGGTGTCCATGAGCGAGCCGGGGTGCAGGGCGTTGACCGTGACCTCGGCGGGGTCGAGCTCCTCGGCGAGGTCGAGTACGTCGGCGACCATCGCGAGCTTGCTCTGGGCGTAGGCGCGGGCGCCGTCGTAGCCGCGCTCGAGCATGGGGTCGGCGAGGTCGACGGGCTGCTGGGCGCCGGAGGCGACGTGGACGATCCGCGCCGGCGCCGAGGCGCGCAGCAGCGGGAGGAGCTCTCGGGTGAGCAGGTGCGCGGCGAGGTGGTTGACCTGCAGGCGCAGCTCGTGGCCGTCGGCGCTCGTCTCCCGGCGCTGGGCCCCCGCCGGCCCCGGGCCGATCCCGGCGTTGTTCACGAGCGCGTCGAGGCGCGGCTGCTCGCCGCGCACCTCCGCGGCGAGGCGACGCACCTCGCCGAGCGCGGCGAAGTCGGCGACGTAGCCCGCGGGCTCGGGCCCACCACCTTCGGCCACGGCATCGACGGTGGCGGCGACCCGGTCGGGGTCGCGGCCGTGGACGAGCACGCGCACGCCCTCGGTGGCGAGGGTCTCGGCGAGCGCGCGCCCGAGCCCGTCGGTCGCGCCGGTCACGAGCACGGTCCTCGGCGTCGCGGTCATCGCAGGCGCTCCTCCTCTCGCGCACGGCCCGGTCGCGCCCCGGAGCAGCGGTAGGCTGCCGGGCCACGCAGTGTCGGCGACGGTGACGAGGGCGTATGTATCCCCCCGAGCGCATCCTCATGGGTCCGGGACCCAGCGACGTCCACCCGCGGGTGCGCGAGGCGCTCGCACGGCCGCTGCTGGGCCACCTCGACCCCGACTTCACGCCGCTGCTCGACGAGATCGCCGGCGGACTGCGCACCGCCTTCGGCACGGCCAACCGCGTGACCTTCCCGGTCTCGGGCACCGGCAGCGCCGGGATGGAGGCCGCGCTCGTCAACCTCGTCGAGCCCGGCGAGGAGGTCGTCGTCGGCGTCGCCGGGGTCTTCGGCGGGCGCATGGCCGAGGTCGCCCGCCGGGCCGGCGCCCGCGTCCACACCGTGGAGGCGCCCTGGGGGCGCATCGTCGAGCCCGAGGCCTTCGTCGAGGAGGTCGCCCGCCGCCGGCCCGCCGTTGCCGCGCTCGTCCATGCCGAGACCTCCACGGGGGTGCACCAGCCCGTCGGCGAGATCGGCGCGGCGCTCGCCGGCGGCGACACGCTGCTCCTGCTCGACTGCGTGACGAGCCTCGCCGGCGTCGAGGTCGCCGTCGATGCGTGGGGCGTCGACGTCGCCTACGCCGGCACGCAGAAGTGCCTCTCGGTGCCCCCGGGCCTCGCGCCGGTGACCTTCAGCGACCGGGCGGTGGCGAAGGTCCGCGCCCGCCAGGCGCCCGTGCAGTCGTGGTACCTCGACCTCACGCTGCTGCTGGGCTACCTCGACGCCGAGGGCGGGCGCACCTACCACCACACCGCGCCGATCGCGATGCTCTACGGCCTGGCCGAGGGTCTCGCGCTCGTCGCCGAGGAGGGCCTCGAGGAGCGCTGGGCGCGCCACGCCCGCCTCGGCGGGCAGCTGCAGGCCGGCCTCGTCGACCTCGGCCTCGAGCTGCTCGCCCAGGAGGGCCACCGGCTGCCGCAGCTCACGACCGTCGCCCTGCCCGAGGGCGTCGACGAGGCGGCCTGGCGCCGGCGGCTGCTCGTCGAGCACGGCCTCGAGGTCGGCGCGGGCCTCGGTGACTTCGCCGGGCGCGCCTGGCGCATCGGCCTCATGGGCCACACCTGCGCCGAGCGCAACGTGCTGCTCCTCCTCGACGCGCTCGAGCGCCTGCTCGGCGAGCCGCGCTGAGGCCCGAGCCCCAGCCGGGGACAGGCGGGCCGCCACCACCGTGGCGCGGCGGATGTCCCCAGCCACTCGGGTACGGTTGCCGGCAGACACGATGAGCGACCCCCGCCGACGACCGACCCTGGGGCGTGCCGACGGCAGTGGCCCGAGCGGCCCTGCCGGCGCCGTCCTCGCGGCGTGCATCGTCGTACTCGGCGCCGCGCTGCTCGCCGGACCGGGGATCGCGCCAGGGCCGGCTCCGGCGGCGACGCTCCCCGCGGCCGATCCCGACGCCGTCGTCGTGGGCGTGCCCGAGACCATTGGCGACGAGCTCGCTGAGGCGCTCGAGGGGCGCGCCGAGGAGCGGGCGCTCATCGCCGAGGCCGCGGCAGCGCGGGGCGCCGATCCCCATCTCGTGCTCGCCGTGGCCTGGCACGAGTCCCGCTGGCAGCAGGATGCGCGCTCCTCGCGCGGCGCGGTCGGGGTGATGCAGGTGCTGCCGGCCACCGCCGAGGTCATCGGCGAGCATCTCGACGAGCCACTCGACCCTGCCCGTCCGGCCGACAACGTCGCGGTGGGCGCGGTCTACCTCGCGACGCTCGAGGACGAGCTCGGCTCGGCCCGGCAGGCGCTGCTGGCCTACAACCAGGGGCCGGTGCGGCTGCGCGACGAGGGGCCGCTGCCGGCCTCGGAGCGCTTCGCCGACGAGGTCCTCGCCACCCGCGAGGCGCTCTCCGACGTCGAGTGGGAGCCCGCCGACCGCTGACCCCGACGCGTTCGTGGTGCTCGCGGACCGCGCGGCCGGCCCCGCGGGCGCCCGGCCCTCGAGATCGGGCAGACAAGGCCCTTGACGGCCTCTCGGACGGTTCGGATACTCACGATTACAGAAACGTTTCGCGAGTCCGATGGCCCCGGAACGGAACCGGCACGGTGCCGCTACGGGGCAGGGTGACCCCGGCACGCCGCTGCTGCCGGTGACCGCGGGGAGGCACGCCGATGACCCGTGTAGCGACTTCGCCCGGCCCTGTCGATCGCGAGTCGCTGCCGCCGGTGGTGCGGGGGTCGGAGGAGTATGCGGCACGGTTGCCGGGGTGGCTGGTCGGCGAGGTCGCGGGGGCGGCTGGGGTGTCGGGGCTGGGGGTGAGTGACCGGTTCGTGGAGGTGGTCGACGCGTTCGCGGGGGCTACCCCTGAGGGGCAGACGCCGGCGGGGTTCGAGCCGCGGTGGTGGGTGGAGGCTGATGGCACCGCCCGGGTGGATCTCGTGCGCAACATCGGCTGGGATGCGGGTGGGCGGTTGC
>PWFH01000223.1 GCA_003553795.1 Egibacter sp. | reverse complement strand
GTCGCGAAGGCCGTCCACAGCAGCGGCGGGACGATCGCGGTGACGAACGCCGGCAGGGTCAGCAGCGTCGTCGGGAAGACGAGCGCGACCTGCACGCGCTCGGCGGCCTCCTCGGCGGCGGCACGGCGCTCGGCGCGGAGGTCCTCGGCGAGGCCGTGTAGCGCCTCGACCGACGGCGCTCCCCAGCGGTCGGCGACGGCGAGGACACGGCCGAGCTCGGCGAGGCCGCCGTCGGCGAAGGCGTCGTCGGCCGACCAGCCCGCCGCGAGCCGCGCGTGGGCGCGCTCGAGGGGTGACCGCGCCGCCGGGGGCGCGAGCGCGGCGACGGTGCCGACGGCCTCGGCCGAGGCCATGCCCGCGCCCACGGCGACGGCGACGAGCTCGACGGCCTCGGCGGCGCCCCCCGCAGCGGTGTCGGGCCCGGCGGCGGGTCGAGGGCGGGCGGCGAGGGCCGCGGCGGCGAGGCCCACCGGCAGCGCGAGCCCCGGCTGGCCGAGCGCGAGCAGGGTGACGACGAGTGGGCCTGCTGCAGCGAGCGCGCGGCCGAGCTCGGGCCGGGGCGCGGGCGGATGGAGGGGGTCGGCACGGGCGGCGGCGCCGGCCGCGCGGCGCACGAGCCGCAGCGACCACAGCCGCCCGGCGAGCGCGAGGGTCACCGCGAGCCCGCCGAGCACCCCGCCGAGCGGGGTGGCGTAGAAGCGCAGCGCTGCGCCGTCGAGGCCGACGAGGAGTACCCAGGCCACGACGGGGATGACCGACAGCACCGTCGCGGTGACGCGCGCCTGGGCGGTGCGCACCGCGAGGAGCCGGTCGAGGGCGCCGGCGTCGCGCACCGCGCGCAGCGACTGCGCGACCGCGGCCCGCCCGCCGACCCCGGCGCGCTCGGCGACGGCGAGCGCGCGCACGAGGAGGTCGGCGCCGCGATCGCCCGTGGCCACCGCCTCGGCCACCTCGGCGACCGAGCCCGACAGCCGCGCGCGCCGCGCCGGCTCGGCGAGCGGGCCCTCACCGCCCTCGGCGAGCGCGGCGGCGGGCCCCGCCCCCGCCGCGAGGGCGGCCCGCACGCCGACGAGGTCCGCGGCGCGCAGCCCCTGCCCGCCGGCTGGCGCGCTCACCGTCCGCTCCAGCGCTCGCGCCGCCAGCGGGTCTCGCAGCGCAGGGGCCCCTCCCCGCCGCGCGGCACGACCTCGGCGACCTCGACGACGCCGCGCTGGCCGGTCGCGCGGTCGCGGCCGAGGACGACGAGGAGGTCGAGGCAGACCTCGATCTGGGCGCGGGCGGCCTCCAGCGGCAGGCCGGCGAGCAGCGCCATGCCCTCCACCCGCACGAGGGCTTCCTGCGCGGCGCGTGCGTGGACCGTCGTCATGCAGCCCTCGTGGCCGGTGGCCATCGCCTGGAGGACGTCGACGATCTCGACCCCGCGGACCTCGCCGACGACGATGCGGTCGGGCCGCATCCGCAGGGCCTGGCGCACGAGGTCGCGCAGGGTCACCTCCCCGGCGCCCTCGGCGTTGGCGGGGCGGGTCTCGAGGCGCACCGCGTGGGGGCAGCGCGGCCGCAGCTCGGCGGACTCCTCGGCGACGACGACGCGCTCCTCGGCGCCGACCTCGTCGAGGAGCAGCCCCATGAGCGTGGTCTTGCCCGTCCCGGTGCGCCCGGCGCAGACGACGGCACGCCGTTCGGCGACGGCCTCGCGCAGCAGCGCGGCGACCTCGGCGGGCACCGCGCCCTCGGCCGCGAGGTCGTCCCAGCGCTTGGCCACCGGCGCGAAGCGCCGGATCGTCACGACCGGCCCGTCGGGGGCGACCGGGGGCAGGAGGGCGTGGAGGCGGGAACCGTCCTCCAGGCGGGCGTCGACGTGCGGTCGGGAGCGGTCGAGGCGCAGACCGAGCGGGCCGATGACCCTCACGACCGCACTGCGCAGCGCCTCGGCGTCGGCGAAGCCGCCGTCGACGCGCTCGAGCCGGCCGTGGCGCTCCACCCACACCTCCCGGGGCCCGTTGGCCATGACGTCGGTGACCCCCGGCGTGCGCAGCAGCGCCTCGAGCGGGCCGAGGCCGGCGAGGTCGTCGGTGAGGTCGCGCACGACCCCGGCGAGCTCTGCGGCCGGGAGCAGGAGCCCCTCCTCGCGGACGACGCGGGCCACCGCCGCGCGCACCGCGGCGAGGCGCTGCCCGGGCGCGGCGGTGGCGATCGACGGGTCGTCGGCGACGCGGCGGCGCAGCACCTCACGGGTGGGGACCGCCTCGCCCGCGCTCACCGCCGCGCCACCTCCACGTCGCGCAGCGCCCGCTCGAGCCCGCGCAGCCAGGAGCCGGGCAGCCCCGTCGGCACGCGGCCGTCGAGCCCCGCGCGCGCCACCCGCGCCGACGACGGCAGGTGGGCCAGGGGCCGGCGGCCGAGCGCGCGGCGGACGCCGGCGCCGTCGAGCGGACCGTCGCCGACGAGGAGGACCGGCTCGGACCGGCCGGCCGCGGCGGCGAGATGGGCGTCGGGTCGGGCGAGCAGGACGTCGGCGACCGCGCCGACCCCCTCGCCGAGCACCCCGAGATCGACGACGACGGCGTCGGCGTCCCAGCCGGGCGCGTCGACGACGGGACCACCGCCGAGCAGTCGCAACCCGGGCAGGCCGCGCGCCGGGCGGGCCAGCGCGGCGAGCTCGGCGGCGGCCTCGTGCGCAGCGAGCGCCGCGAGCTCGGGTGCCCCCGGCCCCCGCCAGGCCACGCCCGCGAGGCGGGTGAGCCCGGCGTCGCCGACGGCCACGACGTCGAGGCCGGCCCAGGCCAGCAGCCCCGCCGCGGCCAGCGCCGTCGTCGAGGCCCCGACCCCGCCGGCGACCGCGGCCACGCGCAGCACCGGCGGGTCGTCGCTGCCGGCGCCACTGGCACCGGCACGGGCGGCGAGCCCCGTGAGGCGCTCGCGCTCGCCCGGCCAGGTGAGCACGTCGAGCGCGCCGGCGGTGAGCAGCGCCCGGACCTCCTCGGCGTCGGGCGGGTCGGTGCGCACGACGACGGCGCCCGGCGCGGCCTCCTCGGTGAGGACGAGGAGCGGCGACGGCGGGCCGTCGGGATGGACGACCTGCCAGCCGAGCTCGGACTCGACGTAGCCGGCGAGCTCGGAGGCGGTCGGCTCGGCCAGGCGCAGCGCGACGGCCACCCCGCTGCCGCCCACCCCTGGCCCCACCTCGCGCTCCTCTCTCCGCTCACCGCGCACGGTAGGGCGGGCACCGGAGCCGATCGCCGGATCGCGCCCCGGGGTTGTGGAAAGCCGCAGCGCCGGATCGCGCGCCGGGGTTGTGGACCGCCGCAGCGCCGCCTCCGGCATGGGGTTGCGCGTCGGGGGTGTCGGCTAGGCTTGCCCGCGAGATGGCTGCGCAGACGACCGCCCGCGGCGCCGCGTTCTTCGACCTCGACAAGACCGTCGTGGCGAAGTCCTCGACGCTGGCGTTCAGCCGTGAGCTCTACCGCGAGGGCTTCATCACCCCCTCGGTCGTGCTCAAGACCGCCTACGCCCAGCTCTCCTACCAGCTCCTCGGGGCCAACGAGGAGAAGATGGAGCGCTCCCGGGAGTCGCTGCTCGAGCTCACGCGAGGCTGGGACGCCGAGCGCGTCAAGCGCCTCGTGCGCGAGACGATGCAGGAGGTCATCGACCCGCTCATCTACGAGGAGGCGCTCGACCTCTTCGCCGAGCACCGCCGGGCGGGACGGCGGCTCTACCTCGTCTCCAGTGCCGGTGAGGAGGTCGTCCGGCCGCTCGCGGAGTACCTCGGCGTGCCGCACGTCATCGCCACGCGCATGGCCGTCGACGACGAGGGCCGCTACGCCGGCGAGCTCGAGTTCTACGCCTACGCCGAGGGCAAGGCCGAGGCGATCACCGCCGAGGCGGCTGCCGTCGGCATCGACCTCGCGGCGAGCTACGCCTACTCCGACTCGGTCACCGACGTGCCGATGCTCGAGGCCGTCGGCCACCCCGTGGCGGTCAACCCCGACCGGGAGCTGCGCGCCGTCGCGCTCGAGCGCGGCTGGGAGGTGCGCGACTTCACCCGCCCGGTGGCGCTGCGCTCACGGCTGGCGACGGTCCCACGGCCATCCGGCGAGGTCCTCGCCGGCGCCGGGGCGCTCGGCGCCGTGGCCGTGACCGGCTGGCTGCTCTACCTCCGCTGGCGGCGCCCGGGCTCGGCCCTCGGCAAGGCCACCTCGGCCGCGCGCGGGGTGCTGCCGGGGGTGGGCCGGTGACCGCTGGGCGGCGGGAGCGCGCCGCGGGCGCGCTGCGCGATCTCGGCCACGCGCTCGTGCGCCACGACGCCGACCCGGCCCTGCTCGACGAGATCGCCGAGCTCGCCGGGCAGCTCCGCGCGCGGCTCGAGACCGGTGGGGCGCGGGAGCGCGACCTCCTCGCCGAGGCCCTCGCCACCCCACCCGAGAACGGCGCGCGGCTCTCGCACAACCCCGACTGCGTCGTCTCGGGCCCGGCCAACCCCCACGGCGTCGCGCTCGACGTGCGCCGCGACGGCGACGGCGCGGCGGCGACGCTCACCCTCGAGCGCGGCTTCGAGGGCCCCCCGGGGCGCACCCACGGCGGGATCGTCGCCGCGGTCTTCGACGACGTCATGGGCTACCTGCTCGCGATGCGGCGGCTGCCGGCGCTGACCGTCGAGCTCGGGGTCCGCTACCACGCCGCGGTGCCCCTCGAGACCCCGCTCGGCGTCGAGGCGGGGATCGACAGCGAGCAGGGGCGCAAGATCGCGACCTCGGCGACGCTGCGCGACGGCGACGGGACCGTGCTCGCCGACGCCGATGCGCTCTTCGTCGTCATCCCCGGCGAGCGGCTCGGCTTGAGCGACGAGGCCCGCGCGCGCCTGGCCGAGGTGCAGTCGCAGGCCCGCGCGCTGCTGTCCTGAGCCCGGCCCGGCTCAGAGGTACTGGCCGGTGCCGCGGCGCTGCCCCTCGCCCTGGGGCTGCTGCGCCCCCGGCGGCAGGCCGCGTCCACGCATCTGCTCGAGCTGCTGACGCGCCTGCAGCTGCTGGTTGAAGACCGCGGCCTGGATGCCCTGGAAGAGCCCCTCGAGCCAGCCGATGAGCTGAGCCTGGGCGATGCGCACCTCCGACTCGGTCGGCACCGCGTCGTCGAAGCCGATGACGAGGTTGTCGAGCTCGCCCTGGAGGTCCTCCGACAGCACGCTGCGCATCTCGCTGAAGGCCCGCTGCTGGACGTCCTTGAGGCGCTGGCGCCCGCTCTCGTCGGGGTCGGCGCGGCGGACCTCCTCCTGCATCTCCCGCAGCATGATCGCGATGCGCATGAGCTTGGTCGGGTCGGTCACCGCCGTGCGGCCCTCGGTCGACCCGCCGTCGCTGACGATCTCGACCGCCCCGCCTGAGGCGGCCTCCTCGCCCTGCGCCTCGTCAGGCTGCCCTGCGCTCGTCGGATCGGTCATCGGCTCACGACTCCTCATGACGTCGGGGAGGGTGAGGCTACCCACGCAGGCCTACGCGTAGAGCGCCGAGGCCAGACGCGGCCGGGCGCGGCGCACGAGCTCGTGGTCACCGCCGAGGACGTCGAAGACCTCGAGGAGCGCCTTGCGGGCGTCGTCGCGCACCTCGGCGTCGGCCACGGCGGCGAGCAGCTCGTCGATCGCGCGCTCGTGGGAGCCCTCCGCGGCGAGGGCGCGCCCGAGCCTCAGGCGCGCGCCGGCATCGCCGGCCTGCGCCGCGGCGGCGAGCTCGGCGAGCCCGTCGGCGTCGGTGCGCGCGCCCGCGAGCGCGAGCCGTGAGCGCACCTGGGCGACCTGCGGGTCGCCGGGAGCGCGCTCGAGGAGCCTCGCGGCCTCCTCGTGCTCGCCACGGTCGCTGAGCCGCTCGGCGAGCACCGCGAGCGCCCGGCCGTGGGCCGGCTCGACCTCGAGGGCCTTGCGCAGCAGGGGCTCGGGGTCACCCGAGACGGCGGCCTCGTCGACGAGGCGGTCGGCCTCGCTGGGCAGCAGCGCGGCGAAGAAGTCCTCGATCGCCGGCTCGGGCTTGACGCCGGTGAACTCCTGGGCGACCTCGCCGTCGACGAAGCCCTTGACCGCGGGGATGCCCTGCACCCGGTAGCGCGTGGCGAGCTCGGGCTCCTCGTCGACGTTGACCTTGACGACGGAGACCTTGCCGGCGTGGCGCCCGGCGACGCGCTCGAGCAGCGGGGAGAGCTGGTGGCAGGGGCCGCACCACGGGGCCCAGAAGTCGACGACGACGGGCTGGCGCCGGCTGCGCTCGAGCACGGCGGTCTCGAAGGAGGCGGTCGTGGCGGTGTCGATGGCGCTCATCTCGGGGTGTCATCCTCGCTGCGTCCGGGCCCACGCGGTCCGTGGGCTCTCCTCGGTCGGGCAATCGGTCCTTCACGCAGGTGCGGTGCGGGACCCGCGGGCCCCCTCCCATGCAACGCCAGGGCCGCCCCCGAGCCTTCCCCGCGTAGGCTGCGCCGGCAACCCGATCGAGGAGCGCCGCGCCATGCCCACCTGGAGGAGCCCCTTCGACGAGTCGATGGGCACCCGCACCGTCCTCGCCGAGGCCGACCGCGTCGTCGCCGAGCTCAGCGTCACCCCGCAGCATCACCAACCCGGCGGCACCGTCCACGGAGGGGTCTTCGCCACCCTCGCCGAGCTCACCGCGAGCGTCGGCGCGAACGTCTGGCTCGACGGCTCCGGCGTCGCGGTCGGGGTGTCGAACCACACCGACTTCCTGCGCGCCGTCGTCGACGGGCACCTCTCGGCGGAGGCCACGCCCCTGCAGCGCGGACGACGCCTGCAGCTGTGGGAGGTGCGCATCACCGACGGGCAGGGCGCGCTCGTGGCCCACGGCAAGGTCAAGCTCGCCAACCTCGAGGCCACGCCGGGCCGCGAGGGCTGAGCGGGCTCACTCCTCGGCGCCGAGGAAGCGCTCGATCTCGTCGGCGAGGTCGTCGCCTGAGGGCAGGTCGGGCTCGGCCCCGCCCTCGTCGCGGAGCTGCTCGAGCCCGGCGACCATCTCCGCGGCCTCGTCGTGCTCGCTGATCGCCTCGTCGACCCGCTCGGCGTGCAGGCGCGCGGCGGTCTCGAGCTCGTCGGTGTCGAGGTCGACCTCGAGGAGGTCGGCCACGGCCCGCACCATCGCCAGCGACCCGGGCGGGTAGGGCGAGGCGGCGATGTAGTGCGGCACCTCGGCGAACAGCCCCAGCACGGCCACCCCGTGGACGGCGAGCTCGGCCTGCAGCGCCGTGGCCGCACCCACCGGCCCGCTGTAGCCCCCGACCGCGGTGGCCTCGAACGCGCCCGCCCCGTCGTCGGCGGCGTTGCCGGCGTAGGAGATCGTCACCGGCCGGGTGTGCGGCGCGGCGGCCGGGTAGGCGCCGAGGGTCACCGCCCGGCGCACGCCGAGGCGGCGGCAGGCCTCGGCGACGTCGTCGACGAGCTGTCGCCAGCGCATGTCCGGCTCGGGCCCGATGAGCAGCACTGCGTCGCGCGGGCCGTCGAGCCGCGCGGCGGAGAGCTCGATGCGCGGCCACTCGACCCGGTTGACGACGCCGGCGTCGACGACGGCGGTGGGGCGTCGTGCGCGGTAGTCGAGGTAGGTGTCGCCGTCGAGCTCGGCGACGCGCTCGGCGAGCCAGCGGTGGCGCAGGAAGAGCGCGGCGCTCTCCCCGACCTCCCCGGCGTCGACGAAGCCGTCGAGGGCGATGAGGAGCACCGGGTCGCGGAGCTCGGGCAGGTCGTCGGTCAGCCAGCGCAGGGCGTCACTCATACCCACAGGGTAGTGAGCGCGGCGACCCTCGTCGCCGCGCGGTCCACGACGGGCGCGACGGTGACCGACGGGACGTGCGCCTCCCGCCATACCTGACTGCCGAGCCTAGTGCTCCGTTACGGAGTCGGCTTGCCGGTTGGCGACGGCGAGGATCTCCTCGGTGGTCTTGGTCCAGGTGAAGGGGACGCAGCGGTCGTTCCAGCTGTCGATGAAGCGGCGGATGGCGTCGGTGACCTCGCGCACGGAGGTGAACGAGGCCCGGCGGATCGCCTGGCGGGTGATGATGGAGAAGAACGACTCGACGAGATTCATCCAGGAGGAGTGCGTCGGGGTGAAGTGCAGCTGCACGCGCGGGTTTCGGGCCAGCCAGGCTTTGACCTCGGCGTGGTTGTGGGCGGAGTAGTTGTCGACGACCAGATGCAGCTGCCGGCGGGGGTAGGCCTTGGCGACCTGCTTGAGGAACTTGAGGAACTCCACGCCGCGGTGGCGGGGGTAGCAGGCGTCGGTGACCTTGCCGGTGGCGACCTCGAGGGCGGCGAACAGGGTGGTGGTGCCGTGCCGACGGTAGTCGTGTGACTGCTTCTCGGCCTGGCCTTGCTTGAGCGGCAGGATCGGCTGGGAGCGCTCGGGCGCCTGGATCTGGCTTTTCTCGTCGACGCAGAGCACGACGGCGCCCTCGGGCGGGTGCAGGTAGAGCCCGACGATGTCGGTGACCTTGGCCACCAGCTCGGGGTCGGTGGAGAACTTGAACGTCTCGGTCCTCCACGGCTGCAGCTGCCAGGTCTTCCACAACCGGGTGACGGTCACATGCGACACATCGCCGAGATGCTTGGCCAGCAGCCGCGACGACCAGTGCGTCACCCCAAGATGCTCCGGCGGCGGCGCCAGCGTGGCCGCCAGGATCTCGTCGGTGCGCGCTTGGGTCAGCTTGGGGGGCGCCCCCGACCGAGGCGCGTCACCGAGCCCGTCGAGCCCCGCGGTGGCGTAGCGGTCGCGCCACAGCGTCACCGTGGGACGCGAGCACCCCACCCGCGAGGCGATCTCGACTGCCGGCAGCCCCTCACCCGCCAGCAGCACGATCCGCGCGCGTTGCTGGTCGCGCACCGAAATCGTCCGTGCCGCCACGCGGGACCGCAGGACCTCACGATCCTCCTCGGAGATGTCCAGCACCTTCACATGGTTGGCCATGCCCGACAGTGTCCACCCTCACCACCGAACAGGCAAGCAACTTCAGTAACGGAGCACTAGGAGCCGGACTGGCGGCCTCGGTCGACGGGGCGCGTCGCGTCCTCGTCGTGCGCCGGCGGGGCCTCCTCGCGGTCGGCGAGACGCTCGGTGTCGTCGACCGGGGCGTGCCCACCGGGCTCCCCGGTCGACTCCGACGGGCGCACGACGCCGGACTCCGGCTCGGTGAGCTCGGCGCCACGGGGCAGGAAGGTGCGCCGCGGAGGCGGGGGCGCCGGCGGCGGCGGGGCCTGGGGGTGCTCCCAGTCGACGCGCTGGCCCGCCCGCAGCGCCCTGCGGCGCACGCTCGCCTGCACCGCGCGGGCCACGGCGAGGGCGATGCCGGCGAGCAGGGCGTAGCCGAGCACGGCGATGAGGGCGGTCAGCAGCGTGTCCTGGTCGTCGAACATCCCCTGGAAGGGGGCGAGGAAGAACCCCGCGCCCGCCCCGGCGAAGGCGACGATGACGTTGGCCTCGTTGGCCTCGAGGAGGTAGAAGAGCGTGTCGAAGCCGATGAAGCCGACGATGACGAGCAGGATGGCGTTGATCCAGCGGGAGGCGATGTCCCAGGGGCTCATCCTCACGGCTCCTGTCCGGGCCTTGCGGCCTCGTCAGCGCGTCGACGTCGACGGTACCGACCGCGGGGGCGCCCGGCACCGCGCCCGGGTCGGCGCCCGGCCGGGGCGCGTCGCGCTCCTAGCCTAGAGGCCCGGGGCGGTGGGAGTCGCCCGCCACCGAGGCGCGCCGCCTGCGCCGGGCTGCGCCGGGCGGCGCCAGGCCGCGCGAGCCGCGCCGCGCCGAAGGCGGCGCGCGAGGAGGGAGCCCAGCGCCGATGACGCCCGGAGCACTCGCGGCGACGCTGGCCGCCGCCACGCTCGCCGCGTCGGCCGCGTGGCGCTCCTCCCGCCCCGCCGCGCGCCAGGGGATCGTGCCGCCGGCGCGCCAGCGGGCGTGGCCCGCCGGGGTCTCGCGCGGGCTCGACGTCGCCCTCGCCGCGGTGCCCCTGCTGCTCGCCGCGGCGCTCGTCGGCGGGGCGCTGGCCGCGCTGGGCGGGGCACCGGCTGGGGCGCTGCAGCACGCGGCCGCCTCAGGGTGGCTGGCCGCGCTCGCGCTCACCGCGGTCACCGGCCGGGGGTGGGACCGTCTGGGCCCTCCCGGCCTGCTCGCCCGTGACCGGCCGGTGCCCGCGCGCCTCGCCGCGCTCGGGGTGTGGCCGGCCGCCGTCGCCCTGGCCCTGCTCGCCCTGCTCTGGGTCGTCGCGGCAGCCGCGCCCGGAGCCATCTCGGCGGGCGCCGCGACGGGGCTGCTCGCGGCCTGGCTCGCGGCGACGACGGCGCTGGGGCGCCTCGCGGGCCGGCAGGCGCTGCAGCACGCCGACCCGGTGACGGCGCTGTCGACGGTCGTCGCGCGCCTCGCACCGCTGGCCCGGGATGGCGAGGGGTGGGCGTGGCGCAGCCCCGCCGCCGCGCTCACCGCCGAGGCGCCCGCGAGGGGCACCCTCGCGCTCGCCGCGGCGGCCCTCGCCCCCGCGATCGTCGCGCTCGCGCCCCTGGCGGGGCTCGCCGCCGCGCGCGGGCCCCTCGCCGCCGGCAGCGCGCTCGTCGTGGCGCTGCTCGCGAGCGCGGCGCTGCTGCGCCTCGCGGCGATCCGGCCCTACCTGCTGCCGGCAGCGCTGCCGGGCGTCGCCGGCTGGGCCCTCGCGGCGCACCTCGCCGTGCTCCTGCCCGCGCTCGGCGTGCCCACCGCCACGGCCGGTGCGCTCGCGGCGGCGGTCCTGCTCGCCGGGCACCTCGTGACGATCGCCGCGGCGCACCGGGCGGCCCTGGCCCGCTTCGACCCGCGGGCGGCACGTGCCGTGCAGTTCCCCCTGCGGGCGGTGGCGCTGCTGTCGGCGGCCGCCGGGGTCGGGTGGGCCGTGGGCTGAGGCCCCTCGCCGGGCGCATGGACCGGATCGAGGGGGTAGCGTCCCCCGCCATGGACACCTCCTCGCCCCGCAGCCCGTACGACCCGCCGACGACGCCCTACCCGGGGATGGTCGCGGCGCGCTTCGCCCGACTCGAGCACGACCTCGCCGACGCCGAGCCCGAGCACTCCGACCACGCGGGCGCGCCCGCCGAGCTCGTCGAGCGGATCAGTGCCGCGGTGACCGACCGCGCCGGCGACCTCGTCGCGCTGTCGCACGAGATCCACGCCAACCCCGAGCTCGGCTTCCGCGAGCACGCCGCGGTCGCGACCGTCGCGCGGGTGCTCGAGGCCGCCGGCCACGCGCCGGAGATCGGCGCGTACGGCCTGCCGACCGCGCTGCGGGCCGTCGCCGGGCAGGGACGTCCGCGCGTGGCGATCCTCGCGGAGTACGACGCGCTGCCGGGCATCGGCCACGCCTGCGGGCACAACGTCATCTGCGCCACCGCGGTCGGCGCCTACCTCGCCGTCGCCGAGGCCATCGACGAGCTCGGCGGCGCCGTCGAGCTCATCGGCTGCCCCGCCGAGGAGGGCGGGGGCGGCAAGGAGCTCATCGCCCGGGAGGGCGGCTTCGACGGGATCGACGCCGCGATCATGCTCCACCCGGCGGGCTTCGACGTCGCCGAGCACACCTGGCTCGGCGTGCAGCAGGTCGGCGTGACCTACCACGGCCGCGCGGCCCATGCCGCGGCGATGCCCTACCTCGGGCGCAACGCCCTCGACGCCGTCGTGGCCGCCTACCAGGGCATCGCGGCCATGCGTCAGCACATGCTCTCCAGCGACCGGCTGCACGGGATCATCACCGACGGCGGCAGCCGGCCGAACATCGTCCCCGACCGGGCGAGCGCGCAGTTCTACCTGCGCTCGGCCGAGCCTGCGGCCCTCGCCGAGCTCAGCGGTCGGGCGCGGGAGGTCTTCGAGGCCGCCGCGCTCGCCACCGGCACCCAGCTCGAGACCGACTGGGAGCCGTGCCCGGTCTACCTGCCGGTGCGCAACAACAGCGCGCTCGCCGCCCGCTACGCCGAGAACGTCGCCCGTCGTGGCCGCCGGGCGCTGCCGGCAGGCGTCGTGCCGCCGGAGTTCACCGGCTCGACCGACCTCGGCAACGTCAGCGTGCGGGTCCCCGCGATCCACCCCACCCTCGCGATCGCCCCGCCGGAGGTGACCATCCACGCGCCGGAGTTCGCCGAGTGGGCGGCCTCGCCCCGCGCCGACGAGGGCACGATCGACGGGGCGATCGGCCTCGCCCTCACCGCCGCGGACGTCCTCGCCGACGCCGAGCTGCGCGCCGACGCCGCCCGGGAGTTCACCGAGGCGGGCGGGCGCCTCGACCCCGCGGAGGTCCTCGGCGGCGCCACCGGGCACTGACCTCAGCGGGGGTCGTGGCGGCGCACCCACTCCCACAGGGCGATGGCCGCGGCCGCCCCGGCGTTGATCGAGCGCGTCGAGCCGACCTGCGGGATCGCCGCGACGGCGTCGACGGCCTCGCGGGCGGCCTCCGACAGCCCCGGGCCCTCCTGGCCGAGGAGGAGGACGACCGCGGCCGGCAGCCCGACGTCGCGCAGGTCGACCGCGCCCGGGAGGTTGTCGACGCCGACGATCGGCAGACCGCCGTGCCCTGCCCACGAGGCGAGCGCGGGCAGGTCGTCGTGGTGGTGGACCGCGAGGTAGGCCTCGGTCCGCATCGCCCCGCGACGGTTCCAGCGCCGACGGCCGACGATGTGCACGCCAGCGGCGCCGAAGGCGTTGGCGGTGCGCACGATCGAGCCGATGTTGAAGTCGTGCTGGAGGTTCTCCACGGCGACGTGCACCGGGCGGGCCCGGGAGGCGAGGTCGGCGGCGATCGCCTCGACGGTCCAGTAGCGGTAGCGGTCGGCGACGTTGCGGCGGTCCCCGGCGGCGAGCAGCTCGGGGTCGTAGCGCGGGTCGGAGGGCCACGGCCCGGGGTGCGGGCCGACGCCGACGTCCACGCGCGCGGGCTCGGGCCCGTCGCTCACAGGGTCTGGTCGAACCACGTCGTGATCGCCGCCAGCGCGGCGTCGGCCGCCGCGCGCGAGGACAGGAGGTGGTCGGCGTCGAGCAGCGGGACGAAGCCCTTGGGCTGGGCGGCCGCAGCGAAGATGGCCTCGCCCTCGGCGACCCTCACGACGGCGTCGTCGACGGCGTGGACGACGAGCAGCGGACGGCCGAGCTCGGCGAGGTGCTCGCCGGCGGGGTGGCGGTCGAGGTCGTCGAGGAAGGACTGCGCGATCGGGAAGGGCCGCCCGCCGATCTCGACGGTGGCCTGGCCCTCGCGCTCGATGGCCGGCGCGGCGTCGGCGAGCAGGCGGCGCACGTGCGCCGGGGCGAGCGGCGCGCCGAGCACGACGAGCGAGCGCACGGTGTGTAGGTCGCCGGCGGCGAGCAGCGTCGCCGCGCCGCCGAGGCTGTGGCCGACCATCGCGCACGGCCCGAGGCCGCGCTCGATGAGCGCGAGCGCGGCGCGGCGCAGGTCGGCGACGTTCGTCGACACCGTCGTGTCGACGAACTCCCCGCCCGACTCCCCGAGCCCGGTGAAGTCGAAGCGCAGGACGGCGTAGCCGGCCTCGGCGAGCCCCGAGGCGAGCCGTGTCATCGTGTGGAGGTCCTTCGAGCACGTGAAGCAGTGCGCGAGCAGGACGCTGCCCAGCGCCTCGCCGTCGGGCACGTGCAGCACCCCCGACAGTCGCGCGCCCATCGCACCGTCGAACTCGAGACGCTCGGTGGCCATCGCTCCTCCACTCCTCGGGGCGGTCGATCGCGCCAGGGTAGAGCGCCGCGATCGCCCCCGGACAGGGGCTGCGCGGCCGATAGCATCGGGGTCGCGGGCCGCGCGAGGCAGGCCCGCAGCACACGAGCGATGGACGATGGCGATGGCTGAGCAGCGACGCTTCGGCACGAACACCTGGCTCGTCGACGAGATGTACCGCGAGTACCTCGCCGACCCCGACGCGGTCGGGGAGAGCTGGCAGGAGTTCTTCAGCGACTACCGCCCCGCCTGGGAGACCGGCCCGCCACGCTCCCACGGGCGCAGCACCGGTGTCGGGGCCTCCGAGCCCGCGACCGGACCGGCCGCCACGCCGAGCGCGCCGCCGCCCGAGGAGGCCCGCGAGGCCCCGGCCGCGCCCCCCGCCGAGGGCGGCAACGGGGCGGGACCGTCGCGCGCGGAGCCGACCGCGCCGCCCGGCGGCCCGCCCGAGGGCGCCCGGCGCCTGCGCGGGGTCGCCTCGACGATCGCCGAGAACATGGAGGCGAGCCTCGGCGTCCCCACGGCGACCTCGATCCGCGAGATCCCCGCCAAGCTCCTCGAGGTCAACCGCCGCATCATCAACAACCAGCTGCGACGCACCCGTGGCGGCAAGGTCAGCTTCACCCACCTCATCGGCTGGGCGCTCGTCAAGGCCATGGCCGAGGTCCCGGCGATCACGAGCACGTACCACACCGACGCCGACGGCAAGCCCTACGTCCACCGCCCCGAGCGGGTCAACCTCGGCCTCGCCATCGACGTGCCGCGCGACGACGGCACCCGGACGCTGCTCGTGCCGAGCATCAAGGACGTCACCCGCCAGCACTTCGCGGCCTTCCACCGCGCCTACGAGGAGGCGGTGCGCCGGGTCGGCGCCGGCGAGCTCGACGCCGAGCTCTTCGCCGACACGACGGCGACGCTCACCAACCCCGGGACGCTCGGCACCGTCGGCAGCGTGCCGCGGCTCATGCCCGGGCAGAGCGCGATCTTCGGGGTGGGCGCGATCGGCTTCCCCGCCGAGTACCAGGCCGCCGATCCGCGTCTGCTCGCGGAGATGGGCGTCGGCAAGGTCATCACCGTGACCTCGACGTACGACCACCGGGTCATCCAGGGCGCGGAGTCGGGGCTCTTCCTCAAGGCCGTCGAGGAGCTCCTCACCGGCGAGCGCGGCTTCTACGACGAGGTCTTCGAGAGCCTGCACGTGCCCTTCGAGCCGGTGCGCTGGCACGCCGACGAGTCCTCGCGCCTGCTCACCACCGCACAGGGCGACACCGCCGCGGCCAAGCAGATCGCCGTGGGACGGCTCATCAACATGTACCGGGTGCGCGGGCACCTCATCGCCAACCTCAACCCGCTCTACGAGTCCTTCCCCGAGCTGCACCCCGAGCTCGACCCGGCGACGTACGGGCTCACCCTCTGGGACCTCGACCGCGAGTTCCTCAGCGGCGGGCTCGCCGGCAGCGAGCGCATGACGCTGTCGGGGGTCATCAGCACCCTGCGCGACGCCTACTGCCGCTCGGTCGGCGTCGAGTACATGCACATCGCCGAGCCCGAGGAGAAGGTCTGGATCCAGGGACACGTCGAGGGCGTCGAGACCGGGCTGACCCACGACGAGCAGGTCCACATCCTCGAGCGGCTCAACGACGCCGAGGCCTTCGAGCGCTTCCTGCACAGGAAGTACATCGGGCACAAGCGCTTCGGCCTCGAGGGCGCCGAGGCGGCGATCCCGATGCTCGACGCGCTGCTGTCCGACGCCGCCGACGCCGGGATCGACGAGGCGGTCATGGGCATGGCCCACCGCGGGCGGCTCAACGTCCTCACGAACATCCTCGGCAAGGACTACGACAAGATCTTCCGTGAGTTCGAGGGCGACATCGCCCCCGACAGCGTCCAGGGGTCGGGTGACGTGAAGTACCACGTCGGCGCGCGCGGCCGTCACCACGCCCCCTCCGGCGCGACGATCGACGTCGAGATGTCGTCGAACCCCAGCCACCTCGAGGCCGTCGACCCCGTCGTCGTCGGGATGGCCCGGGCGCTGCTCGACCGCAAGGGCGCCGAGCCCGGCGCGCGCACGCCGGTCCTGCCGCTGCTCGTCCACGGCGACGCGGCCTTCGCCGGGCAGGGCGTCGTCGCCGAGACCTTCGCGATGAGCCAACTCGACGGCTACGGCACCGGCGGCACCGTCCACCTCGTCATCAACAACCAGCTCGGCTTCACGACCGCGCCCCACCAGGGCCGCTCGAGCGAGTACGCCACCGACGTCGCCAAGACCGTCCAGGCGCCGATCTTCCACGTCAACGGCGACGACCCCGAGGCGTGCGTCCGGGTCATGCGCCTGGCCTTCGCCTTCCGCCAGCGCTTCGCCAAGGACGTCGTCGTCGACCTCATCTGCTACCGCCGGCACGGCCACAACGAGGGCGACGACCCCTCCTACACCCAGCCGACGATGTACGAGGCCATCGAGCAGCAGCGCAGCGTCCGCAAGATCTACACCGAGGAGCTCGTCAACCGCGGCGACATCACCGTCGACGAGGCCGAGGCCTCGCTCGACGCCTTCCGGGGCAAGCTCGAGTCCGCGCTCGCCGAGACCCGTGCGTCCTCACCGGAGCTGCCCGAGGAGCTGCGGGTGCCCGGCGGCGCCGGCGTCCTGCCGGCGGTGCCCACCGGCGTCGACCGCGGGGTCCTCGAGCGCATCGCCGCTGCGGTCACCTCCTGGCCCGACGGCTTCGCGGTGCACCCCAAGCTCGCCCGCCAGCTCGAGAAGCGCCGCGGCATGCTCGGCGAGGACACCGTCGACTGGGCGATGGCCGAGGCGCTCGCGCTCGGCTCGCTCGCCCTCGAGGGCACGCCGGTGCGCCTCGCCGGTCAGGACTCCCGCCGGGGCACGTTCAGCCAGCGTCACGCCCACCTCGTGCCCGCCGACGGCGGGGACGACTGGGTCCCCCTCGACAACATCGACGAGGAGCAGGCACCGGTCGCCTTCTACGACTCGCTGCTCTCGGAGTTCGCCGCGGTCGGCTTCGAGTACGGCTACTCGGTCGTGCGCAAGGACGCCCTCGTCGCCTGGGAGGCGCAGTTCGGGGACTTCGTCAACGGCGCGCAGGTCGTCCTCGACCAGTTCGTCGTCGCCGCCGAGGCGAAGTGGGAGCAGACCTCCGGGCTCGTCCTGCTCCTGCCCCACGGCTACGAGGGGCAGGGACCCGAGCACTCCTCGGCGCGGCTCGAGCGCTTCCTCACGCTCTCGGCCGCCGACAACATCCAGGTCACCCAGCCCACGACCGCCGCGCAGTACTTCCACCTCCTGCGGCGGCAGATGCGCCGCGAGGTGCGCAAGCCCCTCGTCGTGCTCACCCCCAAGGGGATGCTCCGGGCGCGGGCCGCGACGAGCCCGACGCGCGCGTTCGAGGAGGGCCACTTCGCCGAGGTCCTGCCCGACGCCGACGCCCCGTCGGGCACCCGACGCGTCCTGCTCTGCTCGGGCAAGATCGTCCACACGCTGCGCGCCGAGCGGGACCGCCGCGGCGCGCCCGCCGCGGTCGTGGCCGTCGAGCAGCTCTACCCCTGGCCCGAGGAGCAGATCCTCTCGGCGATCGCCGCGCACCCCCGCGCCGAGGAGGTCGTCTGGGTGCAGGACGAGCCGGAGAACATGGGGGCGTGGACCTTCGCGCACCTGCGGCTGCACCGGCTGCTGCGCGAGGACTACACCCTGCGCCACGCTGCACGCGTCGAGAGCCCGAGCCCGGCGACCGGCAGCCAGACGATCCACGAGCTCGAGGAGCGCGCGCTGCTCGACGAGGCCTTCGCCGGCCTCGGCGGCGCCGAGGCCGGCGCGTCCTGAGCGCGCCCGGTCCGCTGCCCGCCGGCCGCGGGCCGGGCGCACGCCGTCCTACTCGAGGGCGTCGGCCTCGTCGAGGGCGCCCTGCTCCTCGAGGTAGCGCTCCGCGCCGTCGTTGAGCGGGATCGGCCCGAGGCCCTTCGCGGCGTTGAGGATGTCGAGCTCGTCGCCGACCGGCACGATGTCGGCGATGAGGTCCTCCCCCTCGAAGATGCCACGGGTGAGCTCGTAGGCGACATCGTCGTCGAAGCCCTCGAGGACATAGATCGTCGCCCAGTACGTCAGGGTCTCGGCGTCCTCCTCCTGGCCGGTGTAGGTGAACGGCGGCACGAAGTGCGGCGACAGGCTCGGGCTCTCGGCGATGACCGCCTCCTGGACGTCGGGGTCCACGCCGAGGAGCGTGATGTCGACGCTCGTGGCGAGATCCTCGATCGCCGGGGACTCGAGCGGGCCGACCGCGAACGCCGCGTCGAGCTCGCCCGCCTCGAGGGAGGCCGCCGCCTCCTCGAAGGGCAGCGCGACCGCGTCGAGGTCGGTGTCGGCGTCGAGGCCGGCGTGGTCGAGCAGCGACCGCGCGGTGAGCGCGGTGGTGCTCTCCTCGGGGCCGAGCGAGACCCGCGCACCGGCGAGGTCGCCGACGGTCTCGAGGTCGGCGTCGGCGCGCGCGACGACCTGCACGACCTCCGGGTAGACGTTGCCGACCGATTCGAGGGCGACCGGCTCACCGCCGAAGACGCCGACGCCCTCGTAGGCCGCCACCCCGACGTCGTTGAAGGCGATCGCGACGTCGATCGCCCCACCGCCGAGGAACTGGAGGTTCTGGATCGAGCCGGCGGTGGGCTGCGTGCTCACGTCGACGTCGACGATCGCACGCCAGGTGTCGGCCATGGCGACCGCCAGCGGGAAGTAGGTGCCGCCCGGCGACCCCGCGCCCATCGACAGGCCGACCTCGTCGGCGACCGCCGGCTCGTCCTCGGCCTCGCAGCCGGCGACGAGGAGCGTCAGCGCGGCGAGCAGCGCGACGACGGTGACCAGCAGAGCTCTCGTTCGCATCATGGTCGTCTCTCCTCCTGCGTGAGATGGGCGCGGGTCATCGACGGCGATGGGGATCGAGGGAGGTCGGGGGCCCGGGCCCGCGGCAGCGCGACGCGACGGGACGTCGCCGTCGCCTCGACTCGCGCTCCGAGAGGCATGCCCTCGCCCCCTCGCTGCCGCGCCCTCGCGGCAGGGCCTCCGCCAGGTGCCCACGGCATCGCTGGCGACGTTGCCCCTGCCGTTCCGGCTCGTCTGCACCATGTCGGCGTCAACGCTCGGGGAGGTGCGTGGATCTGGTGCGCACCTCGCCGAGGGGATGATCGTTCCCCAAGGGAGATCTAGTACAGCCCCAGCGCGCCGGCGAGGGCCATCCGGCCCCTCGAGAGTGCCCCACCTCGCCTCGCCCACCCATGCTTGTCGACGCAAGGTGAGCCACGACCTACGCTCCGCACGATCCCTCGGGTCGGGCCGGCCTCGTAGACTCCTGCGCCATGACGCGCCCCACCGAGCCCACGACGCCCGCTCGACTCCGCACCGACGCCGACCTCGCCGAGGACCTCTGCGCGTTCGTCGACGCCGGCCCATCGCCGTTCCACGTCGTCGCGGAGATGACCCGCCGCCTCGACGCCGCGGGCTACCGCCCCATCGCCGAGGAGGACGCCTGGGCGCTCGCGCCGGGCGACCGCCGCTACGTCGTCCGCGACGGCGGCTCGCTCATCGCCTTCCGCGTCGGGCGGGCCGCCCCGGCCGAGGCGGGCCTGCGCCTCGTCGGCGCCCACACCGACTCGCCGACGTTCCGGCTGCGCCCGACCTTCGACGTGCGTCGGCACGGCTACCGCCTCGCGGGGGTCGAGCCCTACGGCGGCGTGCTCTACCACACGTGGTTCGACCGCGACCTCGACGTCGCCGGACGCCTGCTCCTGCGACCGGCGGCCCCCGGCGCCCCACTCGAGAGCCGTCGCGTCCTCGTCGACGGCGGGCCACTGCGCATCCCCTCGCTCGCGATCCACCTCGACCGCAGCGTGCGCACCGAGGGTCTCAAGCCCGACCCGCAGCGCCACCTCGTGCCGGTCGCCGGCCTCGAGGACGACGGCGGGCCATCCTTGCTCGAGGCCGTCGCCGCGAGCGCGGGCTGCGACCCCGACGCCGTCCTCACCCACGACCTCGTCCTCGCCGACGCCCAGCCGGCGAGCCTGGCGGGATCGGCGGTGCGCGCCGCGCGCCTCGACAACCTCTCCTCCTGCCACGCCGGCCTGCACGCCCTCCTCGCCGCCGAGGACGGCGCGGCCACCGCGGTCCTCGTCGCCAACGACCACGAGGAGGTCGGCAGCGGCACCGCGGAGGGCGCGGCGGGCTCGTTCCTCGACGACGTCCTCGACCGCCTCGTCGCGGCGACCGGCGGCGACCGGGAGGAGCGCGCCCGCGCGGTGCGCCGGTCGCTGCTCGTCTCCTGCGACACCGCGCACGCGGTGCACCCCAACTACGCCGACCGCCACGAGCCCTCCCATCAGCCGACCCTCGGCGGGGGGCCGGTCATCAAGAGCAATGCCAACCAGGCCTACGCCACCGACGCCGCCAGCGCGGCGGGCTTCCTCGCGGCGTGCGCCGAAGCCGGTGTGCGGGCGCAGCACTTCGTCTCACGCGCCGACCTGCCCTGCGGCTCGACGATCGGCCCGCTCACCGCGACGCGGCTCGGGCTGCCCACCGTCGACGTCGGCGCGCCGATCCTGTCGATGCACTCGATCCGCGAGCAGGCCGACGCCCGCGACATCGGCCCACTGCGGGACGCCCTCGCCGCCCACCTCTCGGGGTGACCGCCGCCAACGACTGGGCAGTGACAGGGCCGCAGGCGAGGCAGTAGCGTGACGACCGACGGGCGAGCGAGGGAGGTGGCCGCGATGAGGCGGGCGCGCAGGCGCCCGGGAACCGCCGGCCCGGCCGGCGACCCGGCGGCCCCATCACGCCGACCGTCGACCGCGCCGCAGCCCACGGCCCGGCGCTGGTGGGAGGCGCGCTTCGTGCGCCTCGGGGGCAGGGCGTGGGCCCTGCTCGGCATCGTCGGCGTGGGCGCGCTGCTCTACGTCGTGCTCAGCGAGCTGTCGATCGTCGCCGTCCCGCTCATCCTCGCGCTCTTCCCCGCCGCGCTGCTGAGTCCCGCGAGCGACTGGCTGACACGCCGCCGCGTGCCGCCGGCGCTGGCCTCGCTGCTCACGATCCTCGCCTTCCTCCTCGTCGTCCTCGGCGGCGCGGGCCTCCTCGCCCCACAGATCGCCGCGGAGGCGCCCGGCATCGTCGAGGAGGTCGAGTCGGGCATCGACCAGCTCGAGGAGCTCCTCGACGAGGGCCTGCCGTTCATCGAGGAGGGCACCGACGTCGCCGAGCTCCTCGCGCTTGCCCAGGAGCAGGCGGTGTCGTTCCTCCAGCGTGAGGGGGTGGCGATCGCCTCGACGCTGGCCGAGGGCATCGCGGGGCTGCTCTTCGGGCTCGTCGGTCTCTTCTTCTACCTCAAGGACGGTCGCCGGATCGCCGGCTGGGCGCTGCGGCTCTTCCCCCGCGAGGCACGGGACACCGCCGGGGAGATCGGCACGGCGACGTGGACGACCCTCGGCGGATACTTCCGCGGGCAGCTGCTCGTCGCCCTCGTCGACGCGATCTTCATCGGCCTGGGGCTCTACCTGCTCGGGGTGCCACTCGCCCTGCCGCTCGCGGTCCTCGTCTTCTTCGGCGGGCTCTTCCCCATCGTCGGGGCCTTCGTCTCCGGCGCCGTCGCCGTGCTCGTCGCGCTCGCGACGCAGGGCGTCGCCATCGCCCTCGGGGCGCTGGCCGTCGTCCTCGCCGTGCAGCAGCTCGAGTCCAACGTCCTCGCGCCGGTCGTCCTCGGCAAGGCCACGCAGCTGCACCCCCTCGCGGTCATCGTCTCGCTGACCGCCGGGGGGGTGCTCCTCGGCATCCTCGGCGCGTTCCTCGCCGTGCCGATCGCCGCGAGCCTCGCGCGGGGGGCGCGGATCCTCCGGCAGCGCTTCGACGCCACCGACGGACGGGGCCAGCCGGAACCGGCGTTCGGTCCGCCCGCACCAGCTTCCTGAGCGCCCCGGCTACTGCCGCAGCGGCGCGAGGGCGTCGGCCTCGGCGACGTCGAGCACCGGGCCGACCCACGCGACGGTGAGCTCACCGTCGCCGGCGATGCGCTCGAGCGTCTCGAGGCGGTGGCCGGGCGGCAGCGGACCGTAGGAGGGGTGGACCTCGGCGACACGGGCGAGCACCTCGCGAGAGGCCGGGTAGCGCTGGGCGACCGTGGCGAGCAGCAGCCCGAAGGCGCAGGCCCGGGCCACGACGGGGTCGGCGGCCTCGCGCCAGTCGCCGCGCACCGCGTCGAGCCGCGGCTCGACGATGTCCACGAGGCCGCGCAGCCACGAGGCGTTCGCCGGGTCGAGGCCGGCGGCGTCGATCGCGTCGTGGTTGGGATCGGTGCTCGGTGGAGCCGGGACCTCCCGGTCGCTGATGGGCATGGCGGGTACCTCGTGCTCGTGGTCGGTCACCGTGGGTTCCTTTCGCTGCGGCCGCGCGCGTGCGGCTCCGAGCCAGTGGGCAGGCTGCCGTGGCCCACTGCCACCTTGGAGGATCTCACCCGTGAGCGCAGAGCACATCCGCTTCTTCTTCGACCCGATCTGCCCGTGGTGCTACCAGACCTCGCGCTGGATCCGCCAGCTCGAGGGCCTCGGCGAGGTCACCGCGTCCTGGGGGCTGTTCAGCCTCGAGCTCGCCAACGACGGGCAGGACGACCGCCTGCCGCGCAGCTCGGCGGCGCTGCGCACCGCGCTGCTCGCCGACGAGCGCCACGGCCCGGCCGCGATCGGAGGCTTCTACGCCACCCTCGGCGAGGCCGTCCACGAGCGCGGGGCGCGCGTCCACGACCCCGAGGTCATCACGACCGCGCTCGCCGGAGCCGGCCTCGAGCCCGCCCTCCACGAGGAGGCCGTCGGCGATCCCGCCACCTGGGACCGCGTCGTCGCCCAGCACAAGGCCCTCGTCGAGGGCACCGGCAGCTTCGGCGTGCCGACGATCGTGCTCGACGACGGGCAGGGTCCGGCGATCTTCGGGCCGGTGGTCTCCGAGCTGCCCAGCGACGCCGACGCCGTCGAGCTCCTGCGCCACGTCGTGTGGCTCACCCGCTACGAGAACTTCTCCGAGCTCAAGCGCGACCGCGCCGACCCCGACCTCAAGAGCATCCGGCGATTCCGTGCGCGCGAGGCCCGCGCGCAGGCCGACGGTGGCGCCTGAGGCGGGGGCGGCTCCGCTCAGGCCCGCGTCTCGTCGCGGCCGAGGAGGTACCAGGCGCCCGGCAGGAGCGCGGCCGCCAGGGCCGCCTTGAGGACGTCGCCGACGAGGTAGGGGGCGACGCCGCGGAGCACGGCCTCACCAGCGCCCATGCCGGTGACGAGCGCGAGGACCGTCGCGCCGAAGAGGTAGATGACCGCGCTGCCGGCGAGGAAGGCCGCGGCCATCGTGACCGGCCGGCGGTCGGCGCCGCGCCGGGCGAGCGCACCGACGACGACCGCTGCGGCGACGAAGCCGAGGAGGTAGCCGCCGGAGGCCCCGGCGAGGTGCTGCCAGCCCGAGGCGGCGTCGGCGTAGAACGGCAGGCCGATCCCACCGAGGAGGAGGTAGAGGCCCATCGCGGCGACGGCCCGGGCCGGCCCGAGCGCCGCGGCGACGAGGAGCACCGCGAAGGTCTGTCCCGACAGCGGCACCGGGGAGAACGGCAGCGGCACGACGACCTGAGCGGCGGCGGCGGTGACGAGCACGCCGGCGCCGACGGCGGCGATGTCACGCAGCCACGTGCCGGCGAGCCGGTCGGCGAGCACCGGGCGGGAGACGGCGGCAGGAACGGACGACATAGCTTCCTCCTCGGGGCTTCTCGGCGGACCCGGCGGGCGGCAGGTCGCGGGTCGCGCCGCCGCGGGTCGGCCTCATCCTCGCGCAGACACCGCGTCGGCGCCACTCGCCAGTGCCCAGCCGGAGCGAGCCGCAGGGACCGACGCCCTCAACGACGTCCGCGCCGGGCGTCCTCGAGCGCGCGGGCGAGCGCGTCGGCGATCGGTGTCGGCCCGTCGAAACGGTGCTCCCCGACCTGCCGCAGCGCGGTGACCGGGCGTACCGAGGAGCAGACGAGCACCTCGTCGACCGTGCCGAGGTCGGCGAGGTCGATCTCGGCGGCGCGCGTTGGCACCCCCTCCTCGCGGGCGAGGTCGAGTAGGGACCGTCGGCTGATCGAGTCGACGATGCCTCGCTCGGGGGACACGCCGCAGAGCACGCCGTCGATGACCCACATGACGCAGAACGTCGGGCCCTCGAGGACGGCGCCGTCTCCGGAGACGAGCAGCGCGTCGTCACCACCGGCGCGCTGCGCCGCGCGCGTCGCGGTCATGTTCGGGCCGTAGGACATCGTCTTGGCCCCCGCCGGGGCGTAGGCCTCGGGCGGCACGACCCACGGGGCGTACTGCGGCACGAGGTGGCGCAGCGGCGCCCGCTGGGGCTGCGGTGAGAGCGTCGCGACCCGCGTGCCCGAGGCGGTGACGTAGCAGCGCAGTGCAGCGTCGCCGGTGACGGGCTCGAGCAGGCGGGCGAGGTCCTCACGCAGCAGGCCGGCGTCGGCGGGCGGCAGGAGGATCTTGCCGAGCGAGGCGTCGAGCCGGGCGAGGTGGGCGTCGAGACGGAAGGGCGCACCGTCCCACACGCCGATCGTCTCGAAGGCGCCGTCGCCCCGGGCGACGCCGGCGTCGGTGACCGCGAGAGCGGCCTCGGCGAGGGTCGTGGGCACCCCATCGACGACGGCGGCGGCCTCAGCGGTCATGACCCCAACCTTAAGAGCTTGCGTCGGCGATGGCGAGGGGGCGTCGGCGGCGGGCCGATGGCGCTGACGGTGTCGATGGTGGGTTCATGCCAGGGCAGCCGCCCGGCGGGGTCGAGCGACGGCGTCGGAGCGGCAGCGGGCAAGCGGCCATCGAAGAAATTCACACGATCCACGAAAAACCCTTGACAACACCCCCACACCCACCGCATACTTCGAACATGTATTCGACAACGCAGCGGCGACAGCACCACCCCCACCCCACCAGTTGCCGACGCCCCCGCGCCGCCGCCGCCGCTGCTGTGATGCTCGCCGCGGAGGAGCCCGCCGGC
>PWFH01000059.1 GCA_003553795.1 Egibacter sp. | reverse complement strand
TCACCCCTTCGACGGTCCACCCGAAGCCCAGGACCATCGCGTAGAGCGTGAGGGCGAGCGGCTCACCGTCACCGGCCCCGAGGAGGCTCTGCACGAAGGGCACGAGCGCCACGAGCCCGAGGTAGGGGATCGTCAGCCCGAGCAGGGTCGTGTCGAAGGCCTGGAGGCGGCGCACGAGCGCGTGGTGGGACTGGAAGAACGTCCCGACGACCGCGACGCTGATGACGAAGGCGATGAACTGCGGGATCCGCGCGGCGAGCGCGCTCGCGAGCGGCACGTCGCCGGCATCGGCGGGAAGGGCGAGATCGAGGACGAGCAACGTGAGCGCGATGGCGAAGACGCCGTCGGTGAGCGCCACGATGCGACCGAACTCCACCGGGTCGCGCGCACGATCGAAGGATCGCGTCGCCCGTGCAGCCTGCGCCGGTGGCACCCGTGCCGTCGGCTGCCTGCCGGCCCCGTCGTCGCTCATGCGCACGGCACCTCCTGCTCACCCGACCTCCGGCGGGTCCGCGACGCCGGACGACGGGTGCCCACCGCGAGACGCCTGCGGACCCGGTGCGGCAGCGTAGTGCCTCACCCCGGCGGCCATGGCCGAACGGGACCCGCGCACGGCCGACGAGAACCCCTCGGCCTTGCATATCGACAAACGATGCTTTATCGTTCTTCGATAGCTACGTGGAACCGGGGACCGGCCGCCGACATGGCAGGCCCCGACCGAGGAGGGGTTGACATGGGCGGAGCACGGGACGGGGCCTCGGGCCGGACGGGCTCGGAAGGCCACGACGGGACGAGGGGCGCGGCCGCCGCCGAGCCGGTCGACGCCTCGCGGGGGGCACGCCGGCTCGCCGCGGTCGTGCTCGGCCTCGGGATCCTCCTCGCTGTGGTGGGCCTCGCCCGGCCGGCGCTCCACGTCGCGCTCGACGAGGCCGTCGTGCCGGTCACCGTCGAGGAGCCGGGCGCGATCCTCGGCGACGAGCCCGAGGGCCTGCCGGCTGACAGCCGCCTCGAGCTCGCCGACGAGCGGGCCTTCGAGCTCGTCGTCGCCGGGCTGCCCGCCTGGCAGCGCGCGCTCACCGGCCTCGGGGCGGCGGTCGGTGGCCTGCTCGTGCTCACCGGGGCGTGGCTCGTGCGGTCGATGCTCCTGCTCGTGGCCGCGGGCCGCCCGTTCGATCCGCGCGTGCCGGGCCGGCTCCGCGGGCTCGCGCTCGTCGTCGCCGCCTCGGTCTTGCTGCCCGCCGCGCTCGCGGGGCTCGCCGGGGCGATCGTCGTCGAAGGCCTCGGAGGCCTCGGCGGGACCGGCGCGCTCGGCGTCGACCTCTTCGCCCTCGAGGTGCTCCCGCTGCTCGTCGCGGCCCTGCTCGCCGTCGCCGCGCAGGTCGTCGAGTCGGGACGTCGGCTCACCGAGGAGCTCGAGGGGCTGGTCTGATGGCGGCCGTCACGGGTGGGGGCGAGCACGCCGCGCACGCCATCACCTGCCACCTCGATGAGCTGCTCGCCGCCCGGGGGATGACGCTCAAGGAGCTCGCCGAGCGCGTCGGGGTGACGGTCGTCAACCTCTCGGTGCTCAAGAACGACCGGGCCAAGGCCGTGCGGTTCTCGACCCTCTCCGCCCTGTGCGCGGCGCTGGAGTGCCAGCCCGGCGACCTGCTCTCCCACCGGCCAGCCGACGAGGAGCGCGCCGGGCCGACCTGAGCGGGCACGCCACGCCCCCACCCCCCGCCCCCTCGTGGCTGACGAGGCCCCCGGGGGCCGCGAGCTGTGGTCATCACCCGCCGGGTCGGGCCCCCAGCCGCAAGCCCGCCGGCGGGGAGGCCTGCCCGTGGTGGTCGGAGCCCCAGCAGACCGGCGTGCCGTCGACCCCGAGGCCATACGTGTGCGCCTTGCCGGCGCTGATCGCGGTGAGCCTCACCGCCTCGGGCGGGGAGGCGATGCCGTGACGGTCCTCACCCCAGCAGACCGGGGTGCCGTCGGCCTCGAGTCCGCAGGTGTGCCCGCCGCCCGCGCTGATCGGGACCCCGGCTGCGCGGGCCGCCTGCGCCGCGACCGAGCCCTGCCCGCCTCCTCCGACGTCGTCGCTGCCCGACCTCGGCGGCGCGACCGGATCGACGGGCTGCTCACCGAGCCCGGAGACGAACCAGCCCACCAGCGCGCCCACCACCGCCGCGAACAGCAGACCGACCGCGAGCACGTCCCACGGCACCCCACGCAGGCCACCGCGCGAGCCCTGCTGTGACCCGACCGCGGGCTCCGGCGGACCCGGCGCCTGCGCCCCCGCGACCCGGCGCACCGCTTCGGTCCAGCGCTGCCCGTCCCACCACCGCTGCGCCCCGCCCTCCTGCGGGTCCGGATACCACCCTGCCGACGGCGAGCCCATCGCCCGGCCCCTCTGCCGCGCCGACCCGACACCGCAACCTAGCCCGGCCCGGAGGCGGCCGTCGAGTGCACCGTTGGCGCCACCGACCAGCGCGCCGCGAACCGTCCCGCTCGCGCGGGCGTTGCGACCCACCCTTATTGCAACTAGATTGCAATAACTCCATGCAGACCTCCTCACCGGCCCCCGCCCCGACCTCCGCGGGCACCGAGCCTCCCGACGCGCCGGCGCCACCGGCACCGGCCGCCGGCGCCGTCGACGACCTCGACAGGGCGCGTGCCCGGCGGCGCAGCCGGATCTGGGTGGCCTCGCTCAGCGCGGCGCTGCTGGCCACACTCGTCGGCGGGGTCGCGATCGGACCGGTGACGATCGCGCCCGAGGACGTCGTGCGCATCGTCGGGCACCACCTGCTCGGCGCCCCCGAGACGGTGACGTGGTCGGAGGCCCACGAGTCGATCGTCTGGCGGCTGCGCGTGCCCCGGGTACTGCTGGGCGCGGCGGTCGGCGCGGGACTCGCGATCTGCGGCGTAGCGCTGCAGGCGATGGTGCGCAACGTCCTCGCCGACCCCTACCTGCTGGGGGTGACCTCGGGGGCCTCCACCGGCGCGGCCGCGGCGATCCTCTTCGGGGTCGGGGCCGCGGCCTTCGGCGAGGAGGCCCTCGCCGGCAGCGCGTTCGTCGGCGCGCTCGGCGCCTCCGCGCTCGTCTTCCTCCTCGCGCGGGTCACCGGGCGGATCACCTCGGTGCGCCTGCTCATGTCGGGGGTGGCGGTCGGCTACGCGCTCTACGCCGCGACGAGCTTCCTCATCTTCGCCTCGCCCAACCCCGAGGGCGCCCGCTCGGTCCTCTTCTGGCTGCTCGGCACCCTCTCGCTCGCCCGCTGGTCGGTGATCCTCGCGATCGTGCTCGTCGTCGTCGCGCTCACCCTCGCCGTGCTGCTCGTGCACAGTCGCGCCCTCGACGCGCTCGCGATCGGCGACGAGACCGCGCTCACGCTCGGCATGGCCCCGGGCCGGGTGCGCGCCCGCCTGCTCGTCGCCCTCGCCCTCTGCATCGGGGCGGTCGTCGCCGCGGCTGGCGGGATCGGCTTCGTCGGGCTCGTGATGCCCCACCTCGCGCGACGGTTCGTCGGTGGGGCGCACCGCCGCGTGCTGCCCGTCGCCGCGCTCATGGGCGCGGTCTTCCTCGTGTGGGCCGACGTCTTCGCCCGCACGGTCGTCCAGCCCCAGGAGCTGCCGATCGGGATCCTCACCTCCCTGGTCGGCGCGCCCTTCCTGCTCCTGCTCGTCCGCCGTCTCCACGCCGCCACCGACTGACCGACCGACGCACCCCGATGACCGGAGCCGCCGCCATGCCCGCCACTCCCCCACGCACCCGCCCGCCCCGGCTGCTCGGCCTGCTCGGGCTGCTGCTCCTGCTCAGCGCCTGCGCCGAGACCACCGACGAGGTCGCCGAGGCGGAAGCCCACGGCGGCGACGACGCCTACCCGCTCACGGTGGAGAACTGCGGCCGGGAGTTCACCTTCGAGGAGCCGCCAGAGCGCATCCTCCTGCTGCACAGCGCGCCGGTGACGACGCTGGCCGAGCTCGACCTGCTCGACCGCGTCGTCGCCAAGGCCGGCGCCTTCCCCGAGGAGTACGTCGACGCCGAGACCCGCGAGCGCCTCGAGGAGATCCCCTCCCTCGTCGGCGCCGACGCGATCGACGCCGACGGCCACTACGAGCTCTCCCAGGAGGAGGTCGTGGCCCAGGAGCCCGACCTCGTGATGGGCGAGACCGACGGGGTCACCCAGGACGGCCTCGCCGACGCGGGGATCCCGCTGCTCATCGTGCCCTCGCAGTGCCCCGCGGCGGCCGACAGCCCCGACTTCGGCGACGTCTACGACCTCGTGGAGACCTACGGGGAGATCTTCGACCGCCGCGAGGCGGCCGGGGTCTACGCCGAGCAGCTGCGCTCGGACGTCGAGCGGATCCGCGCCGACGCCGCGCAGGAGGAGCGGACCGCGGCCGCGCTCTACCCGACGCCCGGCGGCGGCGCCGGCTGGGCCTACGGCAACGTCAGCATGGTCCACCCCCAGCTCGAGGCCGCGGGCTTCGAGAACGTCTTCGGCGACGTCGACGAGCGCGTCTTCGAGGTCAGCGCCGAGGAGCTGCTCGAGCGCGACCCCGACGTGCTCGTGCTCCTGCACATCACCGGCGACCCGGACCCGTTCGAGGAGGCCGTCCGCTCGCTGCCCGGCGCCGAGGGCATGACCGCGGTGCGCGAGGACGCGATCCTCGTGCAGCTGTTCAACTTCAGCGAGCCGCCCACGCCGCTGACCGTCGACGGGCTCGCGCGGATCATCGAGGCGTTCGGGGACCGGCCATGATCGAAGCCGAGGGCGTCGGCTTCGCCTACGGCGACCTCGACGTGCTGCGCGACGCCGGGCTCTGCGCCGAGCGCGGTGAGACGGTGGGGCTCATCGGGCCCAACGGCAGCGGCAAGACGACGATGCTGCGGCTGCTCTACCGCGCGCTCGTGCCCGCCGAGGGCGTCGTGCGTCTCGACGGGCAGCCCGCCGAGGCCCTGCGCCCGCGCGAGCTCGCGCGCCGCGCCGCCGTGGTCGTGCAGGAGTCCGCCTCGGAGGTCCCGATCACCGTGGCCGACATGGTCCTGCTCGGCCGCGCGCCGCACCGCCCGTCCTTCGCCGGCAGCAGCGCCGAGGACCACCGCGTCGCCGCCGCCGCGCTCGAGAGGGTGGGGGTCCGCCACCTCGCCGACCGGGTCGTCGCCGCCCTGTCCGGAGGGGAGCGCCAGCGGGTGCTCATCGCCCGCGCCATCGCCCAGCAGGCCGACCACCTCCTGCTCGACGAGCCGACGAACCACCTCGACATCCGCTACCAGCACGAGGTGCTCGGCCTCGTCCGGGCGCTGCCGGTGACGTCGGTCGTCGTGCTCCACGACCTCAACCTCGCCGCCCGCTACTGCGACCGCGCGGTGCTGCTCGACGGGGGCCGCGTCGCCGCGGAGGGCCCGGTCGACGCGGTCCTGCGACCCGAGGTCCTCGAGCCCGTCTACGGCATCGGCGTGCGCCGCGTCGACGACGACGGTCTCGCCCAGCTCGTCTTCCGCCCGGCGGCCGCCGCCGCAGCCGCCGCCGCACGACCGGAGGCCTCATGAGCCCGAGCGTCGGGCACGTCCAGCGCCGGATCACCCGCTACTGGGACGAGCGGGCCGGCGCCTACGACGCCCACCAGCACGCCCAGATCGAAGGCGGGCAGCTGCGCGAGGCCTGGCGTGAGGTCTGGCGGCGGGCGCTGCCCGAGCCGCCGGGCGAGGTGCTCGACGTCGGCACCGGCACCGGACGCGTGGCCCATCTCGCCACCGAGCTCGGCCACCGCGTCTGCGGCATCGACCCCTCCGAGGGCATGCTCGAGCGCGCCCGCCGCGGCGCGTCCGGCCTGCACCCCGAGCCGAGCTTCTCGCGGGGCGACGCTCTCGCGGCAGACTTCGCCGAGGAGGCCTTCGACGCGGTCACCGCGCGCTACGTGCTGTGGACGCTGCCCGACCCCGACGCGGCGCTGCGGCGCTGGCGCCGTCTGCTGCGTGACGGCGGTCGGCTCGCGATCGTCGACGGCACGTGGTTCCCCGGCGGCATCGACGGCGGGGGCGCGCTGCCCGAGGCCTTCCACCGCGAGTACGGCGAGGTGCTCGGCGCGCTGCCGCTGGCCACCGCCCACTCCATCGACGACACCGTCGCCGCGGTCCGACGTGCCGGCTTCGCCGACGTGGCGCTCACCCCGCTCGAGGAGGTCGAGGTCCTCACCCGCCTGCACCACGGCGACGACGAACAGGCCGCGCGACGGCAGTACCTCGTCACCGGGCTGCGGGCCTGACCGCGGAGGGCGGCTCGCCACTCCCGCGAGCCTCGCCTACGGAGGACGCACGACGGAGGGACGGTCGGTGGGCCATACTGCAGCATGCCGACCGAGGGCAGCGCCCAGCCGACGCAAACGGTCCGTCGCGGCTCGAGATCATCGCCCAGGCGCCTCCGGGTCGCGCCGGAGGACGTCGTCGACGTGTTCGTCTACGCCGTCGTCCTCAACCTCGCGATCGAGTGGCTGCCGAGCGTGATCAGTGAGGGCTTCACGCTCTCGCTGCTCACCGCGGTGCTGCTCAAGCTCTCCCTCGAGGTCGTCCTCGTCGTCAAGCGCCGGGCCGTCGCGCGCC
>PWFH01000225.1 GCA_003553795.1 Egibacter sp. | reverse complement strand
TCGCCGTCGCCGGTGGCGTCGCCGCCCGCCGGCCTGCGGTCGCGGGTCTCGCGCTCGTCCCCGGCCGGGTCGTCCTCGCCCGCGGTGGGCGGGGGCGCAGCGGGGGGCTCGGGCACCGCCGCGCCGAGCCCGGCGAGGGCCTCGCGTCCCTCGAGCAGGCGGCGGGCGAGCTGGGCGCACGACGGGCAGGTCTCGGTGTGGGCGAGCGCGCCCGGGCTCGCGACGGCGAGCCCGCCGAGGCGCTCGGCGTGGACGACGGCGACCGGCTCGTCGAGGGCGTCGAGGCGGCCCTGGGCCAGTGCGGCGGGCGCGTCGTCGGCGCTGACCCCGACGACCCGGGCAGCCTGCCCGAGGGGCAGATCGCAGGCGTCGTGCAGCAGCGCCAGCTCGGCGCGGGCGCGCATCGTCGGGGCCTCGACGGCCGTCTCGCGGACTGCGCGCAGGAGGTCCTCGGCGGAGGCGTCCGCCGCGCCCGCGCGGTCGGCGGCCTCCGCGACGACCTCCGCTGCGCGCTCGGCGTCGCCGGTGAGCCACCAGGCGTAGCGGTAGGCGCTCGCGCGATCCCTGTCGGCCATGCCCGACAGCCTAGGCGGTGCGCGCCGCGAGATCCCGCAGCCCCGGCGGCGCCGGGGCCGCTCGGCGTAGCCTCGGGGCATGCCCTCGCCCCGCCCGCTCGCGCTGCCCGCCACCGCGCTGCTCGCGCTGGCGCTCGTGCTCGCGTTGCTCCTCGTGCTCCAGGGTTGCGCCGCCGATGACGGCCCCGCGCCCGGGGACGGGGAGGTGGCCGGGTCCGGGGGCGAGTCGGCGCCCGGGTCCGCGGCGACCGCGCCCCCGCCGCAGGCCGAGGGGCTCGAGACCGCCGAGGTCGCCCTCGTCGGCGAGGGCCGGCGCGAGCCGCTCACCGTCTACCTCGCCGACACCCCCGCGCTGCGCCGCGAGGGCCTCATGGGCTGGGAGCGCCTGCCCGAGGGCACTGGCATGCTCTTCGTCTTCGACGAGGAGCGCGAGGGCGGCTTCTGGATGAAGGACACGCTCCTGCCGCTGACGATCGCCTTCGCCACCGCCGACGGCGGGCTCGTGGCGATCCTCGAGATGGAGCCCTGCGAGGCCGAGCCCTGTCCCACCTACGACCCGGGCGTGGCCTACCGCTACGCCCTCGAGGTCGAGCAGGGCGCGCTCGAGACCCGCGGCGTCGACACGTCCTGGTCGCTCGAGCTGCCCGAGGACCTCGGTGGGTGAGGGCCGGCAGCGCTGACTGGGTACCCTGCCGCCGAACGGGCAGCCGAGCCGCGGGGAGGTCGCGCGATGGAGACGTGGATCATGGGGCTCATGGCGGCCGCCGTCCTCGCCCTGCCGGTCGTGCTCGGGCTCGCCTTCCACGGGCGTGACCGCACCGACAGCCGCGGGCGTCGGCTCCACCGCGACTGGCGGGTCTCACTGCCGCCCCGCTAGCAATCTTGAGTCCACCACGCGCAGATACGTTGCGATCGCGAGCGACGTGGGTAGGCTGCGTCTCGACGACGACAGCAGACTGAGCGCCCGAACGTGGCGTGGAGGTGGACATGGCAAAGGCAGTCGGCATCGACCTGGGCACGACGAACTCCTGCGTGGCGGCCATGGAGGGTGGCGAGAGCACCGTCATCGCCAACGCGGAGGGCGCGAGGACCACCCCTTCGGTGGTGGGCTTCTCGAAGTCGGGCGAGATCCTCGTCGGCGAGGTCGCCAAGCGCCAGGCCGTCACCAACCCTGACCGCACGATCCAGTCGGTCAAGCGCCACATCGGCACCGACTGGTCGACCGAGCTCGACGGCAAGGGCTTCACCGCACAGGAGATCTCCGCGCGGATCCTGCAGAAGCTCAAGCGCGACGCCGAGAGCTACCTCGGCGACGACGTCACCGAGGCCGTCGTGACCGTGCCCGCGTACTTCAACGACGCGCAGCGCCAGGCCACGAAGGAGGCCGGGCAGATCGCCGGGCTCGAGGTCCTGCGCATCATCAACGAGCCGACCGCGGCGTCGCTGGCCTACGGCCTCGACAAGGAGGAGGAGCAGACCGTCCTCGTCTTCGACCTCGGCGGTGGGACCTTCGACGTCTCCGTCCTCGAGATCGCCGACGGCGTCTTCGACGTGAAGTCGACCTCGGGCGACACCGAGCTCGGCGGCGACGACTGGGACCAGGCGGTCATCGACTGGCTCGTGAAGTCCGTCAAGGACAACCACGGCATCGACCTCTCGAAGGACAAGATGGCCCTGCAGCGCCTCAAGGAGGCCGCGGAGAAGGCCAAGCGGGAGCTGTCGACGACGACCGAGGCCTCGATCAACCTGCCGTTCATCACGGCGACGGCCGAGGGCCCGCTGCACCTCGAGGAGACGCTCACCCGGGCGCACTTCCAGCAGCTGACCTCCGACCTCCTCGAGCGCTGCAAGGGCCCGTTCAACGCCGCGGTCAAGGACGCCGGCGTGGGGCCGGAGGACATCGACCACGTCATCCTCGTCGGCGGCTCGACCCGGATGCCCGCGGTGCTCGACCTCGTCAAGGACCTCACCGGCGGCAAGGACCCCCACAAGGGCGTCAACCCCGACGAGGTCGTCGCGATCGGCGCGGCGCTGCAGGCCGGTGTGCTCAAGGGCGACGTCAAGGACGTCCTCCTGCTCGACGTCACCCCCCTCTCCCTCGGCATCGAGACCAAGGGCGGGGTCATGACGAAGCTCATCGAGCGCAACACGACGATCCCGACGCGCAAGTCCGAGGTCTTCACGACCGCCGACGACAACCAGCCGCAGGTCGAGATCCACGTCCTGCAGGGCGAGCGGGAGATGGCCGACGCGAACAACACGCTCGGCAAGTTCCAGCTCGTCGACATCCCGCCGGCGCCCCGGGGCGTGCCGCAGATCGAGGTCACCTTCGACATCGACGCCAACGGCATCGTCAACGTCTCGGCGAAGGACCGCGGCACCGGCAAGGAGCAGTCGATGCAGATCACCGGGCAGTCGGCGCTGCCCAAGGAGGACATCGACCGCATGGTCAAGGACGCCGAGCAGTACGCCGAGGAGGACCGCCGGCGTCGTGAGGAGGCCGACGCGCGCAACAACGCCGACAACCTCCTCTACCAGACCGAGAAGCTCGTCAAGGAGAACGACGAGAAGATCGGCCCGGAGCTCAAGGCCAAGGTCGAGGAGGCCCAGGGCAAGGTCCGCGAGGCGCTCGGCGGCAGCGACGTCGCGGCGATCAAGTCCGCCTCCGACGAGTTGAGCCAGGTCAGCCAGGAGGTCGGCCAGGCCCTCTACGCCGCGGGCGCGGAGGAGCAGGCCGGCGCGCAGACGCAGGCCTCGGCGACCGGGTCGGAGGACGAGGACATCGTCGATGCCGAGGTCGTCGACGAGGACGACGACGAGGGTGCGGCCTAGGCCATGGGACGAGCCGAGTACGAGCGCCACATGGCGCCGACCGAGCAGGAGCCCGCCGACGAGAGCGTCGGCGGGCCCGAGGAGTCGACCGCCGAGCGGCCCGACGCCGTCGAGGCGCCCGAGGTCGGGGACGCCGGCGACGACGCTCCCGAGGAGGGGGCCGACGCCGGCGCCGAGGCGGACGCGGACCCGCGGTCGCCGCTCGAGGCCGAGCGCGACCAGTTCCTCGACGCGCTGCGGCGTGAGCGGGCCGACTTCGAGAACTTCCGCAAGCGCGCCGAGCGCGAGCGGATGGAGGCCCTCGACCGCGGCCGCGAGCACGTCGTCGCCGAGCTGCTGCGCGTCCTCGACAACTTCGGCCACGTCCTCAAGGGCGCGGAGCGCAGCGACGACGCGCAACTGTCGAAGGGCGTGGAGATGGTCCACGGCGAGCTCGTGCGCACCCTTGAGGACGTCGGGCTCGAGCGCGTCCCCGGCGAGGGCGCGCCCTTCGACCCCGCCCACCACGAGGCGCTCGAGCAGCGCCCTGCCGAGGAGCCCCTCGAGGAGCCCGTCGTCGTCGAGGAGCACCGCCCCGGCTACCGCTTCAAGGGCCGGGTCCTGCGGCCGGCCACGGTGACCGTCGCCCAGTAGCCAGGAGGGACGCGAGGCGCGCTGATGAGTCAGAGGGACTACCTCGAGAAGGACTACTACAAGGTCCTTGGCGTCGACAAGAACGCCGACCAGGCCGAGATCGCCAAGGCCTACCGTCAGCTCGCCCGCCAGTACCACCCCGACGCCAACCCCGACAACGGCGACGCCGAGGCGCGCTTCAAGGAGATCGGCGAGGCCTACCAGGTGCTCTCCGATCCCGAGAAGCGCGCGGAGTACGACCAGGTCCGCGACCTCATGGGCTCGGGGGCCTTCCGCGGCGGTCCCGGTGCGGGCGCCGGCTACGGCGGCTTCGGGGGCGGTGGCTTCGGGGGTGGCGGCTACGCCGGCGGCGGGCAGGCCTTCGACCTCGGCGACCTCCTCGGGGACATGTTCAGCGAGGGCGCCGGACGCGGTGGCGCGGCGACCGGCTTCGGCGCCCCGCCCCGCGGGCGCACCCAGGCCGGCCGCCGCGGCCGGGACGTCGAGACCGACCTCACGCTGTCCTTCGAGGACGCGATGGCCGGGGTCACGACGACCCTGCGCGTGTCCGGGCCCGCGGAGTGCCGCACCTGCGGTGGCAGCGGCGCCCGCCCAGGCACGCAGCCGCAGACCTGCGGCACCTGTGGCGGCGGCGGGGTCGTCACCCGCGACGCGGGGATGTTCGGCTTCAGCGAGCCCTGCCCGGCCTGCGGCGGACGCGGGGTGCAGATCACCGACCCCTGCACGACCTGCGCGGGCAGCGGCACCGAGACCCGCAGCCGCGACATCCGCGCGCGGATCCCCGCCGGCGTGAGGGACGGCGCGCGCATCCGCCTCAAGGGCAAGGGCGAGGCCGGCCAGCACGGCGGGCCACCGGGAGACCTCTACGTGACCGTCCACGTCAGCGAGCACGAGCTCTTCGGCCGCCGCGGCGACGACCTCACCCTGCGGGTTCCGGTGACCTTCACCGAGGCCGCGCTCGGCACGAAGCTGCGCGTGCCGACCCTCGACGGGGCGGTGACGGTGAAGGTCCCCGCCGGCACCCAGAGCGGCAAGACCCTGCGCGTGCGGGGCCGGGGCGCGCCGAAGTCCGGCGGCAGCTACGGCGACCTCCTCGTCACCGTCGAGGTCGTCGTGCCGCGCAAGCTCAGCCGCACGCAGAAGAAGATGCTCGAGGACTACGCCGCCACCGAGCCCGACGACCTACGCAGCCACCTCGACGCCGTCGTCGCCGAGCGGGAGGGCCGCGGATCATGAGCGAGCGCGACCGCCCCGTCTACATCATCTCGGTGGCCGCCGAGCTCGCCGGCGTGCACCCCCAGACGCTGCGCACCTACGAGCGCAAGGGGCTCATCAAGCCCAAGCGCACGACCGGCGGGACCCGGCGCTACTCCGAGCGCGACGTCGAGCGGGTGCGGCTCATCCAGGAGCTCACCCAGGGCGAGGGCGTCAACCTCGCCGGCGTCCTGCGCATCCTCGCGCTGCAGGACGAGCTCGAGGCCGCCGAGGACCGCCTCGATCGCGCCCGGGGCGACATCGAGCGCATCCGTGCGCAGGCCCGCGAGGAGCTGCGCGAGCAGGTGCAGCGCCGCGGCACCGAGCTCGTGCTCTACCGCCGCGCGGAGATCGAGCGCCACCCCCGCCGCCGCTGACGCCGGCGCCCACCGCCTACCCTTGCGCCATAGCCGAGGTGCCGTCCCGCGAGTTGCGCCACCGCACGCGCGAGGTCCTCGCGAGGGTCGAGGCCGGCGAGGGGATCCCCATCACCATCGACGGCCGTCCCGTCGCCCGGCTCGAGCCACTTCCGACCCGACCGACGATCTCGACCGGTGCGCCATCGCCGTGCCAAGCGTCCGCCCTGGCTCAGGAGTCGGAGTCCCTCGATGCCTCCGACCAGGCCCAGCCGTCGGCGTCCCAGCGGGCGGGATCGGAGCCCTCTTGGGTTGCGAGCAACGGCTGCCAGAAGGATGCGAGCGCCTCGCCTGCCGCTTCGAGGTCGGTCCAGCGGATGTCATGGTCGCGGACGTAGGAGCTCCAAGCGCTGGCCCAGCTGGTCGGTGGCGCCGTCATCGTGGGCGGCCAGGTGGTCTGGCGTAGGTCGAAGGTCTGTCGGCAAGCCGCACGGAGCGCGTTGGAGTCGGGGATCGGCAGGGACCTGGCGATCATGCGCATGTCGTACGGATCGCGCGGTCGGCTGTTCGATTGGCTGCCGTAGTCGCGGACGTAGGCGTGCAGCTTCTCGGCGAGGTGCTGGGCGATCGGGATCACCGGGATGCTTGGCGGTGCGATGCCGGCAAAGTCGAGGAGGCGACGCAGCTCGACGTGCTCCAAGGGGCGTTGATCATCAGGGACGGCGTTGACGTCGAGTTGAATCCGCTCGAACTCGCGGCCGTCGAGGAGGGCCAGGATGGTGTAGCGGAGCCCTCCCTCGTCGGTCTCGGCGGTCATCGGTCGAGGAGCGGCGGCTTCGAAGCGGAAGCCATCGCCGAGGTCGATGTCGACCGCTGCTTCGAGCACGCCGCCGAAATGATCGAGCGCAGCTCGCCAGGTCGCGTCGGCGTCCTTGGTCGCTCGGGCCTTGCTACCGAGCCGCGCCAGCAGTGCCTGCCGTTGCCTGAAACAGACGCAGAGATTT
>PWFH01000136.1 GCA_003553795.1 Egibacter sp. | reverse complement strand
GTCGTGCCCAACGGCGTCGACGTGGGCCGCTTCGCCACCGCCGAGCCGCTCGCGGAGTACGCCGACCCCGAGCGCCCGATCCTGCTCTTCGTCGGGCGGCTCGAGGCGCGCAAGGGCCTCGACGTCCTCATCCGCGCGTTCCTCGAGCTGCGGTCCTCACGGCCCGAGCTGCGCCTGGTCGTCCTCGGCGACGGTCCCGAGCGTGCGCGCTGCGAACGGCTGCTGCCGGTGTCGGTGCGCCCCGACGTGCTCTTCGTCGGCGCGGTCGACGAGGCCGACAAGCCGCGCTTCCACGCCAGCGCCGACCTCTTCGTCGCCCCCAACCTCGGCGGGGAGTCCTTCGGCATCATCCTGCTCGAGGCGATGGCCGCGGGGCTGCCCGTCGTCGCCTCGGCCATCCCCGGCTTCGAGAGCGTCATGGCCGACGGCCGCGAGGGCCGCCTCGTCGCGCCCGGTGACGGCTTCGGCCTCGCCCAGGCCGTCGGCAGGCTGCTCGACGATCACGAGGCGCGCGCGACGATGTCGGCGAGGGGACGCGAGACCGCCGAGCGGCACGCCTGGCCGCGGGTGGCCGAGCGCGTCGAGGCGGTCTACCGCGCGGCAGCGGACGCCGCCGACTGAGCGCGCCGGTCCGGATCGCCGCGCGGCGCGTAGACTGCGTTCTCGCTGTGGCGGGTGCTGCCCGCCGACCGATCATCTGGAGGTCGTCGTGGAGCTCCTCATCGTGCTCGCGGTCATCGTCATCCTCGGACTGTGGTTCACCGCCGGCTACAACAGCCTCGTCAAGCTGCGCAACGCCGTCGAGAACGCATGGGCGGCCATCGACGTCCAGCTCACCCGGCGCTACGACCTCATCCCGAACCTCGTCGAGACGGTGAAGGGCTACGCGAGCCACGAGCGCGAGACGCTCGAGGCGGTGACCCAGGCCCGTGCCCAGGCGATGGCCGCCGAGGGGGCCGCGGACCAGGCGCGGGCGGAGTCCAACCTCAGCCAGGCGCTCTTCAACCTCCGCGCCGTGGCCGAGGCCTACCCCGACCTCAAGGCCAACGAGAACTTCGCGCAGCTGCAGTCGGAGCTCACCTCCACCGAGGACCGCATCGCCGGGGCGCGCCAGGGCTACAACGACGCAGTCCGCAAGTACGACACCCGGCGCCAGTCGATCCCGACGAACATCATCGCGGGGATCGCGAACTTCAAGAGCTTCGAGTACTTCGAGGCCGACCCCGACAGCCGCTCGCCGGTCGAGGTCGAGTTCTAGCGCGGGGGCCGCTCACCGCGTGCCGCGGCCGGCGGGTGTGGCCTCAGGTCACCGTGACGCCGGCGTCGCGCAGGTGCTGCAGGGCCCGCGCGCCGTCGCCGGGGGTGAGGTCGACGGGCCGGGTCGCCTCGCTGAGCACGAGCGTCTCGTAGCCGTGCCGGGTCGCGTCGAAGGCGGTGTCCTGCACGCAGACGTCCTGGGCCAGGCCGACGACGACGACGCGCTCGATGTCGTGCTCGCGGAGGATGTCGTCGAGCGCGGTCGCCGACTCCTCGCCGCTGTTGGGGTCGCGCACGCTGAACGCTGAGTAGCCGTCCTCCCCGCCGGTGCCCTTCTCGATGACCGGCCCGTCGACGCGGCGCAGGTCGGGGTGCAGCTCCGCGCCCCAGGTGCCGGCCACGCAGTGCACCGGCCAGGTCCCGCCGTCCTTGGCGAAGTGCGGGGTCTGCTCGGGGTGGGCGTCCCGGGTGTAGACGACGAGCGCACCGGCGTCGCGCGCGGCGGCGACCTCGTCGTTGATGACCGGGACGATCGCGTCGCCGCCGTTGACGTAGAGGTTGCCCTCGGGGTCGGCGAAGTCGTTCTGGACGTCGACGACGAGCAGGGCGGTGCGCTCGTCGTAGCGGGTCTCGGTCATGGGATCGACCCTCCTCGGAGGCGGAGCTGTCGGGCAGCGGTCGTGGCGCGAGCCTTCCCTGCTCATGGCCGGGCGCAACGGGTGGGGTCCGCCCGGGTTGGGGACGACGTCGGGTCCCTGACACCCCTCTGGCTCTACACTGCCGCGGCGACAGCATCGCCGTGGCGTGCCGCGCACGCTGGGCGGGCGACCGCCGGGGGCCGTGCCCGCGTGCCTCGGCGACGACGGGAGGCGGCTGACGGTGTCCCTGATCTCAGCGCTGAGCCGGCGCGACCGGGCCTGGCTCGCCGTCGGCGGTCTCCTCGTCTTCCTGCTCGGCGCCACGGTCGCCGTCGTCGTCGAGCTCGCCGAGGACGACGCCGTCGCGACGGCCGCCCCGGAGCCCGCTCCGACGCCGGAGCCGACGCCGGAGCCCACGCCGACGCCCGAGCCGACCCCTGAGCCGACCCCTGAGCCCGAGCCCGGACCGCCGTGGCCGCTCACCGGCGTCGAGGCCGACGACGAGGAGGCGCTCGAGCGCCCGTTGCTCGCCGCGAAGCTCGACAACCATCCGGCGGCGCGCCCGCAATCGGGGCTCGCCGAGGCCGACGTCGTCATCGTCGAGCTCGTCGAAGGGCAGACGCGGCTCGTGCCGATCTGGCACTCCGAGCGGCCCGAGGTCATCGGCCCGGTGCGCTCGGGACGGCTCGTCGACGCCGACATCCTGCCCGCCTTCGAGCCCGCCGTGGCGATGTCGGGCGCCGACACGATGGTGTGGCCCGAGCTCGTGGGCACGGGGCTGCCGATCGTCAGCGAGGGCGATGCCGGCTACTACCGCGAGCCCTCCCGCCGCGGGCCGCACAACCTCTACCTCGAGACCTCAGCGCTCCTGGAGGCCGCCGCCGGGCAGCCCGCCGGCGACGCCGCGCTGCGCCACGACGGGGAGGCCCCCGAGGGCGGGGAGCCCGCCGAGGTCGCGACGCTGACGTACCCGAGCCTCGCGGGGACCTACGACTGGCGCTGGGAGGGGCGGGGCTGGAGCCGCGCCCAGGACGGTGAGGACCACGTCGACCCCGACGGCGAGCCCCTCGTCGCCGCGAGCGTCGCGGTGCTCACCGTCGACTGGGTCGGCGCGGAGCGGCGACCCTTCGAGCCGCTCGGCGAGGGCGAGGCGCGCTACCTCCGCGACGGTGAGGTCTTCGAGGGCACGTGGCGCATGCCCGAGCGTGGCGAGCCCTACGAGCTCCTCGGTCCCGACGGTGAGCCGTTCCCCCTCGCCGAGGGCCCGTTGTGGATCGAGCTCCTGCCGAGCATCGGCACCCTCGAGGTCGAAGGCGGCTAGTCTCGCGCCGACCGTCCGACCGAGGAGCCGTCGATGCCCGCGCGCCTGCGTCGGGGGTCCGCCACACTGCTCTGGGTCGTGCTGCTGCTGCTGAGCGCCGTGGGCGCCTGCACGACCGGCGTTGACCGCGACACCGCCGGGCAGTCGCCGGCGCCGTCGGCGGAGCCGGCCCCGACGCCCGAGCCGGCCCCGGCGCCGGAGCCGACCCCGACCCCGACGCCGGAGCCGCCCGAGGATCCCGCGCCGCTGACCGGTCTCGCCGCGGCGAGCGCCGAGGTCGGCGAGCGCCGCGCGCTCGCGGTCAAGATCGACAACGCCGTGGAGGCCCGCCCGTCGGTCGGTCTCGCCGCGGCCGACGTCGTCGTGACCGAGCCGGTCGAAGGCGGGGTGACGCGGTTCGCGGCGATCTACCAGTCGGGCCTGCCGCCGGAGGTCGGCCCGGTGCGCTCCGCGCGTGAGGTCGACGCCGACCTCCTGCCGGCCTTCGGCTCGCTCATGGCGATCAGCGGCGCGGCGCCCGAGGTCGTCGACCTCCTCGCCGAGGCCGAGCTCACGGTCTTCGAGGAGGGCCGTCCCGTCGGGGCCTGGCGGCGCGAACCGAGCCGTCTCGCCCCGCACAACCTCGTCGTCGACACCGCGGCGCTCGAGGCCCTCGGTGGCGCGGTGCCGCCCGCCGAGCCGCTGTGGGACGTCGCCGACCGCCTCGACGGCGGCCAGCCGCTCGTCGAGGCGACCCTGCGCTACCGCCCCGGCCATACCGTGCGCTGGCGCTGGGACGGCTCAGCCTGGCTGCGTGCTCAGGACGGCGAGGCGCAGCGCGACGCCGCCGAGGCCGCTGGACCCCCCACCGCGCGGCTGACCGCAGCCAACGTCGTGGTCGTCGAGGTCGTCACCCGACGGGGCGAGCGGGTCGACGGCGCGGGCAACCCCACCGTCGAGGTCGACGTCGTCGGGCAGGGCCCGCTCGTGCTCCTGCGCGACGGGGTCGCCCACGAGGGTCGCTGGCGGCGCGACGACGGCTCCGCGCCGTGGCGCTTCGAGGACGCCGCGGGGTCGCCGATGCCGCTGCAGCGCGGGGTGACGTGGATTGAGCTGCTGCCGGCCGATGGCGCGCTCGAGCTCGGCTCCGGCGAGGTCCCGCCGGGCTCGAGGGCGGTCGTCTCGTCGTAGCCCCGCGCGGGGCTGCGCGGTACGCTCGCGGGTGCGGCACTGCCGTTCGCGTCCGGCCCGTGCGCGCCGGTCACGACCCGACCTCGACTCCTCCGACACCCCGGGAGCGCCGACCGTGAGCGACCTCACCTCCGAGTCCACCCCCGTCACCGGCACCGACCGCGTCAAGCGCGGCCTCGCGGACATGCTCAAGGGCGGGGTCATCATGGACGTCGTCGACGCTGAGCAGGCGCGCATCGCCGAGGAGTCCGGGGCCGTGGCGGTGATGGCCCTCGAGCGCGTGCCCGCCGACATCCGCGCCGACGGGGGCGTGGCGCGGATGAGTGACCCGCAGATGATCGAGGCGATCATGGACGCGGTGTCGGTCCCGGTCATGGCCAAGGCCCGCATCGGCCACTTCGTCGAGGCGCAGGTGCTGCAGGCCCTCGGCGTCGACTACGTCGACGAGTCCGAGGTGCTCACCCCCGCCGACGAGGCCCACCACATCGACAAGCACGCCTTCACCGTGCCGTTCGTCAACGGCGCGACGAACCTCGGCGAGGCCCTCCGGCGCATCTCCGAGGGCGCGGCGATGATCCGCTCGAAGGGCGAGGCCGGCACCGGCGACGTCATCGAGGCGGTCCGTCACATGCGGGCGATCGCCGGCGGCATCCGCCACCTGGCCACGCTCGCTCCCGAGGAGCGCTACGCCGCGGCCAAGGAGCACCGCGCGCCCATCGACCTCGTCGAGGAGGTCGCCGAGCTCGGGCGCCTGCCGGTCGTGCTCTTCACCGCCGGTGGGATCGCCACGCCCGCCGACGCGGCGTTCATGATGCAGCTCGGCGCCGACGGCGTCTTCGTGGGCTCGGGGATCTTCAAGTCCGGTGACCCCGCGCGGCGTGCCCGCGCGATCGTCGCGGCGACGACCTCCTACGACGACCCCGACGTCATCGCGAAGGTCAGCCGGGACCTCGGCGAGGCGATGGTCGGCCGCAACGTCGACGGGCTCGAGCAGGGCGAGAGGCTCGCCGGCCGCGGCTGGTAGCCCCGCGCACCCCGGCGCCGCCGACGACGAGCAGAGACCCCGCCTCCACCCCCGCTGCCGTCGACGACGTGCACGGTTTGCTGGGACGGTCGGGGCCTGTGCTGGGTGCGCGCCCGGCTCAAGTCCGCGCCGGAGATGCCGATGCCTTGACAGGAGGCGCCCACGTGGCGCTCGCGTCGAGCGTCGCGGAGGTCGTCGTCCACGACAGTCAGCCGAGGAGGCGATGATGCCGCGTCGATCACGAGGGCTCACCGGCGTGCTCGTGCTCATGCTCGTTCTCGGCGCCGGGCTCATGCTCCCCGCGGTCGCCGATGAGGGCGACCCAACCGAGCGAGGTGCGGGCGACGTCGGCCCTCCGCCGTGGGCGGGCGGTCCGGACCGCGACTCCTCGTTGGTGTGGGTCCCGGGGCCGCCGCCGTTCGTCCTCGAGATGCACGAGCACCTCGCTGATCGCTTCGCCGAGGGGCATCCCGCCGCCGACCGGGCGCGTCCTGGCCGTGTGCCGCGTGAGGGCAGCGATGGCACCGCTGCGCAGGACGAGGGCCCGCCAGAGGATGCCGGTCCGCCGGAGGATGCCGGTGCGCCGGAGGATGCCGGTGCGCCGGGGCATGCCGGTGCGCCGGGGCATGCCGGTGCGCCGGGGCATGCCGGTCCGCCGGGGCACGCCGGTGCGCCGGAGCATGCCGGCCCGCCGGAGCACGCCGGCCCGCCCGCCCGCGACGGCGCCGACGACGGGTAGAGCCCTCGGGCCCTCCACCGGCCCGGGCGCCGCGACGCCCGCCGTCGCCGTCGGCCCGGTCGCTACGCTTGCGCGGTGATGACGACGCCACGAACCCGCGTACCCGGGGAGGCCCTCCTCGACGACCGCGGCCCGCACGCCGCGCAACGGCCCACCGAAGGCCCCCGCATCGGCGTCCTCGCGCTGCAGGGCGACGTGCTCGAGCACCTTCGCCTGCTCGCCGAGGCCGGCGCGGCAGGCCGCACCGTCCGCAGCGTCGCCGACCTCGAGGCGCTCGACGGGCTCGTCCTGCCGGGCGGCGAGTCGACGACGATCGGCAAGCTCCTCGACCTCCAAGGTCTCACCGCACCGCTGCGCGACCGCATCGCCGACGGCCTGCCCGTCCTCGGCACCTGTGCGGGGGCGATCCTCCTGGCCCGCGAGGCGCTCACCCACGATGGTCGCCCGAGCCCCCAGCCGCTGCTCGGGGGAATGGACACCGTCGTGCGGCGCAACGCCTTCGGGCGGCAGGTCGCGAGCTTCGAGACCGACCTCGCCGTCGAGGGCGTCGACGGCACGATGCACGCGGTCTTCATCCGCGCTCCGTGGATCGAGGAGGTCGGCCCCGGCGTCGAGGTCCTCGCCAGGGTCGACACCCCGCTCGGTGCTAGAGTCGTCGTCGCGCGCCAGGGGCCGCTGTTGGCTTCGGCGTTCCACCCCGAGCTCGCCGGCGAGGCTGGGCTGCACCGCCTCTTCGCGGCCACCGTGCGCGAGCGCAGCCGTCTCTAGGAGGGGCCGTGTCCGGTCACAGCAAGTGGTCCACGATCAAGCGCAAGAAGGGCGCGCTCGACGCCAAGCGCGGCAAGCTCTTCGCCCGCCTCATCCGCGCGATCGAGGCCGCGGCCAAGCAGGGCGGCCCGGACCCCGAGGCCAACCCGACGCTCGCGACGGCGATCCAGAAGGCCCGCGACAACTCCGTGCCGAAGGACAACATCGACCGCGCGCTCAAGCGCGCGGCCGGCAAGGAGTCGGGCGCGGTCGAGTATGAGCAGGTCTTCTACGAGGGCTACGCCCCCGGCGGGGTCGCGGTCTACGTCGAGTGCCTCACCGACAACCGCAACCGCGCGGCCAACGACGTGCGCAGCGCGTTCAACAAGCAGGGCGGCTCGCTCGCCGAGGCCGGCGCGGTCGGCTACCTCTTCAGCCGCACCGGGGTCATCCTCGTCTCCGCCGAGGAGGCCAGCGAGGACGACGTCCTCGCCGCGGCGATCGACGCCGGCATCGAGGACGTCGAGGTCGACGGCGACACGATCACCGTGAAGGCCGAGCCCTCGGACCTCCAGGAGATCCGCCAGGCCCTCGAGGGCGCCGGCGTGCCCGTGCAGTCCTCGGAGGTCACGATGCTGCCCTCCGTCAACGTCCCCGTCGAGGACGAGGGCCGCGCCAAGCAGGTGCTGCGCCTCATCGACGCGCTCGAGGACTGCGACGACGTGCAGAACGTCTACGCGAACTTCGACATCCCCGACACCGTCCTCGAGGCCGTCGCCTAGCGCCACCGCCGCGCGCCGCACCGCGACCTCGGTCGCGGATCGGCCCGTCCTCGCCGCCGAGTGGCGGATCGGGGTCGTGTGGGTGCGTGGAGTCGCCACTCGCCGCGTGTGTTGCCCGGCGGCCGGCGACCTCGGCCGCCCCGCTCCCGCCCCGGCCGCCACACGTCGTGGCTCGTCCATCCACAGCTCTCGGCGTCGGATCCGTGCCCGCGGTTGCCCTATCGGGGCATCGTCGGAGCGATGGACTCCTCGGTGTGGCGTCGAGCGAACCTGCGGGCCAGCCGCCGTCACGGCGTGCTCACGATCACCGATGCCGAGGCGCTCGGGGTGACGTGGCGCAGCCTGCGCAGCCGGGTGCTGGCCTCGGGTGGGCTCGCGCTCCAGCCAGGGGTGGTCGGGCTCGCCGGGTTGACCACCTACGCCTCCCGCTGCCTCGCGGCCGCGAGCGCGGCGGGGCCGGCGGCCCTCGTCGCCGGGCGCAGCGCGGCGCACTGTTGGGGGCTGACGACCGGGCGCGACTGGCCGATCCGGCTTGTCGTACCGGGCGGTGGGGCGCGGCCGGAGCTCGCCGGGGTCACGGCGATGCGCGTCGCCTTGAGCGCCGAGGACCGCGCGGCGGTCACAGCGATCCCTGTCACCGCGGTGCCACGGACCCTCCTCGATGTCGCGAAGGTCGCCGCCGTCGCCGAGCTCGAGGAGCTCGCCGCCCGCGCGGTGCAGGCTCGTCACGTCACGATCGACGAGCTGCACGCCTACGTCGCCGGTCATGGCGGCGTCCCCGGCGTGCGGGGGCTGCGCCGGGTGCTCGCCCGGCTCGACCGCGACGGGCCGACCGACTCCGGTCTCGAGCGCAGGGTGCGTCGATGGCTCGCCAAGCGGGGGCTGCGCCCCGAGCCGGGCACCCATGAGACGCGCCTGGCCTCGGGCCGTGTCGTCCGGTTCGACATCGTGTTCCTGCCCGAGCGCGTCGCGCTCGAGGTCGACAGTGTCCGCTTCCACGGAGGCCCGGCTGACCAGCACGACGACGCCTGGCGCGACCGCGAGGCGAGGGCGTCGGGCTGGGTGGTCGAGCGCGTCGGCGAGCGCGACCTCGAGGAGCGGGCGCACGAGCTCGCGGCGCACCTGCGGCGGGTCCTCGCTGCACGCCGGGCCGAGGGCGGGCACCAAGCCACTGCGGGCTCTGAACCCGCCCGCCGGGGGCGAGGCCGGCGCCCGTGAGCCTTGCCCGTGCGGGATTGGCGGATCGGTGCGGTGTGGGCGTCGTGAGTCGCCAATCGCGAGGTTGGGGCGGCGGTGCCCGTGCGGGATTGGCGGATCGGTGCGGTGTGGGCGTCGTGAGTCGCCAATCGCGTGGTTGGGGCGGCGGTGCCGCCGCCCCTGCCTGCGCGGGGGCCGGCCTCGCGCGAGGCTGGGGACGGTGCCCCGGCTCGACTGAGGATCGCTGGTACGCTGCGGGCGCGAACACCAGTTCGGCGCCGCGACGGCGTCGGCCGACGAGGGGAGTGGGCGTGCGCGTGCTCGGCGTGGACCCGGGGCTGTCGACGTGCGGGCTCGCCGTCGTCGAGGGCGCGCCGCACACCGCGGCGGTGGTGCGCGCCGGCGTCGTGCGCACCGCCCCGGACGAGCCCACCGCCGAGCGGCTCAAGGTCATCCACGACGAGGTCGGCCGCCTGCTCGCCACGCTCCGGCCGCTCGCGGTCGCCGTCGAGCGGGTCTTCGTCAACGCCAACCGCTCGACGGCGATGGGGGTGGGCCAGGCCGCCGGCGTCGTGCTGCTCGCCGCGGCGCAGGCCGGGGTGCCCGCCGTCGAGTACACCCCGAGCCAGGTCAAGGCCGCGGTCACCGGCAACGGCGACGCCGACAAGGAGCAGGTGGCCTTCATGGTCCGTGCCCTGCTCGACCTCGCCGAGGAGCCGCGGCCGGCTGACCTCGCCGACGCGCTGGCCCTCGGGCTCTGCCATCTGCGCCAGGGCGGCCTGCCCACGCCGCGGGGCGGGGGAGCGGTCGGTGGGGGCATGAGCCCGCGCCTCGCGGCGGCCGTCGCCGCGGCCGGGCCGGGCGCGCAGGTGGCCCGTCGACGGGGAAGCGGCGCATGACCGCCGCGGCGAACCGACGTCGCGGCAACAGCCGTCGCCTCGGCCGGCCCGCGCGGGCAGATGGCATGGCGCCCCGACGGCCGGTGAGGCGCCGGTGATCGCGCATCTCGCGGGCACCGTCGCGGTCGCCGGGCTGGGGGAGGTCGTCGTCGACGTCGGCGGCGTCGGCTATCGCGTCCTCGTCCCGCCCGGCGAGGTGCGCGCGAGCGTCGGCGAGACGGTGACGCTGCACACCCACCTCGCGGTCCGCGAGGACGCGATGACGCTCTACGGCTTCGCCGACCCGGCTTCGCGGGCGCTCTTCGAGGTGCTCCTCGGTGTGACCGGCGTGGGGCCGAAGCTCGCCCTCGCTGCGATCGGCAGCCTCGGTGCCGACGGGCTGCGCCGGGCCGTGGTCACCGAGGACGTCGCCGCGCTCACCGTGATCCCCGGCGTCGGCAAGAAGAGCGCGCAGCGCATGATCCTCGAGCTCGGCGAGCGGCTCGGCGCCGCCGAGGCCGCGCCGAGCGCCGTGGCGGGCGCAGCGGGGGCCGCGGGCCCCGACCCGCGCGCGGAGGTCCGCGAGGCCCTCGCGGGGCTCGGCTACGCTGCGGGCGAGGTGCAGGCCGCGCTCGAGGCCGCCGGTGAGGCCAGCGACCCCGAGGAGCTGCTGCGCCAGGCGCTGAAGGCCCTCGGCGGCCGCGAGACGCGAGGGGGACGCTGAGATGGAGGAGATCCTCACGCCCGGCGTCGTCGGTGGCGACGTCGAGCTCGACCAGTCGCTGCGGCCGCGCCGCCTCGCCGACTTCCTCGGCCAGGCGCGCGTCAAGGAGCAGCTCGCGCTCGTCCTCGACGGTGCGCGCGGGCGCGGGGCGCCGGCGGACCACCTGCTCTTCAGCGGCCCGCCTGGTCTCGGCAAGACGAGCCTCGCGGGCATCGTCGCCGCGGAGATGGACGCCGACCTGCGCACGACGAGCGGGCCGGCGCTCGAGCGCCCCGGCGATCTCGCGGCGATCCTCACCAACCTCGAGGAGGGCGACGTCCTCTTCGTCGACGAGATCCACCGGCTGCCCCGCGCCGTCGAGGAGATCCTCTACCCGGCGATGGAGGACCAGGCGATCGACATCGTCGTCGGCAAGGGCCCCGGCGCGCGGGCGATCCGGCTTACGCTGCCGCCGTTCACCCTCGTCGGCGCGACGACGCGCACCGGCCTCGTCACCGGGCCGCTGCGGGACCGCTTCGGCTTCGCCGCGCGCCTCGACTTCTACGCCCCCGACGACCTCGTCGGCATCATCGCCCGCAGCGCCGCCCTCCTCGAGGTCGAGCTCGCCGGCGACGGCGCCGAGGAGGTGGCCCGGCGCAGCCGCGGCACCCCGCGCATCGCCAACCGGCTGCTCAAGCGCGTGCGCGACTTCGCCGAGGTGCGCGCCGACGGGGTCGTCACCGGCGACGTCGCCCGCGCCGCCCTCGAGCTCTTCGACGTCGACGCCCGCGGCCTCGACAAGCTCGACCGCGCGGTCATCGCCGCGCTCTGCGAGGCCTTCGGTGGCGGGCCGGTCGGGCTGTCGACGCTCGCCGTCGCCGTCGGTGAGGAGGCCGACACCGTCGAGGACGTCGTCGAGCCCTACCTCATCCAGGAGGGCCTGCTCGCCCGCACCCCGCGCGGGCGCGTGGCCACCGAGGGCACCTGGCGCCACCTCGGCCTGCCGGTGCCGCGCGACCCTGCCGCCCCGGGCGACGAGCGGCTCTTCGACGACGCCTGACGCGCGCGTCGGGCGGCCCGTCGTGCGGGCTCTGCTAGGCTGTCGGATCGCGTCGCGCGCGTCCACGCGCGCCCGCACGACGCCATCCGTCCCCACGCACGGTAAGGACCTCGACCCATGCAAGGCTTGCTGCCCATCATCGCCCAAGAGGACGGTGGAGGGATCGCCGCGTTCCTCCCGCTCATCCTCATCGTCGTCGTGTTCTACTTCCTGCTCATCCGCCCACAGCAGAAGCGCACGCGACAGCAGCGCGAGCTCGTCAGCTCCCTGGATGTCGGCGACGAGGTCGTGAGCGCCGGTGGGCTCCACGGGCGGATCACCGGCACCGACGACTCGACGGTGCGCCTCGAGGTCGCCCCGGGCACGACGATCACCATGGAGAAGAGCTCGATCGTCAAGCGCCAGGTCCACCTCGACGACGTCGACGTCGAGGACGACGACTAGCCGCATGGCCGAGGCCCACGCCACGACCCCCGACGGCGTGCCCGTCGGGGGCCGCACCGCCGAGGGCGTCGAGCAGGAGGTGCGCCCCGCGCCCGGTCGCGCGGAGATCCCGCTGCTCGACGCGGTGCGCAGCCACGAGCGCGCGAGCGCCTTCATCGTCGCCTGCGACGAGTTCCTCGACGCCCAGGGGTTCACCGAGCACGGCTTCCGCCACGCCAACCTCGTCGGGCACATCGCCTTCAACGTCCTGACCCACCTCGGGCGCGATCCGCGCATCGCCGAGCTCGCCGCCGTCGCCGGCTACCTCCACGACATCGGCAACGTCATCAGCCGGGCCGACCATGGCCAGACGGGGGCGCTCATCGCCTACGACGTCCTCAAGGAGCTCGACGTCGCACCGGCGGACATGGCGCTCATCATGAGCGCGATCGGCAACCACGAGGAGCAGTACGGCCAGTCGGTGAGCGACGTCTCCGCCGCGGTCATCCTCGCCGACAAGTCCGACGTGCACCGCAGCCGCGTGCGCAAGGGCGCGTCGATCGTCATGGACATCCACGACCGCGTGAACTACGCGGTCACGCAGTCCTTCCTGCGTGTCGACGCCGAGCACCACACGCTCACGCTCGAGCTCGAGATCGACACGGCGATCAGCCAGGTCCTCGAGTACTTCGAGATCTTCCTCGAGCGCATGATCATGTGCCGTCGTGCCGCGCAGACCCTCGGCTGCCAGTTCCGCATCACCGTCAACGGCGTGCCGGTCCTCTAGCGATGAACAAGGGCGGCCTGCTGGCGATCCTCGTCGTCTTCCTCCTCGCGGTGGGAGGGCTGTGGACGACGATCCTCGTCAACGACTGGGAGCCCCAGCTCGGCCTCGACCTCCAGGGCGGGGTGAGCCTCACCCTCGAGCCGGCCCCGGGGCAGGGCGAGATCGACCTCGAGGTCCTCGACCAGACCGTCGAGGTCATCCGCAACCGCGTCGACGGCCTCGGCGTCGCCGAGCCTGAGATCGCCCGGCAGGGCGAGACCGTCATCGTCCAGCTGCCGGGCGTGGCCGACCAGGCCCAGGCCGAGGACATCGTCCAGGAGACCGCGATCCTGCAGTTCCGCCGGGTCCTGCGCGAGGTCCGTCCGACCGACCCTGACTACGACGAGGTTGGCCCCTCCTGCGCCGAGCTCGAGGAGGAGCGGCTGGCGGGCCCGCCCCCGGCTGACGAGGAGGTCGTGCTCTGCCAGCCGCCCGAGGCCGAGGCCGGGCTCGTCGACGACCCCGAGGAGGAGGCCTCGCCGACCGAGGAGTGGACGAAGTTCGAGCTCGGCCCCGTCGTCGTCGACGGTGGCAACGTCGAGGATGCGAGCGCCCGCGTCGGCGAGACCGGCCTCGAGTGGGCCACGACGCTCGACTTCGACGACGAGGGCGAGGAGACCTTCCGGGAGTTCACCGCCGAGCTCGCCTGCGAGCAGGGCGACCTCCGCCGGCTCGCGATCGTGCTCGACGGGCTCGTCGAGTCCGCCCCGCCGGTCGCCCCCGAGGTCCCCTGCGGCGAGGGCATCGCCGGCGGTGGGCAGATCTCGGTGGCCAGCCAGCAGGAGGCCGAGGACCTCGCGCTCGTGCTGCGCGCCGGCGCCCTGCCGATCCAGCTCGACCTCGAGCAGTCCCTCTCGGTCTCCCCGACGCTCGGCGCGGAGTCCCTCGAGGCGGGGCTGCAGGCCGGCCTCATCGGCCTCGTGCTCGTCGGCGCCTACCTCATCGTCCTCTACCGGGGCATCGGCGCAGCCGCGGTCGCCGAGCTCGCGATGTTCGGCGTCATCGTCGCCGGGGCGCTCATCGTCCTCGGCCAGACGATCGGCTTCACCCTCACCCTCGCGGGCATCGCCGGGATCATCGTCTCGATCGGCATCGCCGCGGACTCCTCGATCATCTACCGCGAGCGCTACCGCGACGAGATCCGCAAGGGCCGGACGATCCGCACCGCCGCCGAGCACGCCTTCAGCTCGGCGTTCGCGACGAACCTCACCGGCAACACCGTGTCGTTCCTCGCCGCGGCGGTGCTCTACATCCTCGCCGTCGGGCCGGTGCGTGGCTTCGCCTTCACCCTCGGGCTCGCCACGCTCATCGACACCCTGCTCTTCGCGACGTTCACGAGGTCGCTGTTCGGGTGGATCGCCAACACCCCCAAGCTTGCGCGGGCGAAGTGGATGGGGCTCACCGCCCAGACGTTCGTGTCCAAGCCGGTGGCGAAGGTGCAGCGATGAGCGCTCAGGGCAAGGACACCGCGCTGCGGCGCTTCCTCAACGGCGAGGGCGACTACGCCTTCATCTCGCGCAGCCGCACCTGGCTCATCGTCTCGCTCGCGATCATCGCCCTGGCCGGCGCCGCGCTGCTCGTGCGCGGCCTCGACTTCGCGATCGACTTCACCGGCGGGACGTCCTTCCTCGTCGCCGGCGCCACCGAGGAGTTCACCTCCGCGGACCTGCGCGAGGCGATGACCGACCTCGGCATCACCGACGTCACCGCGCAGGTCGTCGAGGAGGGCCAGGGCGCGCTCGTCTCGACGCCCGAGCTCGGCGAGGTCGGCGGTGAGGCCGACCGGGCCGCGACCGCCGCGCTCGCCGAGGTCACCGGCGCCGACCCCGTCGACATCGACCGCCAGGCGGTCGGCCCGCGCTGGGGCCAGCAGGTCACCGACCAGGCGCTGCTCGCGCTCGTGGTCTTCCTCGGCCTCGTCGTCGTCTACATCACCCTGCGCTTCGAGTGGCGCATGGCCGTCGCCGCGCTCGTCACCCTGCTGCACGACGTCGTCGTGACGATCGGCGTCTACGCCCTCGTCGGCTTCGAGGTCTCACCGGCCTCGGTCATCGCCCTGCTCACGATCCTCGGCTACTCGCTCTACGACACCGTCGTGGTCTTCGACCGCGTGACCGAGGAGACCGGGGCGCTCGGGGCCTCGGAGAACCGCACGTACGGCGAGCTCGCCAACGGCGCGCTCAACGCCGTGCTCGTGCGCTCGCTGTCGACGTCGGTGACCTCGCTGCTGCCGGTCGGCGCGCTGCTCGTCATCGGCGCGCAGCTGCTCGGCGCCGACACCCTCGCCGACCTCGCGCTCGCGCTCTTCATCGGCATGGGCGTGGGGACCTACTCCTCGATCTTCGTCGCCACGCCGCTGCTCGTCTGGCTCAAGGGCCGCGACCCCGAGGTCGCCGAGCACACCGAGCGCCTGCTCGCGCGGCGGGGCGGCAGCGTCTAGCCTGCCCCTGCCCCGCACGGGCCGTCCGGTCGCCCGGTGGCAGGCTGTGTCCGACCATGAGTATCGTGGGAGGCGAGGCAGCAGCGCGAAGGAGGCCGACACGAGCGCCGAGGAGCGTCGCGAGGAACGCCCCGCCCCGCAGGTCCTCGAGCGGGGCGAGGACGACGCGCGCGAGCGCGAGGCCGGGGAGGCCCCCGCGGTGCCCGCCGAGCGGCCGAGCGCGGCCCTCGAGACCACGACCCAGCCCGACGCGGCGCCCGCGCCCTCGCCGGAGCACGAGGCCAGCGCCGAGCTCGAGCCCGCCCCCGCCGGACCCCCGCGCCCCAGGCAGTCGGGGGTCCGCGCCGTTCTGGCCCGGCTGCCGATGTTCGACCGCGGTGTGGCGATCCCCGATCGCCTCGAGCCGCTGTGCCGGTCGCTGAAGGAGCACTCCCCGAAGGTCGACATCCGCGAGGTCGTCGCGGCCTACGAGGTCGCGGAGCAGGCGCACGGTGGGCAGACCCGGCGCTCGGGCGAGCCCTACATCGTCCACCCCGTCGGCGTCGCCGAGGTCCTCGCCGACCTCGGCATGGACACGCCGACGATCGTCGCCGCGCTGCTCCACGACGTCGTCGAGGACACCGAGCTCAGCCACGGCGACGTCGAGGAGCGCTTCGGCGGCGAGGCGGCGATGCTCGTCGACGGGGTCACGAAGCTCGACCGCGTCGCGGTGACCACGCGCGAGGAGCAGCAGGCCGAGTCGCTGCGCAAGATGCTCATCGCGATGGCGAACGACTACCGCGTGCTCGTCATCAAGCTCGCCGACCGCCTCCACAACATGAAGACGATCCACCACCTGCCGCGGGACAAGCAGACGCGGATCTCCGAGGAGACCCTGCAGATCTACGCGCCGCTCGCCCACCGCCTGGGGATGCAGAACTTCAAGTGGCAGCTCGAGGACCTCGCCTTCGCGACGCTGCACCCGCGGCGCTACGACGAGATCAAGGCGATGGTCGCCGAGCGCCAGCCCGAGCGCGACCGCTTCCTCGAGGACGTCGTCGAGCAGCTCACCGAGCGCCTCAAGGAGGTGAAGATCCGCGCGGAGATCACCGGGCGGCCCAAGCACCTCTACTCCATCTACGAGAAGATGGTCGTGCGGGGTCGGGAGTTCAGCGACATCTACGACCTCATCGGCGTGCGGATCATCGTCGACAGCGTCAAGGACTGCTACGGCGCCCTCGGCAGCGTCCACGCGATGTGGCGGCCCATCCCGGGCCGCTTCAAGGACTACATCGCGATGCCGAAGTTCAACCTCTACCAGTCGCTGCACACCACCGTCGTCGGGCCCGAGGGCAACCCCATCGAGCTGCAGATCCGCACCCGCGCGATGCACCGCACCGCGGAGTTCGGCGTCGCCGCGCACTGGAAGTACAAGCAGGCGCTGCGCACCGAGGAGTCGGAGTCGCAGTGGCTCTCGCAGATGCTCGACATGCAGTCGGACACCGCCGACTCCGGCGAGTTCATGCGCAACATGCGCCTCGACCTCTACGCCGACGAGGTCTTCGTCTTCAGCCCCAAGGGTGACGTCGTCGCCCTGCCGAAGGGCTCGACGCCGGTCGACTTCGCCTACTCGATCCACACCGAGGTGGGCCACAAGACCGTCGGGGCGCGCGTCGGCGGGCGGCTCGTCTCCCTCGAGTACGAGCTGCGCAACGGCGAGACCGTCGAGATCCTCACCTCCGGGGCGCCCGACGCCGGTCCGAGCCGCGACTGGCTCGAGTTCGTCGGCTCCTCACGGGCGCGCTCGAAGATCCGGCAGCACTTCAGCCGCGAGCGCCGCGAGGACGCGATCGAGAAGGGCCGCGAGGCGCTGCGCAAGGCGCTGGCCAAGCAGGGGGTGGGCTGGAAGCGCCTCCTCGGCGGGCCCGAGCTCAAGGCCGTCGCCGAGCAGATGAACCACCACGACCTCGACGCGCTCTACCGCGCGATCGGCGACGGCCACATCGGCGCGACGACGGTGGCCAACCAGCTCACCGCGCTCGTCACCGACGAGGAGGAGGTCGAGGAGGCCCTGCCCCCGGTCGCCAGCGAGGCGCCCGCCCGGGTCTCCGACGCGATCGTGGTCGACGAGACCGACGACGTCCTCGTCACCCTCGCGCGCTGCTGCACGCCGGTGCCCGGCGACGAGATCATGGGCTTCGTCACGAGGGGCCGCGGGGTGACCGTCCACCGCCAGGACTGCCCCAACGCCGAGGCGCTCAAGCGCAGCGAGCCCGACCGGGTCCAGGAGGTCCGCTGGGACGCCACGACCCCGGCGATCTTCACCGTGACCGTCCAGGTCGAGGCGCTCGACCGCAAGCACCTCCTGCGCGACGTCACGACGCTGCTCGGCGACCTCCACGTCAACATCCTCTCCGCGCAGGTCAACACCCAGAAGGACCGCATCGCCTACCTGCGGTTCGCCTTCGAGCTCGCCGACATCAACCACCTCGACCACGTCCTCACGCAGATCCGTCGCATCGAGTCGGTCTACGACGCCTACCGCGTGACCCCGCAGGGCGGCGAGGACGGCGAGGCCGGCGCGGGGCAGCCCGCCGGGGGGCGGGCCCGGCGCTAGCCCTCGAACCAGAGCTCCTCGCCGACGAGCTGGGCGGCGCCGAGGTCGGTGCGCTCCTCCCCGCGCGGGGTGACCTGCGCGCGGTACTCGTGGGTCAGCGGCAGTCGTCGGTCGCGGCCGAACCCGCGCGAGGTGACCTTCACCCCCGGCGGCAGCTGCGCGCGGGTGCGCTCGTTGCGGTCGACGAGCTCGACGACGCGCTCGACGACGAGGGCGTCGAAGCCCTCCTCGACGAGGACGTCGGGGCTCGCAGCGCGCTCGACGAAGCCCTCGAGGATCGCGTCGACGTCCTCGTAGCCGGCGGGGATCTCGCGGTCGGGACGGGTCGGCGTGCGCTGGGCGGAGGGCTGGCGGTCGATGATGCGCTGGGGGATCGCCCCGGTGCCGACGCGCCAGCCGAAGGCCTCGCCGTCGACGGCGTTGCGCCAGCGGCAGAGGTCGTAGACGAGGGTCTTGGGGACGTCCTTGAGGGGCGCGAAGCCGCCCGGCAGCACGAGGCCGTTGCCGGCGTAGCCCAGCGCGGTCTCGGTCTTGTTCGAGGTCACGAGGACGATCCCGTCGGTGCGCTCGGCGAGCGCCGAGAGGTGCACCGCGCGCAGGCTCGGCAGGAGGACCTCGCCGGCCATCGGCCCGGCGTCGGTGGCGGCCTCGAGCGTCGAGGCGACCCGCTCGAGCTCGTCGGTGACGTCGACGACGTCGCAGCGCAGGCCGATGCGGTCGGCGAGGTCGAGGGCGTCGGCGGTCGCCTCGGAGGGGGTCTGGGGACCGGGCATCGTGAGGGCGTGCACGCGGTGGACGTCGAGGGCGTCGGCGGCGAGCAGCGCGACGAGCGCGGAGTCGACCCCGCCGGACAGGCCGAGCAGGGCGAGGCGGTGCTCGTTGCGGTCGACGTAGGCGGCCACCCCCTCGACGAGCGCGCGGTAGACCTCCTCGGGGCCCTCCGGCACCCGGGCGACCGGCGGGGCGCCGAGGCGCGGGCGCTCCTCGGCGCGCTGGGGGCGGCAGGTGAAGGTCGAGCGGATCGGCTCGGGCGCGGCGGGCAGGTCGACGTCGGTGACGAGCCGGGACTGGGTGAACGCCGGCGTGCGCGCGACGATGCGTCCAGAGGCGTCGGCGATCATCGAGCCACCATCGAAGACGACCTCGTCCTGGCCGCCGACGCCGGCGGCGTAGACCACCGGCAGGCCGCAGCGCCGCGCGGTGTCGGTCACGGTGTGCTCGCGCTCGGCCTGCTTGCCGCGGTGGTAGGGGCTGGCGTTGGCCGAGACGATGATCTGCGCGCCGTCGCCGGTCTGGGCGTCGGGGACGTCGGCGCGCCAGAGGTCCTCGCAGACGAGCACGCCGACCTCGGCGCCGTGCAGCGACCAGGTGCCGCCGAAGCGCTCCCCGGCGGCGAAGTAGCGCCGCTCGTCGAAGACGCCGTAGTTCGGCAGGAGGACCTTGTGGTAGCGCCCACGGACCTCGCCGCGGTAGAGCAGCGCGACGGCGTTGGCGAGGTAGCGCGGGGTCGAGTCGGGGCCGGGCCCGCCCTCGACGGGGTCGACGAAGCCGACGACGGTGACGCAGTCCTCGGCGAGCTCGGCGAGCGAGGTGAGCACCTCGAGGTTGTCGCCGACGAAGTCGGGGTGGTGCACGAGGTCCTCGGGCGGGTAGCCGGTGATCGCGAGCTCGGGCAGGACGAGGAGGTCACTGCCCTGCTCCTCGGCCCAGGCCATCGTCTCGGCGATGCGGCGGTGGTTGCCGTCGAGGTCGCCGACGGGCAGCCACAGCTGGCCGATCGCCACGCGCAGGCTGCGCGCGGTCGGGGCGGCGGCGGGGCGCATCGGCGCGGGCCAGATCGTCGGCACGAGGGCTCCTTGCAGCAGGTGGGCGCGCGTCGGGCGCATCCTCGCGTCCCACGCCGCCGCCGGCAACGCCGCCGCCGGCGGTGATTGAGATCGGGATCGGGGGGTACGGGCTAGGGCGGTCTGCCCGCGAGCACTCATGACAGGTGGTGTCCCTCTCGCCATGTGCGGAATCGTGGCTGTCCACGGCCGTGCCCCCGCAACCGACCCCGATCTCGAGACGATGCTCGACGCACTCGCCCACCGCGGCCCCGACGGCGCCGGCGCGGTGGCGGTGGGCTCGAGCTGGCTCGGGCATCGTCGCCTCGCCATCGTCGACGTCGACGGCGGCGACCAGCCGCTCTCCGCGACCGACGGCACGCTGCACCTCGTCGGCAACGGCGAGGTCTACAACCACGACGAGCTGCGCCGCCGCCTGCCCGCCGCGGCGCTGTCGACGCGCTCGGACAACGAGGTCGCGCTGGGCCTCTACCGCGCCGAGGGGCTCGCCGGCCTCGCCCGCCTCGAGGGGATGTTCGCGATGGCGATCGCCTCCGAGGACGGCGACTTCGTCGCGCTGCGCGATCCCGTGGGGATCAAGCCGCTGTACTGGGCCCAGCGCGAGGGCGCGACGCTCTTCGCCTCCGAGCTCAAGGCCTTCGACGCCGTCTGGCGTCCCCACGTCGAGGAGTTCCCCGCCGGGCACGCCTGGACGCCCGAGGGCGGGCTCACCCGGCTGCTGCCCGACCCCGTCCCCGCCGCGGCCGAGCTGCGTCCCCTCGGTGAGGACACCCCGCCAGCCGTGGTCCTCGAGGCGATCCGCGACACGCTCGTCGACGCCGTCGAGCGGCGGATGATGGCCGACGTGCCCGTCGGGGTCTTCCTCTCCGGCGGGCTCGACTCGAGCCTCGTCGCGGCGATCGCCGCGCGCACCCTCGAGCCTGGTCAGCAGCTGCACACCTTCGCGGTCGGCATGGCCGGCTCGGCCGACCTCGTCGCCGCCCGCCAGGTGGCCGACCTGCTCGGCACGACCCACCACGAGGACGTCTACACCGCCGAGGAGCTCGCCGAGGCGCTGCCCGACGTCGTGCGCTGCATCGAGTCCTTCGACCCGATGCTCGTGCACTCCGCGGTGCCGAACTACCTCCTCGCGCGCTTCGCCGCGCGCCACGTCAAGGTCGTCCTCACCGGGGAGGGCGCCGACGAGCTCTTCGCCGGCTACGACCACCACCGGGAGCTCACCGACCCCCGGGAGCTGCACGCCGAGCTCGTCGCCGGCGTCGAGGGCCTGCACAACCTCAACCTCCAGCGCGCCGACCGGACGTCGATGGCCCACGGCCTCGAGGCCCGGGTGCCCTTCCTCGATCTGCGGATGGTCCACCTCGGGCTGTCGCTGCCCGCGCGCTGGAAGCAGGTCACCCCCGAGCGCCGCGAGAAGTGGATGCTGCGGCAGGCCTTCGACGGCTGGCTGCCCGCGGAGCTGCTGTGGCGGCGCAAGGAGCAGTTCGGCGACGGCACCGGCGCGAGCGCGGTGCTGCGCGAGGTCGCCGAGGCCACCGTCGACGAGGACGGCTTCCGGGCCGTGCGTGGCCACGCCGACCCACCGCTGCGCACCCGGGAGGAGGCGGCGTACTGGCGGCTGTTCCGTGAGCACCTCGACGGGGTCGACGTCGAGGAGACGATCGGCCGGTTCGCCGTGGCCTGAGCCCGCCCCGGCCTCGGCGGGCCCTCGCCGGGCTTGCACCCGGGGTCCCGTCGTGGTGAGGTACGAAGCGAACATCTGCCCCGCCTCGGAGGTCGTGCGCCCGTGGGATGGCTCGAGTACATGATCGACAACCCCGGCCGGCTCATCGGCTTGGGGGTCGAGCATGCGACGCTCGCGCTCATCGCCGTGGCCGTCTCGGGGGTCATCGGCGCGACGGTCGGCGTGCTGACCTACCGCCGGCCGGTGGCCGCGTCGATCGCCACCGCCGTCGCGGCGACGATGCTCACGATCCCCTCCTTCGCCCTGTTCGGGCTCGTGCTCGTCTGGTTCGGGCTCGGCAACACCGGCGTCGTCGTCACCCTCGTCGTCTACGCGCTCCTGCCGATCGTGCGCAACACCATCACCGGGCTGCAGGAGGTCGACCCGGCGATCACCGAGTCGGCCCTGGGGATGGGCCTCTCACCCCGGCAGGTCCTCCTGCGCGTCGAGCTGCCGCTGGCGTGGCCGGTCATCATCGCCGGGCTGCGGGTGGCGACGATGCTCGTCGTCTCGATCCTCGCGATCGGCGCCTACATCGGCGCCGACGGCCTCGGCAACGAGATCTTCCGGGCCTTGAGCAACATCGGCTCGGTCTGGGCCTTCGACGTCGCGATCGCCGCGACGGTCTCGATCGTCATCGTCGCGATGGTCCTCGAGGCCTTCTGGGTGCTCGTCGACCGTCTCACCACCCCGCGCGGACTGCGGGACTGACCTGGAGGGCACATGGACGCGATGATCCGGCTCGACGCGCTGACGAAGCGCTACCCCGGCCAGGAGGAGCTCGCGGTCGACAACGTCGACATGGAGATCCTGCCGGGGGAGATCGTCGTGCTCGTCGGACCGTCGGGCTGCGGCAAGACGACGACGCTGAAGATGATCAACCGCATCATCGAGCCGACCTCGGGGCGCATCATCCTCGAGGGCGAGGACGTCACCGACGTCAACCCCGACCGCCTGCGCCGGCGCATCGGCTACGTCATCCAGCAGGTCGGCCTCTTCCCCCACCAGACGATCGCGAGCAACGTCGCGACTGTGCCCAAGCTCCTCGGCTGGGGCAAGGAGCGCATCACCGCGCGCGTCGACGAGCTCCTCGAGATGGTGAGCCTCGAGCCGCGCATCTACCGCGACCGCTACCCCAAGGAGCTCAGCGGCGGGCAGCGCCAGCGCGTCGGGGTGGCCCGCGCGATGGCCGCCGACCCTCCGGTCATGCTCATGGACGAGCCGTTCGGCGCGATCGACCCCATCACCCGCGACCGGCTGCAGAACGAGTTCCTCCGGCTGCAGGAGGAGATCCAGAAGACCATCGTCTTCGTCACCCACGACATCGACGAGGCGATCAAGATGGGCGATCGCATCGCGATCTTCGGGGACAACCACCGCATCCAGCAGTTCGCCACCCCCGAGGCGATCCTCTCCCAGCCTGCCAACGAGTTCGTCGACGACTTCACCGGCACGGGCGCCTCGCTCAAGCGCCTCAACCTCGTACGGGTGCGCGACGTCGACCTCGGGGAGTGGCCGACGGCGATCTCGAGCGTGCGCCGCGAGGACGCCCTCGCCCAGCTCGACGAGGTCGACCAGGCCTTCCTCCTCCTCGTCGACAGCAACCGCCGGCCGGTGCGCTGGGTCAGCCGTCGCGACCTCTCCCGCGCCGACTGGAACCAGCACGTCGGCCTTCCGGTGCGCGCGCAGGTGCCGCTCAACGCCACGCTCTCCGACGCCCTCGATGAGATGCTCACCTCGAGCGTCGGTGTCGCGATCGTCGTCGACGACGGCGGCGCCTACCGGGGCATCGTCGACATCGACACCGTCATGACCGCGGTCAACACCCTGCGCGCGGAGACCCGCGAGCGCGTGGCCGTCGCGGCCTGGCACGCCCCGGCCGGCGCCGTCGAGGAGGGCGGGGCCTGATGGCCGTCACCGGCGCCGATCCACGGCTCGCCGCCGAGCAGGCGGGCAGCCCCTCGCGGCTGCGGGCGCTCGTCAGCGACCCCGCCAAGGCCTGGAACACCTTCGCGATCCCGCTCATCGTCCTCATCGCGCTGGCCGCGCTCTACCAGTACCTCGGCGGGGTCGAGCTCACCTCCCGCGAGGCCGCGCGGCTCAACCAGCCCGAGCTCATCCTGCGCGCCCGCCAGCACGTCGTGCTCAGCGTCCAGATCGCTGCCTGGGTCATCGCCATCGCCGTGCCCCTCGGCATCATGCTCACCCGGCCGTGGGCCAAGCGGCTCACCCCGATCTTCGTCGGCATCGCCAACGCCGGGCAGGCGATCCCCTCGATCGGCCTGCTCACGATCCTCGCCATCGCGATCGGCGTCGGCCAGCGCGGCGCGGTCATCGGCGTGACCGCGTACTGCATCCTGCCGGTGCTGCGCAACACCCTCGTCGGCATCCAGCAGGTCGACGACAGCATCATCGAGGCGGGCCGCGGCATGGGCATGACCCGCCAGGCGGTGCTGTGGCGCATCGAGATGCCGCTGGCGGTGCCGATCGTGCTCGCCGGCGTGCGCACCGCGCTCATCCTCGCCGTCGGCACGATCACCCTCGGCGCCCTCGTCGGCGCCGGCACGCTCGGGGTCATCATCAACAGCGGCGTCGTCGGCTTCTCCAACCCCGTCCTCATCACCGGCGCGGTGCTCACCGCCTCGGTCGCGCTGCTCATCGACTGGGTCGCCGGCATCGCCGAGACCGTGCTGCGGCCGAAAGGCCTCTAGCGCGGGGGTTCCCCGGCGTCGGCCTGGGAAGGCTCACGCCCTGACGGGTCAATCGATCGTGCCGACCATCGTGCGCGATGTGACGGACACCGACCACAGGAAGGGCATCATGACCTCGCTGAGAACACCGCTTTTGCTCCTCGCCGTCGCCGCGCTGCTGCTCGCGGGCTGTGAGGACGACGGCGACGGCGTCGCCGCCGAGCTCGAGGGGCTCGAGGGCGCCGACATCACCGTGGCCTCCAAGGAGTTCACCGAGCAGGTGATCCTCGGGCAGATGCTCGTCATCGCCCTCGAGGACGCCGGTGCCGACGTCACCGACGAGACGAGCCTCGCGGGCACCGCCGTGGTGCGCGAGGCGCTCGAGACCGGCGAGATCGACGCCTACTGGGAGTACACCGGCACGGCGTGGGCCGACATCTACGGTGAGACCGAGATCATCGCCGACCCCGACGAGCTCCTCGAGCAGGTCGCCGAGCGCGATGCCGAGGCCGGCATCGTCTGGGGCGAGCGCGCGGAGTTCGAGAACTCCTACGGCATCGCCCAGAGCCAGGCCGTCGCCGACGAGTTCGGTGTGGCCACGCTCTCCGAGCTCGCCGAGCTCGCCGAGGAGAGCCCCGACGACGCGACGCTCTGCGTCGCCGAGGAGTTCGCCACGCGCGACGACGGGCTGCCCGGGATGACCGCGCACTACGACATGGACCCCACGGTGCCCGAGCCGCTCGACGAGGGGATCATCTACACCGAGGTCGCCGACGGGCCCGACTCCTCGTGCAACTTCGGCATGGTCTTCACGACCGATGGGCGCATCGCCGCGCTCGACCTCGAGCTGCTCGACGACGACGAGAGCTTCTTCCCCGAGTACAACCCGGCGATCACCGTGCGCGAGGAGGTGGCCGAGGAGCACCCCGAGCTCATCGACCTCGCCAACGAGATCATCGCCACGATCGGCTTCGACGAGATGCAGGAGCTCAACGCCCGCGCCGACGAGGAGGGCATCCCGCCCGAGGACGTCGCGCGCGACTGGCTCGAGGAGCAGGGCATCATCGGCTAGCGATCCCGTTCACCCCGCCGGGCCGGCGACGCCCGCCCGGCGGGGAGGCAGCGGTCCGACGAGGGAGGCGGGAGGCGATGGTGCTCGACGCCGGCACGCGCTTCGTCGACGTGCTGACGCTCGGACTGTGGCAGTCGAACTGCTACCTCCTCGGCGACCTCGAGCGCGGCTCAGCGGTCGTCGTCGACCCGGGGCAGGACGGTGGGCCGCCGGTGCGCCGGCTGCTCGCCGAGCGCGGCGTGACCGCCGAGGCGATCCTGCTCACCCACGGCCACCTCGACCACGTGTGGGCGGTGCCCGAGCTCGCCGAGGCCCTCGACGTGCCGGTGCTGCTGCATCCCGACGACCGCTGGCTCTGGGAGGATCCCGCTGCCGGGCTCGGGCTCGACGCGGCGCTGCTGCGCCGCGAGCTCGGGCTCGACTGGGACCCGCCGACCGAGCGCCTCGAGGCGCTCGCCGACGGCCAGCGCCTCGCCTTCGCCGGCATCCCCCTCGAGGT
>PWFH01000130.1 GCA_003553795.1 Egibacter sp. | reverse complement strand
GCCGGGGCGACGTCTCCGAGGCTCGGGCCAGCGCGGCCGCCGGCCCACCGTGCTGTCAGGCGAACCTCGGTGGGGCCAGCCGCCGGACGCAGGTGGTGCCAGCCCCCTGAGGACCGGCGTGCCGCGCGGCGCGCCAGGCCCACGACGACGGCAACGGCGGTGGTGCTGCCCACACCCCCCGACGGCGGCCTGCACCCTCGGCACGGCCGGCTGATGGGTGGAGGCTGCGGCGCAGCGGGCTGTGGCGTCGCCGCCACCGGGGTGGCCCGCGCCCGATCCAGAGGAGGAGCTGCCATGGCATCCCCGTACAGCGAGCTGCGGCGCCGCCACCGCGGCCGGGTCGTGCTCCCCGGCGAGGACGGCTGGGACGACGCACGCCGCGCGTGGAACCTCGCCAACGACCAACACCCGGCGGCGGTCGCGCTCTGCGAGTCCACCGAGGACGTCCGCGCCGTCGTCGCCACCGCGAACGAGCACGACCTCCGGGTGACGGTGCAGAGCACGGGGCACAACGCGACCGCGGCCGGGCCCTTGACCGACACGCTCCTTCTGCGGACCTCGGCGATGCGCGGGGTGTCGATCGACGCCGGGGCGAGGCGGGCACGCGCCGAGGGCGGGGCGATCTGGCGTGACGTCACCGACGCCGCCGCACCGCACGGCCTCGCGGCACTGGCCGGTTCCTCGCCCGACGTCGGCGTCGTCGGCTACACCCTCGGCGGGGGCGTGAGCTGGATGGCGCGCCGCTACGGGCTGGCCGCCAACCACGTCACGGCCATGGAGGTCGTCACCGGCGACGGCCGGGCGCTGCGGGTCGAGCGCGACGAGGAGCCCGAGCTCTTCTGGGCGCTGCGGGGCGGCGGCGGGGGCCTCGCGGTCGTCACCGCCCTCGAGTTCGCACTCGTGCCCGTCGCCGAGGTCGTCGCCGGCGCGCTGTTCTGGCCGTGGGAGCGAGCGGAGGAGGTGCTGGAGACCTGGCGCCGCGCCACCAACGAGCTGCCCGACACCGTCGACTCGCTCGCGGCGCTGGTCCAGGTCCCCCCGCTGCCGGAGATGCCCGAGCCCTTCCGTGGCCGCTCCTTCGCGGTGGTGATGGCTGCGGCGAGCGGTGGGCCCGACAGCATCGCGGGGCTGCTGGAGCCGCTGCGCGCCCTCGAGCCGGAGATGGACATGGTCGGCCCCATGCCGGCTTCCGCCCTCGGGCAGCTCAAGATGGACCCCGAGGAGCCCGTGCCGGCCATCGGCGGGTCGGTCCTCCTCTCCGACGCGACGCCGGAGACGGTCACCGAGCTCGTCCGCGTCGCCGGACCGGGCTCGGGCTCGCCGCTGCTGTCGGTGGAACTGCGCCACCTCGGTGGCGCCCTCGCCCGACGGCCCGAAGACGCCGGCGTGGTCGGCGCCATCGACGGGCGCTACCTCGCCTTCGGCGTGGGGATGCCGATGGACGCCGACGGCGCCGCGGCCATCCACGCCCACGTGGCCACGATGACCGACGCGCTCGCACGGTGGAAGGCGGACCGTTCGGTGATGAACTTCACCGAGCACAGCACCGACCCACGCGCGTTCTGCGCCGCGGGGGACTACGACCGGCTGGTAGCCGTCAAGCGGCGCTACGACCCCGACGACCGCCTCGTCGCCTCCCATCCCATGACCAGCTGACCAGCCCCGCGTCGCGCCCACGGGCCGGGACACCGGAGCACCCATTGACCACCGCGCTGCCGCGTGCCGATGACCTCGACAGCGACCGGATCCTCGACCTGCTGCTGCTGGCCTTCGCGGCCGACCCCGGGATCCGGTGGCTGTTCCCCGATCACCACCGGCACCGCACGGCCTTCCCCGCGATGCTGCGGCTCGTCGCCGGTCCCACGCTCGAGCAGGGCAGGTTCGTCCTCACCGGCTCACACGGACAGGTGATCCCCCTCGCGGGCGAAGGTGACCGTCGACGCGAAGCGGGCCGCGAGCTCATCCAGTTCGTCGTCGGGGCGCGTGGGGGCATGGTGGAAGGCGAGCAGACGTCCGGCCTCGGCCACCGCGGCCAGGGCCACGGCGTAGTCGATCGCCGAGTGGCCGAAGTGCTGCGACGTCGGGAACTCCTCCACGGTGTACTGCGCGTCGTGGACCAGCAGGTCGACGCCGTCGGCCAGTGCGCGGGCGGCCTCGTGGACCGGACCGAACCCGTGTGGCCCTGTGCCCAACGCCGTGGGCTGGTGGTCAGGCAGGTAGGCGAGGCTGCGACCGTCGGGCGCGACGACGCGGTAGCCGAAGGTGCGGCCGCCCTTGTGCGGGATCTCCCGCGCCAGCACCTCGAACCCGCCGGCCTCGACCCGTCCCTCCTCGAGGCCGCGGAACGACCAGGCTCCCCGGAGACCGTCGGGGCCGATGGGGAAGTGGGGCGGCGACATGGCCCGCGCCAGTGCCTCGTGCGCCGGCACCCGCTGCGCGGGCAGGCGCAGGTCAACGGCTGCGTCGTCGTGGTCGGTCGCAGGCGAGAAGGGCAGGCCGTGGGTGTGGTCCCAGTGCAGGTGCGACAACAGCAGCGCGCCCCGGAAGGCTTCCCCGCCGAGCACCTCCTGGAGGTTCACCAGGCCGGTCCCGGCGTCCAGCAGCAGGGTCGGCGGACCATCATCCATGGCCAGTGCCAGAGCCGAGGTGTTGCCGCCGTAGCGCACCGTCGCCGGGCCTGGTGCCGGGGTCGACCCGCGACACCCCAGCACCCACACCCTCACGAGGGCTGCTCCTCGCGCCGGTGTCCGCCCGCCAGCTGCGTGAGCGACGCGACATCGAGCTGCTCGGCACGAGCCACCGCGACCCGCAGGGGCGTGATCGCCCTGAGCGACGAGGTCCGCACGCCTGCTTCGAGCACGGCGCGCTCACCGACGATCGAGCCCGGCCCGAGCTCGGCGAGCGGCTGGCCGTCGACCTCGACGACCACCACGCCGTCGAGCAGGAGGAACACCTCGTGGCCGGGCTCGCCCTGCCGGGTCAGCAGCTCACCGGTGGCCATCCTGCGCAGCTCGGGCCGCTCGCCAGCCCGCATGATCCTCAGCGACAACTCGCGTTCGAGCGCGGTCTCCACCTCGGTGACCAGCGCCTCGGCTCCGGACAGCTCACCCCAGGGCGTGTGATCCCCGACGTTGGTCTCCGCCCAGGTCTGGAAGTCGATGGAGCCGCTCTTGGCGACCAGCCGGCTGTCGTGGTCGTAGATCCAGTGGCGCGGGAAGGGGCTCGCGTCGACGACCTCGTGCTCCACCCGTCCGTCGGCGTGGATCGTGCAGGCGAGCGTCGTCCAGGCGGTGGGGGACGTCACCCGCACGAAGGGCGGTCGGCGCACGGGGCGGGGCGCCGGCGCGCCCGTCCGCCCCCCGGCGGCCTGCACGAACCGTACCCGGTCCGCGTGACGCTCCGGCTCGGCCTGCAGGAGCGGATACCCCACCCCGGGGAAGGTGAGCGTGCGGCCGAGCAGGCGCAGCGACGTCGAGCCGACGTAGCCGGCGCCGGCGTACCCGGCGTCGGTGATGCGCCCCGAGGCATCCACCTCGATCCAGGCGGCCAGTTCGTTGGCGAAGCGGCAGCGGTCAGCGGCGACGAAGGCCCCGACGTCGGCCATGCGGTCGGGCGGGGGGTCGTCGTAGTGCCCGACGCCGACGTCCATCGGCAGCCGCACGGGGCCGGTGATGGCCTCCGAGGGGATCCACGACACGGAGGTGACCGACGATGCGATGCGCATGACGCGCCCCTGGACGCTGCCCCGGCCGGCGGCCTGGGAGGTGGACGTGGACGCCGACGAGCCTCCACCGCCGCTGCCCCCGGCGCGAGGGTGCCAACCAGCGCGGGCAGGTGTGGCCAGCACCACCTTCAGCGCACCGGTTGTCCCGCTTGCCATCGCGGCCCGATCGGTGGATGGTGAGCACACCGCGGGGGGGCGGCCACCGCAGGCGTGCGGTCAGGGGCGGCGCGGTCGGAGGAGGTAGGGGGGTAGGGGGATGGGCGCGTCGGGCCTCAGGGTGTTCCTCGCCGACGACAACCTCATCGTGCGGGAGGGCGTGCGCGCCCTGCTCGACGTCGAGGACGACCTCGACGTCGTCGGCACCGCCGAGCACGCCGACGGTCTCGTCCGTGGAGCCGAGGCCGCCCAGCCGCACGTCATCGTCACCGACATCCGCATGCCGCCGACGTTCCGTCGCGAGGGCATCGACGCCGCCAAGGAGGTGCGCAAGCGCCATCCCGGCACCGGCGTCGTCGTGCTGTCGCAGTACGACGACCCGGAGTACGCGGTCTCGCTGCTCGCCGAGGGCGCGGCCGGCTACGCCTACCTGCTCAAGGACCGCATCGGCGAGGGCGACCAGCTCGCCCGCGCGGTCCGCGAGGTCGCGAGCGGCGGCTCGATGCTCGACCCGATCATCGTCGAGGCCCTCACCCGCCCGGTGACCTCCGAGGGCGACCTCACCGCGGAGGAGGAGGCCCTGCTGACCGCGATCGCCGAGGGCCGCACGATCAAGGCGCTCGCCGTTGCCCAGCAGACCACGCCGGCGGCCGTGGCGGCGAGGATCGAACGGCTCTTCGTCAGGCTCGCCGACGGGCTGTCGTCGGGGACCGCCGGCAGCCTCGACCGTCTGCGCACCCTGCACCAGGCGATCGTCGAGCGGGAGGAGCAGGGCGAGTCGCTGTCACGCCTGCTCCCCGGAGGCGTCGCCGACCTGCTGCGCGCCGAGGGGCGCCGGGTCGGCGAGACCGACGAGCTCGAGGTCACCGTCCTCATGTCCGACATCCGGGGCTACACGACGATCGCCGAGGCCAGCGACCCGAGCGCGCTCGCCGGCCAGCTCAACGAGCACCGGGCGGCGATGAACCGCGCGATCGTCGACCACGACGGCACGGTGATGCAGTTCGTCGGCGACGCGGTCATGGCGGTGTTCGGCGCACCCGTGCCGCTCGCCGACCACGCCGACCGGGCCGTCGCCGCCGCAGCCGCGATGCACGCCGCGCAGCGCGCGGTCAACGACGGGTGGGTGGCCCGTGGGCTCGCGCCGTTCGGGCTCGGCGTCGGGCTGTCGACCGGCCCGGTGGCCGCGGCGATCCTCGGCTCCGAGGAGCGGCTCGAGTACTCGGTCGTGGGCGACACCGTCAACCTCACCCAGCGCCTCCAGCAGTGGGCCGACCCGGGTGAGAGCGTGCTGAGCAGTGCCACCATGCAGGCGCTCACCGTGCCGATCGACGCCGAGGCGCTCGCGCCCACCCTCGTCAAGGGACGGCAGGCGCCGGTGGCCGCCCACCGCTTCCCTCCCCGCGGCGCCGTGGTGGCCGCGCCGTGAAGGTCTTCGACCACGCCGACCGGGCCCGCCAGGTGGGCCTCGCGCTCGCGGTCGCCTCGGTCCTGGCGGCCATGACCGGGGCCGCGCTCTTCCTCGTCGCCGGCGGGGCGCTGCGCGCCTCGTGGATGCCGCAGAACGCCACGGCGGCGGTCGCGCTCGCGATCGCCTTCGCCGCGATGGTGCGCCGGGAGCCCCACAACGGGGCGGTCTGGACGGTGGGGTGGGTGGCGGTCGTCCTCGCGTTCAGCCAGGCGCTCGTCATGGGCGCGAATGAGCTCGCCCTCGCCCGGCTCACGGACGCCGGAGGGCCCAGTCGCGACCTCCTCACGTTCGACGTGCTGCCCGCCTGGCTCGCCTGGTCGATCACCTTCCGCGACATCGCGTGGGTGCTGGGCTGGTTCCCGTTCATGACGCTCGCCCTGCTGCTGTTCCCCGACGGGCACCTGCCCTCCCCCCGCTGGCGTGTCGTCGCCGGGGCGGCCGTGGTCGGGATGGCGCTGCAAGTCGCGACACTCGCGGTCGCCTTCCGGCCCGGGGCGCGGCAGGGCCTGGCCATCGACGACTACCCCTTCACCCCGACGCTCGAGCTCGTGGACCTCTGGGCCACGCTCGTGCTGTTCGCGGCGGTCGTCGCGTCGATCCTCTCGCTGGCCGTCCGCTACCACCGTGCCTCCGGCGACGCCCGGCGCCAGATCCTCTGGGTGGCGATGGGCGCCGGGCTCGTCGCCGTCGCGCATCTGCTGTGGCTCGTCGCCTTCGTCGACTACGAGCTCGCCGAGCAGCTCGTGTGGGTGGCCGTGCTGGCCTCCACCCCCGCGCTCGTCGTGGCGTACGCGGTGGCGATCCTGCGGTACCGCTTGTACGACATCGACGTCGTGGTCTCGCGGTCGCTCGTGGTGGCCGCGCTCGCCGGGTTCATCGCCGCGGTGTACGTCGCGGTGGTCGTCGGGGTCGGTCGCCTCGCCGGCGTCGGTGACGAGCCCTCGCTCGCGCTGAAGGTCGCCGCCACCGCGATCGTCGCCGTGGCGTTCCAACCGCTGCGGCAGCGGGTGCGCCGTTGGGCCGACCGGCTCGTCTACGGCCACCGTGCCACCCCCTACGAGGTCCTCGCGGGGTTCTCGCAGACCGCCAGCGCCAGCGACGAGGCCAAGCTGCAACGTCTCGCCGAGGTGCTCGCGGCCGGCACCGGGGCGCAACCCGCCACGGTGTGGCTGCGGGTCGGTGGGCACATCCGCCCGGTGGCCTCGAGCGCCGCGGCCGACGCTCCGGCCCTCCTCGGCGTGCCGCTGGAGGACGGCGACCTGCCCGCGCTGCCGGCCTCGCTCGTGGTCGCGGTGCGCCACGACGGCGAGCTGCTCGGCGCGGTGTCGCTGACCAAGCCGCGCAGCGAGCCTCCGACCCGGCAGGACGAGGAACTGGCCGCCCGTCTGGCCCGCGGACTCGCGCTGGTGTTGCGCAACGCCCGGCTCACCGCCGAGCTGCGTGAGCACCTCGCAGCCCTGCGGGCGTCGCGATCCCGGCTCGTGGCCGCCCAGGACGAGGCGCGACGGGCGATCGAGAGCGAGCT
>PWFH01000186.1 GCA_003553795.1 Egibacter sp. | reverse complement strand
GAGCCTCTGGGCGACCGGGGCGACGGCGCACGGCCGGCGCTTCGCCCGGTGCGGGCTCGGCCTCGCGCTGCGCTCGATTGAGGGGTTCGTCGCCGACGCCGACGACCGCAGCGCGCGGGGGATGGCGCTTGGCAGCCACCTCGCGGGCCGGGCGATCGACGTCTCGAAGACGACCGCGGCGCATGCGCTGTCGTATGCCATCACCAAGCGCTACGGGGTCAGCCACGGCCACGCCGTCGCGCTCACCCTCGGGGCGTTCCTCGCAGACCACGCCGACGCTGAGCCCTCCGCGCTGCAGCCGGGGGTCGACCCCGCCGCCCACGCCGAGGCGATGGCCGACATCCTCGCCGCGCTCGACGCCGCCGACGGGCTCGGCGCGCACGCCCGCTGGCACGCGCTGCTTGACCGTCTCGGCCTCGACAAGCGGCTGCGCGACGTCGGCGTCGGCGGGCAGGAGGAGCTCGTCGCCCTGGCCGAGAGCGTCAACGTCGAGCGGCTGGGCAACAACCCTGTGGTGTACGACTGCGACGGGCTCGTGCGGCTGCTCTCCCGGGTGCGCTGAGGACGGCCGGGCCGGGGGCTGGGCGGCGGTGGCCCCGTGGCCTCCCTCCTCCTCCGTTGCGGCGTTCGCGGCGTCGAGGATCGCACGCTCGAGGTCGAGGGCACGGGCGAGGCGTTCGGCCATCTGTCCCCGGCTCGTCGCCGCGTGCGGCAGGAACGTGCCGTCGCGGCGGCCGGTGGCGGTCCCTGCCTGGACGAGGCTTGCGATCGCGCCGGCGTGAGGCGTGGTCTTGCTCACGTCGCCGAAGCCGCCGACGAGCTCCTCGTCCAGCTCGAGGCTGCGGGCGAGGTCGCTCGTGAGCTCATCGCGGCTGATGGGCTGGTGGGATCGGAACGTGCCGTCGGTGTAGCGTAGGTCCTCGCCGAAGAGGGCCCGGAGGGCTTCGGTGAGTTGGTAGGCGCGCCAGACCGCCCCGCTGCTGAGCCCCGAGGGCGAGCAGCGTGTCGTGCTGGTCGTCGGTGAGGTCGGCGGGTCGTTTCAGCAGCGCCCAGCGGGCGCCCTTGAACTTCTCTGCCGTGTCCGCATCGGTGCTCTCGCGCAGGTGGTTGCGTGTCGGTGCCCTCATCGGCTGAGACGACCGTGCCGCTGCGATGATCGGCGACGATGGTCAGGTCGTGGTGGGCCTTGCGGTAGCTGACCAGAGTTGATGCCGATCTGATACAGCCCGTCGAGGCGGTGGCAATCGAGCTCGTCAGCGAGGACCCGTTCGATGATGACCCCGACGGTGCGCCAGTTGATGCGCAAGCAGCCGGTTGATCGCAGTCGCCGCCATCCTGCTGGCCAGCCAGGCGACGAGGTCGTCGACGTCGCGGGTCACGCCGGTGCCGTGACGGGCGAACGGCACCTCCCCGGGCGTCCACCCCGTCGGTCGGGCAGCGCAGGCGGTGCAGCTGCGCACCGACGCTCACTCGCCAGCTGCCGAGGTCGAGCTCGCGCCAAGCCGAGGGAGGCGCCCGGGTGTCCTGCGGCAAGCGGGTCGAGTCGGCGCAGTGCGGGCAGACCAGCCGACGGCGGCGCCACGCCACGTCGACCATGCCCCGATCGGAGGCGAACTCCACGGCCGTGACGTTGACGCCGGCAAGGGCGAGCTGCATGCCCGGTGCCGTGGCGACGCGCACGGTGTTGTGACCTTTCGGATGTGGACCGTCAGACAGCCCCGGATCCTTGTCCATCCCGTGCGCGTCACCCATGAACCGGCCCCGCCCCTCAACGGCCGCGCTGGGCAGTCCCTACACCACCCCGACTGGGCCGATCAGCGGCCGACTCGTACGACAGGTGGCCCCGAACGAAGCCCTGCGTAAAGGTTTCCCGCCTCAACCGGGACGCGCCAGACAGCCATGATTTCGGAATCACTATAGGATCTTGCGACACCTGGCGTCGCGTGGCGCTCACGCCGCTGCACCCGCATCCCCGCGGGCTCGGCCACGGCGCGGCGGGGTGGCCTACCGTCCGCCAGCACGGGGCAGGCTCACTCCTCCTCGGGGTCGGGCTGGAGATGCACCCGGTCGGGGTCGACCGCGGCGAGCTCGGCGCGCTCGGCGGCCGAGAGGAGGTAGCGGTCGTCGCGCTTGAGGTCGACGGCGAGCTGGAAGCCCTGGTCGGGCACGAGCCAGCCGCGTCCGTAGATCTGGTGTAGGACGGCCTCGGCGTTGCCCGGCACCTGCACGAGCCGGTCGGCGAGTGCCGCCCACCGCGGTGCGCGGAAGGCCTCGAGGTCGGTGACCGGCTCGTAGCGCCAGCCGAAGGACATCCCGAGCCCGCCGTCCTCGCGCGCCCAGCAGAAGTTGATGTCGATGAAGTGCGTCGCCGTCGCTTGGCGGCGCACCATCGCGCTGAACGGCTCGAGGCGCAGGTCGTAGCCGGCGCCGGCGAGGATGCGGCACAGCTGCATGAACTCCGCGCGCACGCCCTCGGCAGTGGGCTCCTCGGAGAGGTAGGCGACGTCGAAGCCGCCGACGTCGTGGGGCAGGAAGTCGTGCTCACGGATCGCGCCGAGGAGGTTGCCGTAGAAGGGCACGAGCCGCACCCCGGCGCGCTCCTCGAGCACGGCGGCGATCTCGTCGAAGAGGTCGAGGACCAGCCGCTTGCGCGTGAGGGAGTTGCCACCGCGCAACTGGCCGAACTTGTTGAAGACATGACCGCGGCGCACGCGGTCGATGAGGTCGTCGGCTCGTGAGGGGTGCCCCGGCGCGACGGCAAGGCGCGGTCCGATGCCCTCCCACGCGATCGGCCCGTCGACGGCGGCGAGTTCGAGGACGTCACCGTCGCCGAGGTAGGCGCCCAGGTCGCCGCAGCTCAGCGAGAACCTCGCCCGGCCCTCCTCGTCGGGCGGGCTCGCCGCCGTGGCCACGACCCGCTCGCCGTTGAGCAGCAGCGCGACCTCGCCGCCAACCTGCTCGCCCGGGCGCAGCCAGCCCTGGATCGGTCCCTCGGAGCCGGCGAGGAAGCCCAGCGAGGTCGCCACGCCGACGGGCTCGGCTGGTGCCGCCTCGGCCGCCGCCGTCGTTCTTTGTGGTCCAGCCGTCGCCCCGTGCGGCCCCGCCGTCGTCCCGTGCCGCACCGCCTCGGCCCAGTCGGTCTTCGTCGCCCGGGCCTTGGCGGCCTCGACGGGCAGGCGGTCGTCGTCGGGGAAGCGCTCGAGTCCCTCGGCGGCGAGGTCGGCGGCCTCGGCGTCGCGTCCGAGCTGGCGCAGGGCCCGCGCGAGACGGGTGTAGGTCGTCGCGCCCATCGCCTCCTGGACCTCGGCGGTCGAGGTGCGGCCTTGAAGGTCCTCCCAGGCCCCAACGCAACGCTCCCACTCGCGCCGCAGCGCGAGGAGTTCGACGAGCCGGAGGGTCAGGGCGACGCTTCCGGGCTGTTGGGCGAGCCCGCGCTCGAGCGCCTTCTCGGCCGACCACAGCTCGCCGCGGAGGCGGTAGAGCTTCTCGAGCTGCAGCCAGGCGCGCTCCACGGCATCGGGTTCGGCGCCCGCCGCGCGGTTCGCGACCCGCTCGATGACCGTGGCGGCAGGGCCCTCCTCGACCCAGGCCTCGAGCGGCAGGGACCGGGCCAGGCCCCAGCCGCGCGTGGCGGCGGGCAGGCCGCTCCTCGCGTAGGCCATAGCCCCCCGGTTGCGGAGATCGCGCAGGCTTCGGGCACTCTGGCGTCGCCAGCGTCGCATCGTCCAGCGGGTGCGCCGCGCCCGGTTCCTCACCGCCTTGAGGCGGCGGCGGGCCGCCCAGTAGAGCCACTTCGGGACCCGCAGCGGATCCCCGACGTTGACATGGGGCGGGGTGACCCAGATCACAGGGTCGAGTCGCCTGGCGCGCCAGGCGTAGCGGACGCGCTCGACGTGGGCGTCGTTGTGCTCGTGGAACCGCGCGGAGAGACGGTGCTGCGAGCGCCGCATCTCGAGGGCGAAGCGTCGGCCGTAGCGGCGGTAGAGGTCCCTGTGCTTGGCCCAGATGACGTCGTTGGCCCCGGAGACATGATCGGCGGAACGCCCCGCGTCGCTCTTCATGTACGTCGCGAGCGGCGTCGCGGCGTCGGTGCGCACCACCCGGCCGCCGCCGGCGACGAAGCGCAGCATGAACTCGAAGTCCTGGCGGCGGAAGAGCCGCTCGTCGAACCCGCCCGCTGCGCGGAAGAGCTCCGCGCGGCCGAGCAGCGCCCAGAGGTAGGGCTGCAGGGCGCCGGACAGGACGTTGAAGAGCTGGTCGCCCTCGACCTCGGGGACGCGGACCATGACCTGCTCCTGGTCGCGGTAGACCCAGCGGAACGGGCCCGTGCACATCACCGCCTCGGTGCCGTCGGGGTCGGCCTCGGCGAGCGCGGCGAGCTGGAGCTCGAGCTTGCGCGGGTGCCAGAGGTCGTCGGCGTCGATCCACGCGAGCAGATCATCGCCGGCGGCCTCGATGATCGTGTTGCGGGCGAAGGGCCGGCCGAGGTTGCGCTCGTGGGTCAGCACCTCGATGTGGCCATAGCGCTGGGCGAGGTCGTCGAGGACCGCGCGGGTGTCGTCGGTGGAGCCGTCGTCGACGACGAGCAGCCGGAGTGGGCCGTCGTAGGACTGCGCGAAGACCGTCGGCACGCTCGCGTAGAGCTTGTCGGCGTCGTTGTAGACGGGCAGGCCGACGGTGATGCGCCGCGGAGAGGTCGCGTCGGGGTCGGCGGCGTCGTGGGCAGGCATCGGTTCTTCGTCTCCGGGTGCTACGGATGGCGGCTCGGTGGCGGGCAACCCGGTGGGCTGAGGCCACCCGTGCGGACGTCGACCCGCGCTACGCGGTCTCGCCTCGGCTGCCCCCGCACCGGCTCGATCGCGGGCTCGCGGTCGCCGTCGCCGTCGCCGTCGCCGTCAGGCACTGTAGCGACCGTAGCGGGGCACGCGGTCGCCGTGGCCATTGGCCGTCCGTCTCGCGCGAGGGGCCCGGGACGGAGGCAGCCAGGGGAGGTCAGGGTGAGCAGCGCCGGGAAGGCCTCGAAGGCCAGGTGGCGCAGCAGATGGTCGCGGTCGCCGCAGCAGCCCGACGAAGCGCGAATAGCCGCGGCGATCGAAGCCGCTGACGACGCCACGCGCTACCGCCGGCTCGCCGGCGAGGCGCGGCGTGCCGGCGATCTCGAGGCCGCCGAGATGGCGCTCGACCTCGCGGCGCGGGCGGGCGCCCTCGGTGCCGTCTGGAGGCTTCAGGCGCGCTGGCTGCGAGCCCACCGCAGGATGAGGCGTGGCGTCGCCGAGGCGCTCGGCGCTCTCGCGCGCCGCAGGCCTCGGCTGCGCACCGCTGGCTTCCTCGGGGCGATCGTCCGTCGGCGGCGCGCGCTCGGCGCTCTCGAGGGGGCGCGCACCCTTGTCGAGGCCGCCGCAGCCAGCCATCCCGATGACGCGCGGCTCGCCGCGCTTGCCGCGGAGGTTACCGCCGAGCTCGAGGTGGCTCCGCCGGGATCGACGCGACGTCGTTCGCCGGGCGCCGGCCGGGGCGCCGCTTGGGGCGACGAGCAGCGTGTCCTCGCCGATTTCCTCTACTACGGCTATCTGCCGAGTCGCGATGCCGCGGAGGAGGCCGCGGCAGCCTACCGCGGGCTGCTCGCCGACGACGGCGTCGCGGTCTTCGATCCCGGTGACCACGCCTCGGTGCATCGGCTCCTGCTCACGGTGGTTGGCGATGCGCTCGCCGCTGCGCCGAGTGAGCGCTACCTCATCGGGGTCTCCTCGGGCTACGACTCGCGCACCCTGCTCGGCGCGCTCGCCGAGCTCGTCGGCCCCGAGCGGGTCGTGGCCTTCACCACGGGGCATCCCGGCAACGCCGACTTTGACCTCGCTCCCATCTACGCCGCCGGCGCCGTCGCCGAGCACCGCGTCTACGACGTCAACGACGGCCTCGAGCCGAGCATCGAGGCGATGGCCCGCCAGGCTCGCGCGACCCCTGCGGGCATGCCACGGGCGCTGCGCATGCCCCGGGCTGCGAGGACCCGGGGCGAGCAGGGCCGGGCCGACGCGTGGGGTGAGGGCGGCAGCTCGGCGATCTGGTCCCTCCCGCGCCTCCACGGCTTCCTCGGCGGGCTGTCGGGCTCGTGGCTCAAGGGACGGCTCGACGCCGACTTCGAGGCGTCCAAGCGCGCGTTCCTGCTCCGTCAGGCACGCTTCGTCAAGCCCCGTCATCACGAGCGCTTCTTCCCCGCCTCGTACGACCCCGCCCACGTCCTGCCCGCGGAGCCGCTGCTTCCGGCCGCGCAGATGAGCTACGTCGACCAGCTCAACCTCTGCTACCGCCAGCACCAGCTCACCCGCACGCTCTCCTCCCACGGCTACTCCGCCGCCGAGCTACGCCAGCTCAGCGGCGCGGCCCGCCGCGGCTTCGAGCGCAAGGGCGACCTCCTCCTCACGCCCTTCGCCGACCCCCGATGGCAGCGATCGATGCTCCAGGTCCCCCTCGAGCGCCGGGTCGGCCAGGCGCTGCTGCTCGAGGTCGTGCGCGAGCGCTACCCGTCAGTCTTCCCCGACCTCGTCGACCCCCACGATCCCCGCTTCGTCGTCGAGCGCAAGCCGACGGTCAACAGCTCCTGGGAGCACGTCTATGAGCGCGACGGGAGCTTCCGCGCCCTCGTGTGGTCGCTGCTCGTCGCGCTGCGCCAGCGCAGGCTGTGGTTCGATCCGCTCGAGGCGATCGACCTCGCCGAGGAGCGCGCGCCGAGCTATGCGGTCCTCCTCCAAGGGCTGTGTTCCCTGGAGATGCACATCCGGGCGGGCAACCTCCCCGACCCGTGAGCCCGGCCCGGTTGGCCGCCCCGCCCGGCGGTTGGCCGCCCCGCCCGGCATCCGGGGCGGCCTCACCGGTGCGG
>PWFH01000116.1 GCA_003553795.1 Egibacter sp. | reverse complement strand
ACGCCCGCGCCCAGATGATCCGCTCCCGCTACACCGTCCTCGACGTCGCCGTCGAGACCGGCCTGCTCGACACCACCGTCGACGAGCTCTTCGCCCCCCGCGGCCACTGGTCAAGCCTCCCGCGCCCCTGAGGATCGGCGCGGCCGGTCGCACGGTCGCCGCCCCAGCGCTCGCGGTGGACGGCGTCGCGGCGTGACCTGCGCTGCGACGACCCGACCGGTCGCTCGTCGGGGTGGCGGGTGCCGAGGGTCACGACCCCCAGTGGCACGACCTCCTCGGGGATGCCGAGGTGGGCGCGCAGGCCGGCGCGGTCGGCGATGTCGACGAAGCCGGCGTCGAGGCCCTCGTCGACGGCGGCGAGGAGCAGGAGCATGAGCGTCGCGCCCCCGTCGACCCACCAGAAGGGCACCTCCCATGAGGCCGGGGGCCGCGAGGCGGCCTTGTCGGCCTCGGCGTAGCGCTCGTGGTAGGCGCCCTCGTCGACGCAGGGCACGAGGTGGACCGGCGCCGAGGACAGCCACGGCGGCCGGCCGGCGGCGCGGTGGGCGGGCTCGTCGCAGCAGCGCGCGATCGCCTGGCGGGTCGCGGCGTCGGTCACGCAGACGAGCGACTGGCCCTGGCTGAAGCCGGCGCTCGGCGCGCGCGAGGCCGCGTCGAGCACGCGGGCAAGGGCGTCGGCGGGCACCGGGGAGCCGTCGTAGCGGCGCACCATGCGCCGGCGCCGCACGACCTCAGCGAACTCCACGGCCCCGCCCCCGCGCGCTCACGACCGCTCGGCGCCCTCGTGGGCGGCGACGCGCCACCACCCGGTGAGCAGGCGGGCGTGGTTGACCGGTGGGGTGGCGTAGAGGCGCCGGCCGACGGCGAGCGCACGCCCGCGCAGCGGCTCGCGCGCCGCCTCGAGACGTCGGGAGAGCTCGGCGGCCTCGTCGTCGGCGACGTCGCTGCGGCGCGCGGCGAAGCGCTCGTCGAGCACGACGAGGTCGTGGTCGGCGCCGAGCGCCTCGCTGATCTCGTGGGCCTCGTCGGCGAGCGCGGAGACCGGCGCGCGCCAGGCGCCGCGCAGGAGCAGGAGGTGGTACCACCCGTCCTTGACGCGCTTGCGCCACTCGTGCAGGGCCTCGTCGTCGCCGGGCGCGGCGAGGGCGGCGCGCAGCGCCTTGCGGCCGCCCCGGTGGCCCTGCGCGACCCCGTCGGCGAGCACGTCGGCGTCGACCTCGAGGCGCCACCGCCCCGACTCCTCACGCAGCGTCTCGAGGTCGGCGACGACGGCCGCGGTGACCTCGGGTCGGGAGACCCGACCACGCGCGCTCGCGAGGTCCTCGAGCAGTTCGCCGCGGAAGGCGCCGACGAGGTCGTCGTCGCCACGCAGGCGATCGAGGGTGGCGAGGACGACCTCGGCGTCGCGCACCGGCGCGAGGCGCCGTCCGCTGTCGCGCAGCACGGCCTGCGCGGCCTTCGCCTCGCCCTTGCGCATCCCGCGGCGCGCGAGACGCAGCACCGCGCGGATCTCCTTGAGGCGCTTGCGGGCCTCGTGGACGGACTCCCCGAAGGTCTCGCCGTCGTCATGCAGTCGCGCCCGGGCATCGTCGATCCCCTCGGCGGCAACGCGGCGGATCTCCTCACCGGGGAGGGCGGCCGGGTCGAGCTCATAGCGCACGGCGGGTGATCCTCCCGGGTCAGACGTCAGGACGGGCACCGGACTCGGCGACGATCGGCTCGGTCGGGGCCGGCAGGCTCATGGTAGCCCGGCCGGCACGGCGACCGAGGTCGACCTCGCTGGGCCGCAGCACGCGGACCTCCTCGCCGAGCGGCACGTGGAGGTCGACGGCGGGGCCGCACCAGGCGAGGTCGGTGGCACCGGTCTGCACGCCCTTGCCCCCGCGGCGCTGGCGCGGGTACTCCTCGAGCGGCACGCGCTTGGTCTGCCCACCTGCGCCGACGGTGAGGACGTCGGCGAGGGCGCCGTCGGCGGGCATGACCCCGAGGGTGACGAGGCGGGCCCCGTCGGGCACCGTCTGGCCGACGACGCCGGTGGCGCTCCGCCCCATCGCCCGGACGTCGGCGACCCCGCAGCGCAGGACGAGGCCTCCGGAGTGCGCGAGGAGGAGCTCGTCGTCGGGTCCGCAGCCGGCGGCGGCGACGAGCCGGTCGCCCTCGCGCACCCCCGCGGCGACCATCGTGCGCGCCCGGCCCTCGTAGGCCTCGCGTGCGGTGCGCTTGAGCAGCCCCGAGGCCGACGCGGTGAGCACGTCGGTGGTGCCCTCACGCAGCACGACCGCGCCGACGATCGCAGCGGTGGGGGCCTCGCCGAGGAGCTGGGCGAGGGTGACGCCCCGGTGGCGGGCGGTGACGACGGGCACGTCGCGCAGCGCGATGCGGTAGCCGCCGCCGGCGGCGTCGATCGCGAGGACGGTGTCGTCGGTCGTCGCGCGCAGCACCGCCGCGAGCGGGTCCTTGGGATGGCTGTGCGGCGCGGTGGTGCGCCGTGACCCGACGCTCTTGACGTAGCCGCTGCGGGTCACCGAGACCGTGACCTCCTGCGCGGCGAGCTCGGGCAGCCCATCGGCACCGTCGGCGGCATCCACCGCCGGCGTCGCCGCGAGCCGACTGCGCCGTGGGCCGGCGTGGCGTGCCTTGAGGTCGGCGAGCTCGGAGGTCAGCAGCGCGTCGAGCTCGCCGGGGTCGGCGAGGATCGCGTCGAGTCGGGCGATGCGCTCCACGAGCTCGGCGTGCTCCTCGGCGAGCTTGGCCGCCTCGAGGCGGGCGAGTCGGCGCAGCTGCATGTCGAGGATCGCGCTGGCCTGGATCTCGGTGAGGCCGTAGCGCTCCATGAGCTGTCCACGGGCGACGTCGGCGGAGTCGGCGGCGCGGATGAGGGCGATGACCTCGTCGAGGTGGTCGAGGGCGATGAGCAGGCCCTCGAGGACGTGGGCCCGCGCGGCGGCCTTCTCGCGACGGTGGCGGGTGCGGCGCGTGAGGACCTCGCGCTGGTGGGCGACGTAGTCGCCGAGGAGCTCGCGCAGGCCGAGCGTGCGCGGCTCGGGCTGCTCGCCGGGCTCGGGCGTCGTGAGGGCGACGAGGTTGGCGTGGAAGGTCTGGCGGAGGTCGGTCGCGTCATAGAGGGCGGCGAGCGCCCGCTGCGGGTCCTCGCCGCGCTTGAGCTCGACGACGATGCGCATGCCGTCGCGGCTCGACTCGTCGCGCAGGTCGCGGATCGCCTCGAGCTTGCGGCGGGTCACGAGGTCGGCGATGCGCTCGAGCAGCGTCGCCTTGTTGACCTGGTAGGGGATCTCGGTGATGACGATGCGGGGCAGCCCACCCGAGCGCGTCTCGGTCGTGGCGACCGCCTCGGTGGTGATCGCGCCCTTGCCGGTGAGGTAGGCGTCGCGGATGCCGTCGCCCTCGAGGATGCGGCCCCCGGTCGGGAAGTCGGGACCGGGCATGATCGCCATGAGCTCCTCGACGGTGGCCTCGGGATGCCCCACGAGGGGGATCGTCGCGTCGATGGCCTCGCCGAGGTTGTGCGGCGGGATGTTCGTCGCCATGCCGACGGCGATGCCCGAGGAGCCGTTGACGAGGAGGTTGGGGAAGCGCGCCGGCAGGACGACCGGCTCGGTCTCGTGGCCGTCGTAGTTGGCGACCTCGTCGACGGTGTCCTCGTCGAGGCCGTCGATGAGCTCCATCGCGAGGGGTGAGAGACGCGCCTCGGTGTAGCGCATCGCCGCGGCGCTGTCGCCGTCGATCGAGCCGAAGTTGCCGTGGCCGTCGACGAGCGGCTCGCGCGAGGCGAAGTCCTGGGCCATGCGCACGAGCGCCTCGTAGATCGAGGCGTCGCCGTGGGGGTGGTACTTCTTCATGACGTCGCCGACCGCCGAGGCGCACTTGCGGTAGGGACGGTCGGGACGCAGGCCGGCCTCCCACATCGCCTGGAGGATGCGCCGCTGCACGGGCTTGAGCCCGTCGCGCACGTCGGGCAGCGCGCGCCCGACGATGACGCTCATCGAGTAGTCGAGGAACGAGCGCTCCATGCGCTCGGCGATGTCGACGTCGACGACCGCATCGTCGCGGCCGCCGTCGTCGAGCAGGCGCTGCTGCTCGCTCATGGACGGCACCCTCTACGGCTGGGGGGACGGCTCGGGGCTCGGGCGCGCACAGCGTGCCATGCGGCCACGCCGGGACGGCGCAGCCCCGCGCCGCCCGTCGCCGGATGCGGGGGCGCTACGCCTCCAGGGCGGCGTCGAGGGTGATCTCGACGTTGCCGGCCATGAGCTTCGACACCGGGCAGCCGTCCTTGGCCGCAGCGGCGGCCTCGGCGAAGTCCTCGGCGCTGGCACCGGGGACCTTGCCGCGCACGTGGAGCGCGACACCGGAGATGTGCGGGCCGCCCTCCCGGGAGAACGACACCGTCACCGAGGTCCGGAGCCACTCGGGGGCGCCGACGGACTTCGACAGCGCGCCCGACAGGGCCATGTTGTAGCAGGAGGCGTGCGCAGCGGCGATGAGCTCCTCGGGGCTCGTCTTGCCCGCCGGCTCGCCGGCGCGGGCGGGGAAGCTCACCGGCAGCGGCGCCGTCGCGCCGGAGGACTCGAGCGACGTCGACCCCGACCCCTCCTGCAGGTCGCCCTCCCAGACGTTCGTCGCGGTGCGGTCCACGGCCATGTGCGGTCTCCTCTGTGCGCTCGCGATGCTCGACGGCGCGATCCTATCCCCCGCGCGCGGCCTCGCACCCCGACCACGAACCCCTGGGGCCTCAGCGCCTGGGGTCCCGTGCCCGCGGGGCCCGCTCGTCGTCGTCCGAGGAGCCCGCGTCATCCTGCTCATCGGCACGCTCGGAGGGGCCCTCGCCCGCCTGCCCGCGACTCGGCTCGCGCCCGTCGGGCGGGAAGACGAGTGCGACGACCGCCGCGACGCCGAGGGCGGCGCCGATGACCCCGAGCGAGCCCGCGAAGCTCTCCATCACCGAGGGGTCGACGACGAGGACGATGGCGATCGCGGCCATGACCGCCCCCCCGATGAGCTTGAGGACGCGGCCCCGGCCCTCGTCGAGACGCACCGAGGCGAGGGTGACAAGCGCGACGAGCAGGAGCGTGACCTCGACGGCGAGGTAGACGAGGAGGTAGACCGCGAGCAGGGCGAGGAACCCTGCCCCGTCGACGCCGGCCTCGCTGACGAGTCCCGTCCAGACCAGCGGCAGCCCCGCGGTGCACGGCAGCTCGATGATCGCCACGCCTGCGGCGAGCGCGACGGTGATCGCGAGGACGACCGGCAGGGGCTTGTCCTCGCGCACCGACCGGCCGCCACGGTAGATCCGCGGCTTGAAGCGGTCGGGGATCGACAGGCTCACACCCTGCTTGAAGGCGAAGTAGTCCTTGATGTTCACCGCGGCGAAGGCGAAGGCCAGCGCGGCGACGGCGAAGCGGATCGGGTCGGCGAAGCCGGCCACGGCGAAGGCCGCGAAGAGCCCGGCGATGAAGACGCCGTAGACCGTCGCGGTGACGAGGAGGAACGTCAGCCCCACCGCGGCGACGCGGGCGCGCGAGCGCGTGTGGAGGATCATCGCGAGCAGGACGGTCAGGACCCACAGCGAGCAGGGGTTGAAGCCGTCGACGAAGGCGATGAGCGCGGTCGCCGCGATGAGGGGCTGCCCGGCGAGCTCGACCTCCCCGAAGGGCCCGAGCCCGATGCTCGCCGAGCGCTCGCCTGCCTCGGCGGCCTCGGCGGCCTCGGCGGCGTCGGCCGTCTCGGCGCCGGGTTGCCCGCCGGCCTCGCGGGCCTGCGCACCGGACTCCTCGGCGAGGGCCTCGCCAGCGCCGGCGAGATCCGTGGCGGGGGCGAGGGCGCCGAGCAGGAGCAGCAGGACCGCGAGCAGCGCCAGGACGGCCCCGGCGCGTGCCACGCCCCGGGACGGGTCGAGCCCTGCCCTCGTCCTCATCGCGCCTCCTCGCAGCCAGGCGGGGGCTCACCGACCAGACCGGCGGCGGGCTCCCGGCGGGCCGTGCACGGACCGCATCCACGGTACTGCCCCACCCCCGGAGCCGTGATGCACCATGGGCCGACGGGCACTGACAGGCGTCCTTGACCTCGGGTCCACTAGTCCTTCGTGCCGTCGGCTCGCCCGCCGTGGGCGCCGTCGTCGCCGTTGGGGAAGCCCACGACGCGGTCGCCCTCCTGGAGGTCGCCGATCTCGGGGTCGTCGTAGCGCAGCATGCGCCCGTCCCGCACGACGGCGATCGTCCGCTGACCGGGCAGGTCGGCGATGCCCGAGCCGGCCTCCCCCTGGCTCACCTCGTGCTCGACGAGCGCGAGGCCGTAGTCGGTGTGGAGCAGGTCGCTGACGATCTGCCCGACGCGCGGGTTGCGGCTCGTCAGCCCGAGCAGCCGCCCGGAGGTCTCCGCGGAGACGATCGCCTCGTCGGCGCCGCTCTGCCGCAGCAGGTGGGCGTTCTCCTCCTCGCGCACCGAAGCGATGATCGTGGCCCTGGGGGCGAGCTCCCGCGCGGTCAGCGTCGTGAGCACCGCGGTGTCGTCGCGGCTGGGGGCGATGATCACCGCCCGGGCCCGTTCGATCCGGGCCTCGCGCAGGACCTGTGCCCGGGAGGCGTCGCCGACGATGACGGTGTAGCCCTCCGCGCTCGCCTCGTCGGCGGCGTCGCGACGCAGCTCGACGATGACGATGGCCTCCTGGCTCACGCCGTCCTCGCACAGCGCCCTCGCCGCCGAGCGGCCCTTCACCCCGTAGCCGGTGATGATGTAGTGCTCGTCCACGCGTCGCCTCCATCGGTCGCGGCGGTGCGCCTCGCGCCAGCGCTCGGTGAGCAGCTCCACGGTCGTGCCGACGAGGAGCAGGAGGAAGCCGACCCTCGCGGGGGTGATGACGAGCAGCGTCGCGAGCCGCGTGCCCGTCGTCACCGGCGTGATGTCGCCGTAGCCGGTCGTCGTCGTCGTCACCGAGGCGTAGTAGAGGGCGTCGACGACGCCGACGTCGCCGCCGGTCTCGTCGACGAAGCCGTCGCCGCCGAGGAGCACGGTGACCGCGACGACGAGCAGGAGCCCGACGGCGAGCAGCCCCCGCAGGGCGAGGGCCTGCAGCGGCGGGCGCCGCTGGATCGGCGGCTGCGCCCTGGCCTGGCGTGCGGCCGCGGCGGCCTCGCGCCCCGGGTCGCGGCGGGATCCTCCGGTGCTAGGCGTCGACGACATCGACGTGCCGGGCGTTGCGCTCGATCCACTCGCGGCGGTCGGCGGCCGACTCGCCCATGAGGAGGCTGAAGACCTCCTCGGAGCGGGCGGCGTCATCGACGCTGACCCGCAGCAGCGTGCGCTTGGCGGGATCCATCGTCGTCTCCCACAGCTGGGTGGCGTCCATCTCCCCGAGGCCCTTGAAGCGCTGCGGCTCGACGTTGCCCGCGCCCTTGAAGACCGTGCGCAGCAGCGCGTCGCGCTCGCGGTCGGTCATCGCGTAGCGCACGGTGTCGCCCTTGCGCAGCTGCCACAGCGGCGGCTGGGCGAGGAAGAGGTGGCCCCCGTCGACGAGCTTGGGCATGAGCCGGTAGAAGAACGTGAGCAGCAGCGTCGTGATGTGCCCGCCGTCGACGTCGGCGTCGGCCATGAGGATGATCCTGTGGTAGCGCAGCCGCGCGTAGTCGAAGTCGTCGCCGATGCCCGTGCCGATCGCGCGGATGAGGTTCTGGATCTCGGCGTTGGCGAGGACCTTCTGAAGCTGGGCGCGCTCGACGTTGAGGACCTTGCCACGCAGCGGGAGGATCGCCTGGGTGTGGCGGTCGCGCGCGAGCTTGGAGGACCCGCCGGCGGAGTCGCCCTCGACGATGTAGAGCTCGGACTCCGAGGGGGTCCGCGAGGAGCAGTCGGCGAGCTTGCCCGGCAGGCCCGCCGAGGTCTGGTCGAGCAGCCCCTTGCGCCGGGTGAGGTCGCGGGCGTGGCGCGCGGCCTCGCGGGCCTTCGCGGCGACCTGGGCCTTGCGCACGATGCGCCGCCCCGCGGTCGGGTTCTGGTCGAGCCACTCGGTCAGCGCCTCGTTGGCCGCGCGCTCGAGGAAGCTGCGCATGATCGCGCTGCCGAGCTTGCCCTTGGTCTGCCCCTCGAACTGCGGGTCGGGCATCTTCACGCTGATGACCGCCCGCAGGCCCTCGCGCAGGTCCTCGCCGGTGAGGCTCGGGTCGCCCTTGCGGAAGGCCTTGTTGGCCTGGCCCCAGCGGTTGAGCGTGCCGGTGAAGGCCTTGCGGAAGCCCTCCTCGTGCGCGCCCCCGTCGGCGGTGCGGATGATGTTGACGTAGCTGCGGGTGCGCTCGTCGCTCGCGCCGGCCGCCCAGCTCACCGCGAGGTCGCAGGCGAGCGCGCGGCCGTCGACGACCTCCTCGGCGCTGATGCGCACGGGCTTGGCGAGCAGCGCCTCGTCGCCGCCCATGAGCTCGGCGACGAAGTCCTCGAGACCGCGGGTGAAGCGGAAGGTGTGCGACTGGCCGTCGCGCTCGTCGCTGAGGTCGATGCGCAGACCCGGGGTCAGCAGGGCGGTCTCGCGCAGCCGCGAGGCGACGAGCTCGGCGTCGAGGTCGACGGCGTCGAAGATCTCCGCGTCGGGCCAGAAGCGCACCGTCGTGCCGCTGCGCTTGCCACGGCCGACCTTGGCGAGCGCCTCGACGCGCCGGCCCTTGGCGAAGGCGATCGCGTGACGCTCGCCGTCGCGGGTCACCTCGACCTCGGTGCGCGACGACAACGCGTTGACGACCGAGACCCCGACGCCGTGGAGGCCCCCGGAGACCGCGTAGGCCTGCTGGTCGAACTTGCCGCCCGCATGGAGCTTCGTGAGGACGACCTCGACGGCGGGCTTGCGCTCCTTGGCGTGGCGCTCGACGGGGATGCCGCGGCCGTCGTCGGTGACCTCGACCCCCCCGTCGGCACGCAGACGGACGATGACGCGCGAGGCGTGCCCGGCGAGGTGCTCGTCGACGGCGTTGTCGACGACCTCCCAGACGAGGTGGTGCAGCCCGCGGCGGTCGGTCGAGCCGACGTACATGCCGGGTCGCTTGCGGACCGCCTCGAGACCCTCGAGGACGGCGATCGAATTGGCGTCGTAGGGCCGGCTCACGGCGCGCGGAGACCTCCTGTGCGGTGCGGTGGTCCCATCTTGCCAGGCCGGCGGCGCCGCGGCGCGCAACCGTCCCCGGCGCTCAGCGCAGCAGCAGCCAGACGATCGCGACGAAGAGCACGAGCCCCGCGGCGAGCGTCGCGAGGCGGAAGACCGCACCCGAGGCGCGCCCGCGCTGTGCGGGTCCCTCCACGTCGTCGACGAAGGCCTGGAACATCGCGGTGTCGGCGCCGGGGTCGAGGTCGGCGTCGGGCTCGTTGCCGGCGTCCTCGGCCCGGTCGGGCCGGTCGTCGCGCTCGGGGTCGCGATGATCGCTCACGGGCTCGCCCTCCCTGGTCGCGGTGGGAGGCAGCCTAGTCGGTCCTCATGAGCGAGGCGAGGAGGCCACTCCGCCGAGGAACGCGCGCAGCACCGCGAGGGCCTCGGCGACGTTGGCCTCGGGCACCCACTCGCCGGCCTGGTGGGCCTGCGCGGTCAGCCCTGGCCCGTAGTTCAGCGCCGGCACGCCGATGCTCGTGAAGCGGGCGACGTCGGTCCAGGCCTGCTTCGGGGCGACCGCGGCCTCGGCGACGGCGACGAAGCGCTCGACGAGTGGGGCGGTGCGGTGCGGCAGCGCCGAGGGGGCGGCGTCGACGATCCGCACGTCGCCGCGCCCGTCGACGAGCTCCTCGACACGGGCCACCGCCTCCTCGACGCTCCGGCGGGGGCTAAACCTGTAGTTGAGGTTGAGGTTGAGGGTTGGGGGGATGACGTTGCGGGCGTTGTCGGTCCAGACCTGGGTGGCGCTGAGGACCTCGCGGAAGCGCAGGCCATCGACGTCGACGTCGAGCGGCGCGAGCGCCGCGAGATCGGCGAGCAGGGGCAGCGCACGCGAGACCGCGCTGTCACCCTGCCAGGGCCGCGCGGCGTGCGCGGCGCGCCCCTCGATGGTGACGTGGGCGTTGAGCGCGCCGAGGCAGCCGAGCTGCACCTCGAGGTCGGTGGGCTCGAGGACGATCGCGAGGTCGGCCTCGGCGAGCTCACCGCAGGCGGCGAGGACATCGCCGAGCTCGTTGCCGTCGTGGGGCCCCTCCTCGCCGGCGTAGGCGACGAGGCGCACGGCGTAGGGGCTCTGCGCCCGCAGCGCGGCGTCCTCGAAGCAGGCCATCGCCACGGCGAGCCCGCTCTTCATGTCGCTCGCGCCCCGCCCGACGATCCGCCCGTCGACGCGGCGCGGCACGCGGTCGCCAGCGCTCGGCGGGACGACGTCGGTGTGGCCGACGAGCAGGACGGTGGGCCGCCCGGGGTCGTCCTCGCCGACGACGAGGGAGTGCCCGACGCGCTCGACCGCCTCGTGGGCGTAGCGCGCGGCGAGCCAGTCGGCGATCGGCCCCTCCTCGCCGGTGACGCACGGCAGGGCGAGGAGCTCGACGAGGAGCTCGAGGGTCTCAGACGGCGACATCGTGCTCGCGCAGCGCGTCGTTGAGGCTGACCTTGTCGTCGGTCTCGGCGCTGCGGTAGCCGATGACGAGCGCGCAGGGGATCTGGTACTCCCCCGCCGGGAAGGCCCGCGGCCGCGAACCGGGGATGACGATCCCCCGCGCGGGCACCCGTCCCTTGACTGTGACCGGCTCGGGCCCGGTGACGTCGATGATCGGCACCGAGGCGGTGAGCACGACCCCGGCGCCGAGCACCGCGCCCTCCTCCACGACGACGCCTTCGGTGACGACGCAGCGCGACCCGACGAAGGCCCGATCCTCGATGATCACGGGTCGGGCGCCCGGCGGCTCGAGCACCCCTCCGATGCCGACCCCGCCGGCGAGGTGGACATCGCGCCCCACCTGCGCGCATGAGCCGACCGTCGCCCAGGTGTCGACCATCGTGCCCGAGCCCACCCGTGCGCCGATGTTGACGTAGCTCGGCATGAGCACCGCGCCGCGCTCGACGAACGCGCCGCGGCGCACGACCGCCGGCGGCACGACCCGCACGCCGGCGTCGGCGTAGCCGTCCTTGAGCGGGACCTTGTCGTGGAACTCGAACGGCCCGACCTCGATCGTGGCCATCGCGCGCTGACGGAAGGACAGCAGGACGGCGCGCTTGAGCCACTCGTGGACGACCCAGACCCCCTCGACCTTCTCGGCGATGCGGGCCTCGCCGCGGTCGAGGAGGTCGAGCGCCTCGTCGACGGCGGCGCGCGCCTCCGGCTCCTCATGGGTCCCCTCGGCGAACGCGGCGTCGATGCGCTCGGCGAGACGGTCGGTGTCGGTCATCGTCGGTGCCTCCTCGGCACGACGCGCGTCTCGTGCGCCGCCGTGCCCGTCGCGGGAACGGCGGGCAGCGTAGCGCCGGGTCACCCGTGGCCGGGCAGGGCACCGGCGTCGATGGCCTCCTGCCAGCGCGCCACCGCGGCGCGGCAGCCCTCGACGTCGGGCACGAGCGCCAGGCGCAGCCAGCCGACGCCGGCAGCACCGAAGGCGCGCCCCGGCGTGGCGACGACGCGGTGGCGCAGCAGCGCCTCGGCGTAGGCCGCGTCGTCGCCGCCCGGCGCGGCGACCCAGAGGTAGAACGTCGCCTCGCTGCCGCTGACCTCGAGACCGGCCCGGGTGAGGAAGTCGAGGAGGATCGCGCGCTTGGCGTCGAAGACGTCGCGGCGCCGGGCGGCGTGGGCGTCGTCGCTCCACGCCGCCGCCGCTGCGCGCTGGACGAAGGCGGGGCTGGCCGTCCCGGTGTCCCGGCGCAGGGTGCGCTGGTCGGCGAGCAGCCGTGCGTCGCCGACGAGCGCTCCTGAGCGGTAGCCGGTCATCCCCGAGCGCTTCGAGCAGCTGAAGGCCACGATGACCCCCGTGAGGTCGCCCTCGCAGGCCTCGAGCAGCGACGCCGGCCGACGCTGCCCCGGGTAGACGTCGGCGTAGCACTCGTCGGAGGCGAGGACGACGCCGTGGGCCCGGGCGGTCTCGAGGGCGCGACGGTAGCCGTCGAGGTCGAGCATCGCGCCGGTCGGGTTGTGCGGGTAGTTGAGCCACGCGATCGCCGCGCGGTCGAGCCGCGTCGGGGCGAGCTCCTCGAGGCGCAGCTGCCAGTCCTGCCCGGCGGTGAGGGTGACCGGGTCGCTCTCGCCGCCGGCGAAGCGCGTGCCACGCTCGTAGATCGGGTATCCCGGCGTGCCCCACAGGACCGTGCGCCTGGCCCCGGCCGGGTCGATGAGCCCGAAGGGCAGGTGGAAGATCCCCTCCTTCGAGCCCGAGGTCGGCAGGACCTCGCGCTCGGGGTCGACCTCGACGGCGAAGCGGCGTCGCACCCACCCCGCGACCGCCTCGCGCAGCTCGGGCAGCCCCGCGGCGGTCGGGTACTGGCTCACCTCGTCGACGCCCTCGAGCAGGGCGCGGCGGATCGGCTCGGGCGTGGGCTCGATGGGATCGCCGACGCTGAAGTCGAAGAGCGTCGCGCCATCGGCGGCGAGGGCGAGCTTGAGGTCCTGGATCGCCGCGAGAGGGTTGCCACCGAGGTCGCTCAGCAAGGGGTTCATGACGACGAAGCGTAGCCGACGCGCTTTTGGGGAACCTTTCGTGGTCGACGTGCGTCAATAGGGCAGACTCCACGGAGGACAAGGCGCACCGCCGCGCCGGTGCCCGTCCTGCCGGACCACGCCCGATGGGGCAGGCCCCTGCGACCGCGGGGCGAGTGATGATCTCGCCCGGTCGGGAACAGTTGAGCGGCACCAGGTGTTGCACGGCATGTGAACGCACGCACAAGACGACCCGCAAGCACGATGCGCACGACGCGATCGGAGGCAGCAACGATGTCGGTCCCCGACGACCTCCTCGATCTGTACTTCTCCGAGCTCGGCAAGGTCCGTCTGCTCACCGCAGAGGACGAGATCCGGCTCGCGAAGACGATCGAGGCCGGGCGCGAGGCGTCCGCCACGCTCGAGGAGCGCGGCAGCACGCTGCCGCTCACCGAGCGCCGCGCGCTGCAACGCCGCGAGCGCGAGGGCCAGCAGGCCTTCGACCACTTCGTGGCCGCGAACCTCCGCCTCGTGGTCTCCGTCGCCGCGCAGTTCTCGAAGCGCTCGACGCTCGACCTCGGCGAGCTCATCCAGGAGGGCAACCTCGGGCTACTGCGCGCCGTGGAGAAGTTCGACTGGCGCCGCGGCTACAAGTTCTCGACGTACGCGACGTGGTGGATCCGTCAGGCGATCCAGCGCGGCGTCGCCGGCAGCGAGCGCACGATCCGCCTGCCGGTCGCCCTGCACGACGCGCTCGTCAAGGTTCGTGCCGCGGCTGCGAGGATCGAGTCGGAGACCGGTCGCGAGCCGACCGTCGAGGAGCTCGCCTCGGCGACGAAGCTCTCCTCGGCCAAGGTCACCCGCGCGATGGAGGGCGACCACGCGATGACCTCGCTCGACCGCCCGGTCGGCTTCGACTCCGACGCGAGCGACCTCGGGGAGTTCGTCGCGATCGCCGAGGACGCCCCCGACGACGAGGTCGTCGAGCGCACGTTCATGGAGGGTCTCTTCGACCTCGCCCGTGACCACCTTGACGAGCGCAGCTGGTACGTCCTCCAGCGGCGCTACGGCCTCGACGGCACCCAGGCGATGACCCTCGACGCCCTCGGCCGTGAGCTCGGGCTCTCCCGCGAGTCGGTGCGCAAGATCGAGAACCAGGCGCTCGTGAAGCTCCAGACCGAGCTCGGTGTCAGCGCCGCCGCGTAGCGCCGCCGACCCCGAGCGATCGACGCCCCCGGCCCACGCCGGGGGCGTTGGCGTACCACCGCGTCCCGCGGGAGGGGTCGCGAGCCCTGCGTGGCGCCACATCCCCACCCCGCGGCCTGCTGCGTCCCCGTGAGGTCAGCCACGCCCGAGGGCCAGCGCCTGCTCGCCACCGCGACGCTCGAGACGGCCGTCGACCTCCGCGACGTCGCCTGCGACCGGCGACCCCAGGGCGCCGTGGCCCGCCGCGGCCCCGGCGAGCGCGTGCGCAGGGCCGAGCCCGGGCCCGCCGGCCCGCTCGTGCTCGAGGCGCGCCGGGCGGTCCACGGCACCGGCCTCGAGGTCTGGGGGCCGGCTCCCACCCCCGCGGAGGCCGCCGAGTGCGCGCTCGAGGACGCCATCGCCTGGATCGGCGGCCGCGACGAGGCGGGCGCGCTCGACGCGCTCGCGGCCAGCGACGGCAGGATCGCCCGGCTGCTCGCCGCGCGCGGCCGCCTGCGCCTCTCGCGACTGCCACGCGTCGGCGAGGCCGCCGGCCGCGCGGTGCTCGGTCAGCTCGTCCAGGGCGTCGAGGCCCGGCGCTCGGCCGCACAGCTCGTCGGTGCCCTCGAGGCGGGCCCGACCGCGGGCGGGGTCACGCCCTGGCCGACGCCCGAGGCCTTGCGCCGCGCTGCTGAGGCGACGCTGCGGCGCTGCGGGATCTCCGGGCGCGGCGTGCGGGCGCTGCGCGCCGCGGCTGCCGAGGACGCGCGCCTCGACGCCGCCCGGCACGAGGGCTGGGACGCGCTCGATGCGCGCCTGCGGGCCCTGCCCGGCGTTGGCGCCTGGACGAGCGCGGAGACGCGCCTGGCGCTCGGCGACGCCGATGCGGTGAGCGTCGGGGACGCGAACCTGCCGGGGCTCGTGGGCCACGTCCTCGCCGGGGACCGCGACTGCGACGACGACGGGATGCTCGCCCTGCTCGCGCCGTTCGCGGGTCAGCGCGGGAGGGTCGTGCGCCTCATCGAGACGAGTGTGGCGCGCGGGATCGTCAGGCCGCCGAGGCGCCGTGCGCCCCGGGCCGCCGTCTCGGCCCACCGGTACTGGTAGCGACCGTCACCGCGGCCTCACCGAGGCGCTCGACCATCGCGCGGAAGATCACCGCGTGGAAGGGCAGCATCGCCCACCAGTAGAGGCGACCGGCGATGCCGCGCGGGGCGAAGAGGGCGCGCTGCTCGATGCGGCTGCGGCCGTCGAGGGGGTGGATGCGCCATTCGAGCCAGGCCCGTCCCGGCAGCTTCATCTCCGCGCGCAGCCTCAGCAGCCCTGCATGCGGGCCCGCGGGCTCACGCACGTCCTCGACGCGCCAGAAGTCCAGCGCGTCACCGACGCGCACGACGTCGGGATCGCGGCGTCCGCGGCGCAGCCCCACGCCCCCCACGACGTGGTCCAGCCAGCCGCGCAGTGCCCAGGCCCAGCGGTGCGTCGGCCAGCCGCGGTCACCGCCGACGGCGCTGACGGCGATGAACGCCGAGGCGGCGTCGGCGGGGACCGTGGTCTCCTGCTCGTCGCTGAGCAGCGTCCCACCGGTCCACGCCGGATCCCCCGGATAGGGCTCGGCGGGGCTGCGGTCGGCGAGCTCGGCGTCGCGCCAGGAGGTCTGGACCTCCCGGTCGCGGATGCGTCGCAGGGCGAGCCCGAGCGCCTCGACGTAGGGGATCGTCGGCCCCGGCACGACCTCTCGGACGTCCTCGCCGTCGGGTCGGACGACGACCTCCTGGGTGAGGCTGGCCACGAGCGGCTTGGCCACACCGGTGGGCACCGGCGTCACGAGGCCGACCCAGTGGCTCGAGAGCTTCGGGGAGAGCACCGGCACGGGCACGACGACGCGCCGGCGCAGCCCCGCCACGCGCGCGTAGGCGCGCATCATCTCGAGGTAGGTGAGGACGTCGGGCCCACCGATGTCGTAGACGTGGTCGTCCTCGCCCTCCTCGGCGATGACGCCGACGAGGTAGCGCAGGACGTCGCGGATCGCGATCGGCTGGACGCGCGTGTGCACCCAGCGGGGGGTGACCATGACCGGCAGCTTCTCGACGAGGTGACGCAGCATCTCGAAGGACGCCGAGCCCGAGCCGATGATGACCGCGGCGCGCAGCGCGGTGACGGGCGTGCCGCCGGCGAGGAGGATGTCGCCGACCTCTGCGCGGCTGCGCAGGTGCTCCGAGGAGTCCTCGTCGACCTCGCCGAGGCCGCCGAGGTAGACGATGCGCCGCACGCCCGCCCGCTCGGCGCTCTGGGCGACGCGCAGGGCGATGCGTCGGTCGAGCGCGGCGAAGTCGAGGCCACCCCCGCGGCTGCCCATCGAGTGCACGAGGTGGTAGACGACGTCGACGTCGGCGAAGGCCTCCCCGACGCCCTCACCCGTGGCGAGGTCCCCGGCGACGACCTCGACGTCACGCGCCCACGGCAGCCCGTCGACCTTGCCCGGGGTGCGCACGAGGCAGCGTACGGCGTAGCCCGCCTCGAGCAGACGGGGCACGAGCCGCCCGCCGACGTAGCCGGTGGCACCGAGGATGAGGACGCGTTCAGCCGACATGGGCCGACGGTACCCGTCGCCGGGTGTACCCACCCCCCTGCTTGGGGGGGCTCGGGCCCGGGACACCGCCGACGGGTGGTTTGGTGGTGGCCCGCGCGGCTACCCTGAGCGCGATGCTTCCCGATCACTACCAGGCGCTGGGCGTGCGTGCGGACGCCTCCCCCGAGGAGATCCGCGCGGCCTACCTGCGGCTCATGCGCGAGTCCCACCCCGATGCCCGCCCCGACGACCCGCGGGCCGAGCAGCGCGCCCGCCAGGCCAACGTCGCCTGGGAGGTCCTCGGCGACAGCGCCCGACGCGCCGCCTACGACCGACTGCGCACCGTCCGCGCGGCCGGCGAGGAGGTGCGCGGCGATCGGGTGAGCCGTCGGCGCGGGGACGCGACGGTCACGACGGTGGCGTACAACGCCGAGCGCGAGCGCTACCGCCAGGTCGTCAGCCGCGCCTCGATGCGCTTCGGCGTCGGGGCGTTCGCCGCCGGGCTGCTCTTCCTCCTCGCGCTGGGCTGACCGGCGCGCGACGTCGGCGCAGGCCGGCGTCCGCCCCACCACGGCCCTCATCCCGCCCGACCGTCACGACGACCCCGAAGAGGGATGCCATGATCTTCATCACCGCGAAGTTCCCCGTCCTGCCCGAGCACGCCGAGGCCTGGCCGAGCATCGCCGGCGCCTTCACCGAGGCCACACGCAGCGAGCCCGGCTGCCTGTGGTTCGAGTGGTCGCGCAGCCTCGAGGACCCCAACGAGTACGTCCTCGTCGAGGCGTTCCGCGACGCCGACGCCGGCGCCGCCCACGTCGGCTCGGCGCACTTCGCCGAGGCCCAGCGGACCCTGCCGCCCTACCTCGCCGCCACGCCGAAGGTCGTCAACGTCGAGCTCGACCAGGACGACTGGTCCGAGCTCGGCGAGATGACCGTGCCCGCCGAGCGCTGACGCCGTCGCGGCGGGCCCTCGCCTCGGGGACTCAGGGACCGCCGGGCTCGAGCTCGGCGCGCAGGCGCTCCGCCGCGGCGACGAAGGCCTCCGACCAGGCGTCGCGCCCCGCCGGCTCCGCCATCGCCTCCTCGGCGACGGCCTCGCGGAGGGCGGGCGGCACCGCCCTCGCGCCCTCGGCGTCGATGCCGACCGCGCGCCGCCGGTCACCCTGCGCGCCGGTGAACTCACCGGGACGGGCCACCGCGACGACGACGACGTCGGCCTCCCAGGCCTCGCGCAGCAGCCGCCCCCCGCGCTGGGCCTCCCCCTCCCCCGCCTGCGGGCTCTCGTAGGCCAACGCCACCGCGTCCCAGCCGTGGCCGGCGAGCTCGGCGAACGCGGCGGCCACCGTCTCGTCGAGGACGCCCGCCTCGTCGAGGACGACGTCGTCGGGGCCGCGCGGCGGAGGGTCGAGGTCGGCGTCGGGCTCGCGTGCGAGCAGGAGCACCGCGAGCACCGCCGCAGCGACGACGACGGGCAGGAGCAGACGCCTGGGCGTCATGCCCGTGCCTCGAGGAACCGCGCGAGGGCCCCCTCGAGACGCCGCTCGGCGGCGAGGGCGGCGAGCGCGCCCTCGTCGGCGGGGGTGTCCTCGACGGTGAGCGCGACGTCACGGCGCACCGGCACGACCTCGCGCATCGCCGTGAGGTCGTCGGCGGCGTGCGCGAGGCGCTCGGCGAGGCGGGGCGGGAGCGCCTGCACGCCCGCGAGGACCCCGTCGAGGTCGCCGAAGCGCGTGATGAGGTCCCGCGCGGTCTTCTCCCCCACCCCGCGCACACCCGGCAGACCGTCGGAGGGATCACCGCGCAGGGCGGCGTAGTCGGCGTAGCGCGCCGGAGGCACGCCGTGGCGCTCGGCGACAGCGGCCTCGTCGTAGGTCCCGAGCTGACTGACCCCGCGCTCGGTGAAGAGCACGCGCACGACCGGCCCGCCGTCGTCGACGAGCTGGAGGAGGTCGCGGTCGCCGGTGAGCACCTCGACGGTGTCCTCGGCGGCCGCAGCGGCGGCGAGCGCGGCGAGCGCATCGTCGGCCTCCCAGCCGACGGCGTAGGCCACCCGCTCGCCGGCGGCAGCGAGGAGCTCGCGCAGCAGGGCGAACTGCTCGAGGAGCTCGGGCGGCGGCGCGGGCCGCTCGGCCTTGTAGCCCGGCCAGGCCGCGACCCGCGCCCTGGGGCGCTCCTCGTCGTCGAGGACGTGGACGAGGACGTCGGGACGCCGGTCGGCGCGCACCCGGGCGACCATGTCGAGGTAGCCCCGCACCGCGCCGACCGGCCGGCCCGCCTCGTCGCGGATCGACGACGGCAGGGCGTGGAAGGCGCGGTAGAGCAGGCTCGAGGCGTCGAGCAGCAGGTGGTGGGTCATCGTCAGGGCAGGATAGTCTCGTCGGCCGCGCCCCTGCGGGGCGACGACCCCAACCCTCGGAGGATGACCGTGACAACCTCGCTCGTCTGGATCACCGGCGCGTCATCGGGGATCGGCGCGGCGCTCACCCGCACCGTGCCGCTGCCCGACCCCCACGTCATCGACCTCTCACGCTCGGGTGGCACGCCCGGCACCGAGCACGTTGCCGCCGACCTCGCCACGCCCGAGGGCTGGCAGGCCGTCGCCGGGCACTTCTCCGAGCGCCTCGCGAGCTTCGACGGCGAACGGGTCGCCCTCATCCACGCCGCCGGCACGCTCACGCCGATCGGCTTCGCCGGGGAGGTCGACGACGCCGCCTACGAGCTCAACGTCGTGCTGAACTCCGCCGCGCCGCAGGTGCTCGGTCACGCCTTCATCCGCGCGGTGCGCGACGCGGGCTTCGACGGTCGCGCCGACCTCGTCATCCTCTCGAGCGGTGCGGCGCGCAAGCCCTACCCGGGCTGGTCGAGCTACTCGGCTGGCAAGGCCGCGGTCGACGCCTGGGTGCGGGCCGTGGGGCAGGAGCGGGACGCCCGCGGCGGACGCATCCACGTCATCTCGGCGACCCCCGGCACCGTCGCGACGCCGATGCAGGCCGAGATCCGCGAGACGCCCGAGGAGCAGTTCCCCGCGCGCCAGAAGTTCATCGACCTCTACGAGTCCGGCTCGCTGCGCGACCCCGACAACGCGGCGGCCGCCCTGTGGGGACTGCTCGACGAGGACCTCGACAACGGCGCGATCGTCGACATCCGCGACCGCTAGCGGGTGCTCGGCCCCGGGGCGGGCGGGTCCTCGAACGCGAGGAGGGTGCGCGACGGGGCCTGCCCGGGCACGACCGCACCGAGGTGCCGTGCGTACAGCCAGCGGTCGCGGCACGCCACGGCCACGCGGCCGCCACCGAGGTCCACGACGTCGCCGGCCCGCTCGCCGCCGTCGCGTCGCGGGCCGATCTCCGGCCGGATCAGGCGCCCTGCCTCCCCGAGTCCGGCGACGGCAGCACCCGGTGCGGGAGTCACCGCCCGCAGCAGCCGCGCTGCCTCGGCGGCGCCCAGCCGCCCGGGGTCGAGCAGGACCGTCGTCCCCGCCGGAGGGCACCACGTCGCCGCGGCCTCGTCCTGGGGCTGGCCCTGGAGCGGGCGACCAGCGGCGAGGTCGGTGAGGCGCTGCCCGGCGAGCGCGCCGAGCCGCGCGCCGGCCCGCGTGAGCACCGCACCACGGTCGTCGTCCGCGCTGACCGGCACCGCGCCGCGCGCGAGGACCGCCCCGTCGTCGAGGCCCGGGGTCATCTCGTGGACGGTGCAGCCGACCTCGCGCGCACCGGCGAGCAGCTGCCAGGCGACGGGGTCGACGCCGCGCCAGGCCGGCAGCGCCGAGGGGTGGAGGTTCCACCAGCCGTGGGCGGGCACCGCGAGGGACGCGGACCCGATGCGCTCGGTCCAGCAGGCCACGACGACGACCTCGAGCGGCCCGTAGCGCTGGGGCCAGACCTCGACCGGAGCGTCGCCGAGGCCGGTGACCTCGTCGACGGGCAGCCCGTGGGCGCGGGCGGTCTGAGCGACGGGCTCGCCGGCGAGGCCGCGGCCGGGGGTGAGCACCGCCCGCGGACGCTGGAGGCCCAGCAGGCCCGCGAGGGCGGCCGCGCCCATCGTGCCCTGCCCGAGGAAGAGCCAGGACGGCCCTTCGCGCGGGGCGTCGGCGGGGACCTCAGTGGACACCGCAACCTCCTCCTGGACCGCGCACCGCGGACCTCGAGCGCCGTGACCATCCTGCCGCAGGGTGCGTTGCGCCCCTCCCACGGGGCCGGTCGGCCTCTTGTGCTTGACGGGCGCGACGGGCACCGGCAGGGTCGGCAGCAACCGGGTGGAGAGGAGCGGCGATGACCACGCTGGAGCGCGAAGAGCTCGAGGAGCTCGTCACGAACAAGAAGGGCCGGATCAAGAAGGGCCTCTACGAGGAGAAGCTGCGCGAGCTCCAGGTCGAGCTCGTCAAGCTCCAGGAATGGGTCAAGGCCGAGGGCAAGCGCGTGGTCGTGATCTTCGAGGGTCGCGACGCCGCCGGCAAGGGCGGGGCGATCAAGCGCATCACCGCGGTGACCAACCCCCGGATCGTGCGCACCGTCGCGCTGGGCACGCCCACCGAGCGCGAGAAGACCCAGTGGTACTTCCAGCGCTACGTCCCCCACCTGCCCGCCGGCGGCGAGATCGTCCTCTTCGACCGCTCCTGGTACAACCGGGCCGGGGTCGAATGGGTCATGGGCTTCTGCGACGAGGACCAGTACCGCGAGTTCATGCGCTCCTGCCCGGAGTTCGAGCGCATGCTCGTGCGCTCGGGCACCCACCTCATCAAGTACTGGTTCAGCGTCTCCGACACCGAGCAGGAGCGCCGCTTCCAGGCGCGGGTCGACGACCCCACGAAGCGCTGGAAGCTCAGCCCCATGGACCTCGAGTCGCGCCGCAAGTGGGTCGACTTCTCGAAGGCCAAGGACGAGATGTTCGCCCACACCGACATCAAGCAGGCGCCCTGGTACGTCGTCCAGGCCGACGACAAGCGCCGCGCCCGGCTCAACTGCATCTCCCACCTCCTGTCGGTGTTCGACTACGAGGACCTCACCCCCGCGCCCTTCGAGCTCGACGACCGCCCGCCGCCGCAGGCCTACGTCCGCCCGCCGATGCACGAGCAGACCTTCGTCCCCGACGTCGCCCCCGAACTCGTCGGCGACGACGAGGTCGACCAGGACTAGCGGCCAGCGCGAGCGGGGCCGCACCAGGGATGGACGAGGGCATGAGCGAGCGTCGGATGACGGCCAGCGAGCGGCGCACCCAGCTCGTCGGCGTCGCGAAGCGCGTCTTCGCCGAGCTCGGCTACGACGGCGCCTCGGTCGAGGAGATCGCCGCGCGCGCGAAGGTCTCCAAGCCGGTGGTCTACGAGCACTTCGGGGGCAAGGAGGGCATCTACGCCGTCGTCGTCGACCGGGAGTCCGCGCGCCTGCTCGAGATGATCGCCGCCCGCCTCGGCCCCGACATCGGGGCGCGCCAGCAGGTCCAGGGCAGCGCGATGGCCTTCCTCGACTACATCGAGGCCGACCCCGACGGCTTCCGCGTGCTCACCCGCGACTCGCCGTCGGGCTCGCAGGGCGTCTCCGGCGGGAGCATGGCCGGCCTGCTCAGCGACGTCGCCGCGAAGGCCGAGGAGGTCCTCGCCCGCTTCTTCGCCGCCTCGGGGCTCGACGTCGCCTCCGCTCCGCTGTACGCCCACGCCCTCGTCGGGATGATCGTCCACGTCGGGGCATGGTGGGCCGAGGTGCGCGACCCGCCGAAGGAGGAGGTCGCCGCCCACATCACCGCCCTGGCCTACCTCGGCCTCGCGCGGCTGCCGGCCGACCCGCGGGGATACGGGGACTGACGGCGGGGGCCGCGCTCAGGGCGAGCCGAGGGCGTCGGCGCGCGGCGCGCGGTGCGGCTCGCCGTCGAGCAGGACGGCGACGTCGATCGCCGCGAGGTCGGCGACGACGACGTGGGCGGCAGGCAGCGCGCTCGTGATCTCCTCGGGGCAGCCGATGACCCAGCACCCCGCGCTCCGTGCGGCCTGCGCGCCGACCGGGGAGTCCTCGAACACCACCGTCGCCGTCGGGGCGACCTCGAGGGTCTCGCATGCGAGGAGGTAGGGCGCGGGATCGGGCTTGGCGGCCCTGGCCTCGTCGGCGGTGACGAGGGCATCGATGGAGCCCGCGAGCCCCGCCGAGGACAGCGACGCCTCGGCGAGGATGCGCCGTGAGTTCGTCGCGACGCCGACCGGCACCTGTCCGCGCAGCGCGGCGAGCAGGGCGCCGGCGCCGTCGCGGGGACGGACGCCGGCGGTGAAGAGCTCGAGGGCGACGGTGAGCAGGCGCTCCTCGACCTCCTCGGGGTCGGGGTGCTCGAGGTGCTCGGCCAGCACCGCGGCGGCGTCGGCGGGCCCGAGGCCGAGCATGCGCTCACCGACGTCGGGGTGCCAGGCGCCGCCGAGGGACTCGACGACCCGGGACTCGGCCTGCGACCACAGCCCCTCGGAGTCGACGAGGACGCCGTCGAGGTCGAAGACGACCGCGTGCGGACGGAACGGTGGGACCGGGGTGACCATACCCATCGACCTTACCGCGCCCCGGCGTGCTGGCCTTGAACCACCCCATGTCGCCCGGCCCCGACATGCCCGCTGTGTCGCGGGTGCACCGGCCCGGTTCTTGGTAGCGTCCGGGGAGCTGTGAACCCGTCCGCAACCGAGAGGACCGCCCTGTGAGCAAGCTCATCCTCGTCCGCCATGGCCAGTCGCAGTGGAACGCCGAGAACCGCTTCACCGGCTGGGTCGACGTGCCGCTGTCGGAGAAGGGCCGCACCGAGGCCCGCGAGGGCGGCGAGCGGCTCGCCGCCGAGGGCATCCGGGTCGACCGGGCCTACACCTCGACGCTGCAGCGCGCGATCGACACCGGACGCATCGTGCTCGACGCCCTCGGCCAGACCGACCTCGAGCAGATCCAGGCCTGGGAGCTCAACGAGCGCTTCTACGGCGCGCTCACCGGGCGGAACAAGGCCCAGACCGCCGAGGAGTTCGGCGACGAGCAGGTCCACGTCTGGCGTCGCAGCTACGACGTGCCGCCGCCGGGCGGTGAGAGCCTCAAGGACACGACCGCACGCACGCTGCCGTACTTCCGCGCCGAGGTCGTCCCCGCCACACGCGAGGTCGACGTCGTGCTCGTCGCCGCGCACGGCAACTCCCTGCGCGCGATCGTCAAGGACCTCGACGACATCTCCGACGAGGAGATCACCCAGCTCGAGATCCCCACCGGCGTGCCGATCGTCTACGAGATGGCTGACGGCAAGCCGGTCGACAAGCGCATCGTCGACGGCTGAGCCGCGCGTGCTCACCCGGGCGCGCGCCGCTCGTGCTCGTGGCCGCAGGACAGGCACGCGAAGCGCAGGCGCGGCCGCGGGGGGTGGCGCCCCGAGCCCGTCGGCGCCCCGCCGGCGGGCTCGTGCGCCTCGGTGACGACGCCGCCGACGCGATCGCAGGCCGGGCAGCGCGCCTGGGAGGTCCACGCCTGCGGGCGCATGCCCGGCTGCCAGTCGCTGCTGCGGCGACGACGGCGGTGCCGTCCCGAGGCGTGCGCCCACAGCCCGCCGAGCACGAAGAGCGCGGCGGCCGCCGCGACCGCGGTGTCGATGACCGCTCCTCTCGCCGGTGGGTCGAGCCTTATGATCGCCGTCGCGGAGCGTCCCCGTCGACGCACCCCGCCCGACCGGCCCCTCCCGGTCGCCGCTCCCCCACGACAGCACCCCCGACCGCACCCGCCAAGGAGCCCTCACGATGCCGACCGTCCGCACCGCGGCCGCTGACCCGCTGACCACGAGCGGCGACCTCCTCGTCGTCGGGGCCTTCAAGGGCGGGATCGCCGCCCCCGGCGTCGCCGCGGTGCTCGACGCCCTCGGCCTCGACGAGGTGCCGTCGACGGCGTCCTTCCGGGGCGAGGCCGGACAGCGCCTGCGCCTCGCCGCGCCGGGCCTTGCCGTCGGCTCGGTGCTCTTCGTCGGGCTCGGTCGGATGGACGCCGTCGACGCCGAGGGGCTGCGGCGCGCGGCGGGGGTCGCCGCGAGCGAGGCCCGCTGCCTGCCAGGCGTCGAGCGGGTCGTGACGACCCTCGCCCACCTCCACCCGCGCGCCTCGTCAATCACCGCGCTCGCGGAGGGGTTCGTCCTCGGCGGTCACGTCGAGCGACGCTTCCGCGAGCCCCGCCCCGGCGAGGCCGACCTCACCGCCACCGAGCTGCTCGTCCTCGTGCCGTCGAGCCTCGCCGCAGCAGCGCAGGGCGCCGCCGAGCGTGGCGTCGTCTACGCCGAGGCCGCGGTCCGCGCCCGCGCGCTCGTCGACCTGCCGCCCGACCGCAAGCAGCCGCCCGAGCTCGCCACGCGCTTCGCCGAGCTCTGCTCGCCGGGGTGCGAGGTCACCGTCCGTGACGAGGACTGGCTCGCCGCGGAGGGCTTCGGCGCGCTCAGCGCGGTCGGCCGCGGCTCGGCCGCACCGCCGCGGCTCGTGGAGCTGCGCTACCGCCCGGCGCGGCCCACCGGCACGGTGACCCTCGTCGGCAAGGGCATCACCTTCGATACCGGCGGGGTCTCGCTCAAGCGCGGCGAGGGCATGGCCGGCATGAAGGCCGACATGGCCGGCGCCGCGGCCGTCGCCGCGGCGTGCAGCGCGCTCGCCGACCTCGGCGTCACCGTCGAGGTCACCGCGCTGCTCGGCCTCGCAGAGAACGCCATCGGCGCCGACGCCCAGCGCCCGGGCGACGTCGTCACCGCGCGGGACGGGCAGACCATCGAGGTGCTCGACACCGACGCCGAGGGCCGGCTCGTCCTCGCCGACCTCCTGGCCTACGCCGCGGAGTCGCGGCCCGACGCCGTCGTCGACGTGGCCACGCTCACCGGCACCGCGGTCGCTGCGTTGGGCTCGTACGCGAGCGCCCTCTTCGCCTCCGACGACGACGTCGCCTCCGGGCTCGCGCAGGCGGCCGCGGCGACCGGCGAGGCGCAGTGGCGCCTGCCGCTGTGGAGCGACCTCGAGCGCTTTCTCGACAGCGACGTGGCCGACGTCGCGAACATCGGCGATGAGCCCGGCGGCGGGGCGATCGTCGCCGCGCTCTTCCTGCGGCGCTTCACCGCCGGGCTGCCGTGGGCCCATCTCGACATCGCCGGGCCCGCGCTGCTCTCCAAGGGGCTCGCGCGCGACCACCTGCCGGTGGGCGCCACGGGGGTGGCGACGCGTACGCTGCTGGCCTGGCTCGAGGGGCGCAGCGCTGCCTAGGATCTCAGCTCAGGGGGCAGCGAGAGGGCGCTGACGGCTGGCCGACCTTACGGGGGCGGCGTGCGCCCACCTCGGGTCTGGTGCTGGCGGCGTCGGGGCGAACCTACGCCGGCGCGGGGGTCTCCATCTTGGCGAGCGCCGGCTCGGTGATGCACCGAACCGTCGGGCGGCACCCGGGAGGCAACACTGCGGCATGGCGGTCGCCCGGCGCGGTTCACGCCGTCGGATCGGCAGCGGGCAAGCGGCCATCGAAGAAATCCACACGATCCACGAAGAACCCTT
>PWFH01000224.1 GCA_003553795.1 Egibacter sp. | reverse complement strand
GCGGCGGCGTCGTCCCCGCCGGCCTCGGGCAGGCGCAGGACGATGCCGTCGTCGGCGTGGATGGCCTGCACCTCGAGGCCGAGCCGCTGGCGGACCCGCCCGGCGATCGCGAGCGCCCACGGCGCGTGGACCCGCCCCCCGTAGGGCGAGAGCACGCAGACGCGCCAGTCGCCGATCTCGTCGCGGAAGCGCTCGACGACGAGCTGGCGGTCGCTCGGCAGCACCCCGGTGGCCTCGCGCTGCTCGGCGAGGTAGGCCGAGAGGTTGGCCGCCGCGCGCTCGTCGAGCCCGTGGCCCTCGGCGAGGACCGCGGCGGCCTCGGGCTCCTCGCGCCCGCCGAGGTCGCGGAGGAACGCCCCGAGCGCGCGGCCGACCTCGGCGGGCCGGCCGACGGCGTCGCCGTGCCAGAACGGCAGCTTGCCGGGCTCGCCGGGCGCGGGCACGACGCGCACCTGGTCGCGGGTGATGTCGGTGATGCGCCACGTCGTCGAGCCGAGCGTGAAGGTCTCCCCCGGCCGGGTCTCGTAGACCATCTCCTCGTCGAGCTCGCCGACGCGCCGCGCGCCCTCCTCCGCGCCGTCGAGGAAGACGCCGTAGAGGCCGCGGTCGGGGATCGTCCCGGCGTTGGTGACCGCGAGGCGCTGCGCGCCGGGCCGCCCGCGCACGACGTCGGCGACGCGGTCCCACGTCAGGCGCGGCTTGAGCTCGGCGAAGGCGTCGGAGGGGTAGCGCCCCGACAGCAGGTCGAGGACGCCGTCGAGCTGGGTGCGGCTGAGCTCGGCGAAGGGCGCCGCGGCGGCGACGACGTCGTGGAGCTCGCCGACGGGCCAGGGCTCCATCGCCGCCATCGCGACGATCTGCTGGGCGAGGACGTCGAGGGGCGTGCGCGGGTAGCGCGTCGCCTCGATCTCCCCGGCGCGCATGCGGTCGACGACGACGGTGGCCTCGAGGAGGTCCCCGCGGTACTTCGGGAAGACCTTGCCGACGCTCGCCTCGCCGACATGGTGGCCCGCGCGGCCGATGCGCTGCAGCCCCGAGGCCACCGAGCCAGGCGACTCGACCTGGACGACGAGGTCGACCGCGCCCATGTCGATGCCGAGCTCGAGCGAGCTCGTCGCCACGACGCAGGGCAGGCGGCCGGCCTTGAGGGCGTCCTCGATCTCGAGGCGCTGCTCGCGGGCGACCGAGCCGTGGTGGGCGCGGGCGACCGGGCCGGTGACCTCGCGACCATCGGCCTCGGCCTGCTCGGCGTCGAGCTCGTTGAGGGCGCTGCAGAGCCGCTCGGCCAGCCGGCGGGAGTTCGCGAAGACGATCGTCGAGCGGTGCGCCCGGACGAGGTCGAGGATGCGGGGGTGCACCGCCGGCCAGATCGACCGGCGCCGCTCGCCCTGGCCGGCCGCCGGGCCGGAGGCGGGCTCCTCGAGGACCTCCCCGAGCCGGCTCATGTCCTCGACGGGCACGACGATCTCGACGTCGAGGTGCGGCTCGCGGGCGGCGTCGACGACCGTCATCGACCGCCGCCGCCAGACGGCCTGCTCCCCAGGCTCGGCGCGGGTCGCCTCCCCGCCCCCGACCTCCTGCACCGGCTCGCCCCCGACCTCCAGCGCCGGCTCGCCCCCAGCCTCCTGCAACGGCTCGCCCCCAGCCTCCTGCGCCGGCTCGCCCCCAGCCTCCTGCGCCGGCTCGCCCCCAGCCCCCTGCGCCGGCTCGCCCCCAGCCTCCTGCACCGCCAGCCGTTCATGCCGCCCGCCGGCGAGGAACGCCGCGACCTCCTCGAGTGGGCGCTGGGTCGCCGACAGGCCGATGCGCTGCAGCGCAGCGACGTCGCTGCGGCCCCCGGCGCCGTCGGGCCGGCCCGCGCGCAGCGCCTCGAGCCGCTCGAGGCTCACCGCGAGGTGGGCGCCGCGCTTTGTGCCCGCGACGGCGTGGACCTCGTCGACGATGACCGTCTCGACCCCGGCGAGGCTCTCGCGGGCCTTCGAGGTGAGCAGGAGGAAGAGCGACTCCGGGGTGGTGATGAGCACGTCGGGCGGCACCCGTGCGAGCCGGCGGCGCTCCTCGGCGGAGGTGTCGCCGGTGCGCAGGCCGACGTCGACGCCGGCGACGGCGACGTCGAGCCGCGCGGCGGCCTGGGTGATGCCGGCCAGCGGGGCGCGGAGGTTGCGGTCGACGTCGTAGGCCAGCGCCTTGAGCGGGGAGACGTAGAGCACCGTCGTGCCCTGCGGCCGCGGGCCGCCGGCCAGGAGCCGGTCGAGCGCAGCGAGGAACGCCGCGAGCGTCTTGCCCGACCCCGTCGGCGCGCTGACGAGCGCGCTCTGCCCGTCGGCGGTGGCCGCCCACGCGCCCTCCTGCGCCGGAGTGGGCGCAGCGAAGGAGGCCGCGAACCACGCCCGCGTCGGCTCGGAGAAGCGCGCGAGGGCATCCATCGGCCCGAGGATAGGCCGGCGCGCGCGACCCGCGGCCGCTCCCAACCGACCGGTGGAGCCTTCAGCCGCCCGAGCGGCAAAACGCTCCACCGAACGCGCGGGCGGAGTCGGCGCAGCCGGCGCGGGCGCAGCGGGCGGCGCGGGCGCAGCGGCCGGCGCAGGCGCAGCCGGCCCCGCAGGCGCTCAGTGCCCCGGGTCGGCGGCCTCCCCACTCAGCGCGACACCGATCTCCAGGAGCTGGGTCGCGACGTCGGCGAGGTGCAGCGCGGCCTGGTGGGCCTCGGCCTGCTCGGCCTGCTGGGAGAGGCCGACGAGCTCGTCGCCGAGCGCCTGGACGCGCTCGGCGCCGAGGCCCCGGTAGTAGGCGTCAAGGTTCATCGCGTGGGGATCGCTCATGCCCCTGTCGATCTCCTCAGCGGCGCGCGGACAAACCCTACGCAGGCCGACGCCGCAGGGGTGCGCCGCTAGGCTGGTCGGTTCACCGACGCGCGATCGGGGCGCGTCAGCGGGACCGAGGAGGACGAGTCGTGACGCCGTCGGGCGTGATCACCGTGCGCATCCCCGCCGAAGCGGGCCACGTGCCGTTGCTGCGCACCGCCGTGGCCGGGGTTGCCGCCCGGCAGGACTTCACCCTCGAGGAGGTGGATGACCTGCGGATGGGTGTCGAGGAGGCCGCGGTGCTCCTGCTGCGCCGCAGCGCCAGCCAGCCCATCGAGCTCCACCTCGAGGTCACCGGCGACGGGCTCGACATCCGCCTCGAGACCGTGATCGACGGCGACGAGCCGGCGATCGACACCTCGTCGTTCTCCTGGACCATCCTCTCGGCACTCGTCGACGAGGTCGCCTCGACCCGGGAGGGCAACCGAGCCCGCATCGCCCTGGCCAAGCGCCGCACGCAGGGCATCCCGGCATGACGACGAAGTACAGCCGCGACGACACGAAGATGCTCTTCGCGAAGCTGCGGGAGACCGAGGACCCGGAGCTGCGCGAGCAGCTCGCGCGCCTGCACCTACCGCTCGTCGAGTACCTCGCGAAGCGCTTCAAGGACCGCGGCGAGCCGCTCGACGACCTCATCCAGGTCGGCAGCGTCGGCCTGCTCAAGGCCATCGACCGCTTCGACCTCGACCGTGGCGTGGAGTTCTCCACCTACGCGACCCCGACGATCGTCGGCGAGCTCAAGCGCTACTTCCGCGACAAGGGCTGGGCGGTGCGCGTGCCGCGTCGCCTCCAGGAGCTGAGCCTCCGACTCAACAAGGTCGTGAGCCAGCTCACCCAGGACCTCGGCCGCTCCCCCACCGTCAGCGAGATCGCCAAGGCCGCGGAGGTCAGCGAGGAGGAGGTCCTCGAGGCCCTCGAGTCCGGCCAGGCCTACTCGACGACCTCACTCGACGCCCCCGCGGGCAACGACGACGACGACACCCCCCAGCGCCTCGAGCGCATGGGCGAGGAGGACGTCGCCCTCGAGAACCTCGAGTACTTCGCCTCGCTGGCGCCGCTCATCGAGCAGCTGCCCGAGCGCGAGCGGGAGATCCTCTACCTGCGCTTCTTCAAGGGGATGACGCAGTCCAAGATCGCCGAGCACGTCGGCATCAGCCAGATGCACGTCTCCCGGCTGCTCTCGCGCATCCTCGAGTTCCTGCGCAGCGGCATGGAGGGCGACGCCGACTACTGACGCCGCCCTGCCGCGCCGCTCGTCCCGGCGGCCAGCGGGCGACGGTCGGGCCCCGGAGCGGGGCGGGCCCGAGCCAGCGGTGCTCTACGCTGGGCCGATGGACGCGCTCAGCGGGGTGTCGCGCTCGTGGCAGGCCGCGCTCCTGCTGCTCGCCCTCGCTGCGGTCTCGCTGGCCGCGTGCGCGTCGGCCGACCCCGAGGAGAGCGCGAGCGCGTCACGGGCGCGCCACGCCGAGGCCGACGCGACCTCACCGGCGCCGGACCCCGGCTCGGCGCAGGGCAAGGACGGCGGGGCCGCCCCGCCCACCGAGGTGCCCGCCGAGGCCACCGAGCCGGCGGGCGACGCGGAGCCGGAGGGGCAGGCCGAGGAGCGCGACGGTGACGGCGGGGCGCTCGACGGCGCGGTCATCGCCATCGACCCGGGCCACAACGGCGGCAACGCCGCGCACCCGGAGATCGTCAACGCCCCGGTGGACGCCGGCGGCTTCACGAAGGCGTGCAACACCGTCGGGGCGGCCACCAACGACGGCTACAGCGAGGCGCGGGTGAACTTCGAGGTCAGTCTCGCCCTGCGCGATCTCCTCGTCGCCGAGGGCGCGACGGTGCACCTCTCACGCGAGGACGACGACGGCGTCGGGCCGTGCATCGACGAGCGCGGCCGCTTCGCCGGCGAGCTCGGCGCCGATGTGCTCCTGTCGGTCCACGCCGACGGTGCCGCGCCGCAGGCCCACGGCTTCCACGTCATCCGCCCGGGGCTCGTCGAGGGCTACACCGAGGGCATCGTCGAGGAGTCGGCGATCCTCGCCGCGGCCGTGCGCGACGCGCTGCGCGCGGGTGGGCTCACCCCGGCGACCTACGCCGGTGAGGAGGGCCTCGTCGAGCGCAGCGACCTCGGCACCCTCAACAACGCGACGGTCCCCGCGGTCCTCGTCGAGCTCGGCAACCTCCGCCACGACGGTGACGCCGCGCGGCTCACCGACCCCGCCGGACAGGCTGAGGTCGCCGCGCACCTGCGCGCCGGGCTCGCGGCGTTCCTCGCCGAGGTGCGCTGAGGCCGCTAGCGTGCCGACCCACCGACGACCGAGGCGAGCCGTGCGCGCGCTGCTGCTCTACAACCCCACCGCGACGACGACGACGCCGCGGGTGCGCGACGCGATCGCCTGGCGGCTCTCGGCGGCGGTCGACCTCGAGGTCGCGCCGACGAAGCGCCGGGACCACGCGAGCTACCTCGCGGCGGGCGCGGCGGCCGAGGGCATCGACGTCGTCGTCGCGCTCGGCGGCGACGGCACCGTCAACGAGGTCCTCCAGGGCCTCGCGCACACCGCCACGGCCCTCGCGATCATCCCGGGCGGCTCGACGAACGTCTGGGCGCGCAACCTCGGCCTGCCCAACGACGCCGAAGCCGCAACGAGCCGCCTCCTCGGGCTGCTGACCTCGCGCCGGCGCCGCAAGGTCACCCTCGGGGTGGCCAACGACCGCTTCTTCGGCTTCGCGGCCGGCTACGGCTTCGACGCCGCCGCGGTGCGCGAGGTCGAGCGCCGCCGCGCGCTCAAGCGCACCGTCCGGCAGGCCTCGTTCCTCATGGGCGGGCTCGTCGCGCTCACGCGGACCTACGACCGCAAGGGCACGAGCATCACCGTGGCCGAGGCCGGCGCCGAGCCGGTCGAGGGCTGCAAGGCCGTCGTGTGCTGCAACAGCGCGCCGTTCACGTATCTCGGGCCCTGGTCGGCCGACCTCTGCCCCGACGCTGACCTCAACGGCGGCCTCGACCTCCTCGGTCTGACGCGGCTCTCGCTGCCGGGCCTGCTGCGGCTCGTGCGCGTCGCGCTGTCCGCCGACGGCGACGTCGGGGCGCTGCCGGCCACGCGGCGGTGGCACGACGCCGACGAGGTCGTCCTCTCGAGCGCGACGCCACTGCCGCTGCAGGTCGACGGCGACTACGTCGGCGAGGAGGCCCGCGTCGTGCTGCGCGCGGCGCGCGAGGCCGTCGACCTCGTCGTGTGAATGCCCGCTAGCCGACGGCGTCGGCTTGCGGGTCGTCCTCGTCGAGTGCCGCGGCGATCGCCCCGGGATGGTTCGTGCAGATCGCGTCGACGCCGTCGCCGGCGAGCGCGCGCGCCTCGGCGGCATCGTCAACGGTCCAGACGAAGACCGCGAGGCCGGCCTCGTGCACCCGCGCGATCGTCGCGGCGTCGAGGCCGGGCGCTCCCCGCTGCGGGCAGAGCACCGACGCGCCCTGCTCGAGGGCGTAGGGCAGGGCCGCCTCGAGGCCGAACATCGCGAGGTGCAGCAGCCCGGCGGGCACCTGCGGCGCGTGCTCGGCGAGCACCGCGACCGTCGCGGGATTGAACGCGCTCGTCATCCACGGGCGCTCGCCCTCACGGGCGGCGAGCTCGGCGGCCACCGCTGCCGCGACGGCGTCGTCGGGGTCGTAGTCGGGCTCGCCCGGGAGGTTCTTCACCTCGACGTCGACGCCGAGGCCGGCCGGCAGGGCGTCGAGGACCGAGGCGAGCGTCCACACGCCCGCGGCGGCGAGGTCCGCGGCGGTCTGCTCGACGAGGGGGCGCCCTTCGGCGTCGACGGGGTCGTGCTGGCAGACGAGGACGTCGTCGGCGCTGCGGCGCACGTCGAGCTCGACCCAGCTCGCGCCCTGCTCGGCGGCGGCGAGGAACGACGCGGGGGTGTTCTGCGGCGCGAGCGTGGGCGCGCCGCGGTGACCGACGACGGCGGGCGGGTCAGTGAAGGGCGACATGGCGCCCATCCTAGGGACAGGCGGCAGATCCATCGGTCGCGTGGGGGCACCCGACCAGACCAGCGGGCCAGGCCGTGAGCCACGACTCGCCGGAGCGCGACGTCTACGGTTGGTCACGAATTCGAGATCATCCTTTACGGTGGCGCGCCCCGAGGCTATTC
>PWFH01000230.1 GCA_003553795.1 Egibacter sp. | reverse complement strand
TCGAGGAGCTGTCGGTGCTCGTCGTCGACGAGGGGGGACGCGCCGTCGTCGACCTCGACGCCGACGAGGCCCGGCTGCCGGCGTCGACGGCGAAGCTCGTCACCGCGGCGGCGGCCTGGCGGCTGCTCGGCCCCGACCACCGCTACGTCACCCGCGTCCACGCCACCGGCGGGATCGACGACGGCGTCCTCGACGGCGACCTCGTCGTCGCCGGCTCCGGCGACCCCGCGCTCGTGAGCCCGGTCTACGCCGAGGAGGTCTTCCCCGCCCGGCCCCACACCCTCCTCGCCGACCTCGCCGAGGCCGTCGCCGACGCCGGCGTGGAGGAGGTGGCAGGCCGGGTCCGCGCCGACGTCGGGGGCTTCGCCGACGAGCCCGCCGCGGAAGGGTGGCCGGAGCGCTACCTCACCTCGCTCGACGCCACGCTCACCGCCGGGCTCACCGTCGATGGGGGGCGGCGCCTGCTCGAGCGCTCCGGGGTCACCGTCGCCGAGCTCGCCGAGGATCCCGCGCTCGAGGCCGCGACGGTGCTGTCGCGCCTACTCGAGGAGGCCGGCGTCGACGTCGCGGGCACCCCGGCGCGGGGCAGCGTGCCGCTCGGCGCGGTCGAGGTCGCCCGCGTGCAGAGCCCTCCGCTCGAGGAGCTGCTCACCCACGTCGTGCAGCGCAGCGACAACGCCATGGCCGACGCGATCTACCGCAGCCTCGGCGTGGCGACCGGCGACGGCACGTGGGCGGGCAGTGAGGCCGCGGCCATCGCCGCGCTCGCCGGGCTCGACGTCGACTGGACCGGGGCGACGCTGCGCGACGGCAGCGGGCTGTCGCGGGACAACCGCCTCTCGGCGGCCCAGCTCGTCGCGCTCGACCGCGCCCTCCGCGAGCGCAAGGGGGCGGCGTGGGACGCGCTCATGGCCGTGGCCGGGGAGTCGGGGACGCTGCGGCGACGGTGGGTCGACACCGAGGGCGAGGGCCGGATCCGGGGCAAGACCGGGCGCCTGCGCGACGTGACCGCGCTCGTCGCCCATGTCGAGGGCGCGCCGTCCCACGACCTCGCCGTGCTCGGCCGCGGCCCCTGGGAGGGGCTCGCCGCAGCTCGCGAGCTCACCGATCTCCTCGCCGAGTCGCTCGCCGTGCCGTAGGCACGCATGCGAGCACGCGCTCGCCGCGGAGGGGTCGAGCGGCGAGCGCGAGCTCGTGGGGTGCAAGAGCCGCAGGCAGCACGGCGGAGGGGTCGTTCGTGAGTGCTGCCTGCGGCTGTCGAGTCCTTCGCCTCTCGGCGATGGCGCTCATCTTGCACGCCCCTAGCATGGCCCCACCCGCCTTTTATCAAACCTTAGCCTTCGCAGTTTTTTCTTCGCGTTGTTCACGCGTCGACCTCACGAACAGGCGCCTTGCTACGATGACGCCGTCGAGAGGGGCATTGGTGACCGAGACCACGGACCCCAGCGAGGCCGACCGCGAGCTCCTGACGCTGCAGGAGGCCGCGGACCGGCTGAAGGTCCACTACATGACGGCGTACCGCTGGGTACGCAAGGGCGACCTGCCGGCGTTCAAGGCCGGCGGGCGCCTGCGCGTGCGCCAGTCCGACCTCGACGCGTTCCTCCACGGGCGCCAGGTCGACGTCGTGTCGCCGTCGAAGGGCGAGCAGCACACCGACTGGGACGTCCACGTCGACCGGCTCTACGGCCACCTCACGGCCGGTCAGGGCGTCGAGGCCGGCAGCCTCGTCCGCAAGGTCGTCGCCGACGGGGCGCCGGCGGGGGACGTCTACCTCCACCTGCTCGCCCCGGTGCTGCACCGCATCGGCGAAGAGTGGGCCGCTGGCCGTCTCTCGGTGCCGGTCGAGCACCGTGCGACGGAGATCGCGACGGCGATCATGGCCCGGCTCGGGGAGTTCTTCCGACGCCGCGGCCCGAGCCGTGGCACGGCGGTGACGCTGACCCCGCCGGGCGACCAGCACGCGCTCGCCGCGACGATGGTCGCCGACTTCCTGAGGGCGGGTGGCTTCGACGTCCACCACCTCGGCCCGAACGTGCCGGTCGAGGACCTGCGCCTCTTCCTCGAGGTCGTGCCCACCGACGTGCTCTGCGTGTCGATCACGAACCCGGCCACCGACGCCGGCGTCTACGAGGCGCTCGTGGCCGCCTCCCGCCGCGCGAACGGACGGACGCTCGTCGTCTTCGGCGGTCAGGCCCACGATCCCGAGCGCGCCGAGGCCGCCGGCGGGGTCTCGGTGGCCGACCTCGGCGAGCTCACCGAGCGGCTCGACGAGCTCGTGGGCTCGTAGCGGGGGCGTGGACAACCGCACCGAGCCGATCGCCCCGGGCGTCTGGCGCCTCGAGATCGCCACCCTCACGAACGCCTACGTCGTCGCCCGCGACGCGGTCGGCGACACTGACGGTCTCATCCTCGTCGACGCCGGCACGCGGGCGGCGCCACCGCGGCTCGTGCGCAGCATCCGCCTGCTCGGCCTCGACCCCCGCGCGGTCGACGAGGTCGTCTGCACCCACTGGCACGCCGACCACGCTGGAGGCGCGACCCGCCTCGCCCTCGGCCCGAGCGCGCCCTCGCTCGCCGCGCTGTCCCCCGACGCCGAGGTCATCGCCGGCACCGCCGAGCCGGCCGCCGGCCGCCGCACGCTGCTCGCGCGGGCGCTCGCGGGGGTGGGCCGCCGGCCCGCGCCGGCGCCGACGACCGCGCTCGCCGACGGTGCGCGGCTCGACGGCGGCCTCGTCGTCGTCGCCGCCCCGGGGCACACCGCCGGTCACGCGGCGCTCTGGCTGCCCGAGCGCGGCGCCCTGCTCGCCGGCGACGCGGTCTTCACCACGCCCTGGGTGTGGACGGGACCGCGCGCGCTGACCGCCGACCTCGACGCGGTCCCCGCCACGCTCGCGCGACTCGCCGCGCTCGCCCCCGGCGTCGTCGGCCCCGGTCACGGCCCGCCGCTGCGCCGACGCGCCACCGAGCGCCTCGAGGCGCTCGCCGAGCGAGCGGCACGGCGGGTCCGCTAGCCTCGACGCCCCGAGCAGGAGGCGCGGGCATGCGACGCATCGCCGTGGTGACGAGCGGGGGCGACAGCCCCGGGATGAACGCCGCGGTGCGCGCGGTCGTGCGGGCCTGCGACGCCGCGGGGGTCCCCGTGGTCGGCGTCGAGGGGGGCTTCGCCGGCCTCGTCGACGGGCGGCTGCGCCCCCTCGACGCCCGGTCGGTCTCGGGGATCCTCCAGCGCCCGGGCACGCTGCTCGGCACCGGACGCTGCCCGGCGTTCCGCAGCTCCGAGGCCCGTCGTGAGGGTGGCAAGCACCTCGCCGTGGCCGAGGTCGACGGTCTCGTCGTCATCGGGGGGGTTGGCTCGCTGCGCGGGGCCGAGGCGCTGTCGCGCGAGACCCCGGTGCGCGTGGCCGGCGTGCCCGGCACGATCGACAACGACGTCGGCGGGACCGACTGGAGCCTGGGGCTCGACTCGGCGGTCAACAGCGCGCTCACCGCGATCGACCAGATCCGCGACAGCGCCTCGAGCGACGGACGGGTCTTCCTCGTCGAGGTCGCCGGGCGTCACGCCGGGTGGGTGAGCCTGCTCGCGGGGCTCACCGGCGGGGCGAGCCACGTCGTCGTTCCCGAGCGGGCGGTCGACCTCGCGGCGCTGCGCGCCGACGTGCGCGGCGCCTTCGACCGCGGCAAGGCCTTCTGCCTCGTCGTCGTCGCCGAGGGCACCCGCCCCGGCGGCGTCTACGAGCTCGCCGAGCGCCTCGATGCCGAGCTCGACGACGTCGAGACCCGGGTGACCGTCCTCGGCCAGCTCCAGCGCGGCGCGGCGCCGACGATGCGCGACCGCCTCCTCGGCTCGGTGCTCGGCGACGCCGCGGTCGACGCGCTCGTCGACGGCGAGGATCGCGTGCTGCTCGGCGAGCGGGCCGGGCGGGTCGTGCGCGTCCCGCTGTCGCGGGCGTGGACCGCGCCGGCGACGCTGTCGGCCGACCTCGAGGCGCTCATGGCCCGCCTCGCGCGCTGAGCGGGGTCACGGGGCGCCCGAGCGCGGTGTCGTGGGGGCGCGCAGGCTGACGTCGGCTACGAGGACCCCGTCGTCGAAGCCCCCGTTGCGGTCGCCGGTGGGCAGGTCGCGGTCCATGGCGGCGCGCCCTACCCGCTGGGTGCGTCGCTCCCGGAGCGGTAGGCCTCGCGCAGCGACAGCCGCCCGCGGGTGCGCAGGACCGCGCCGGCGTACACCCGCGCGACGACCGGCAGGAGCAGGCCGAGCGCGGCGAGGGCGAGCGCCACGCCGGCGAGGACCTCCAGGGGCGAGCCGAGCCCGGCCGCCCCACGGATCGGCTGGACGAGCGGGGCGGTCAGCGGCACGAGCGCCATGACCTCCGCGGCGGTCGACGCGGGGTCCTGCAGGGCGAACTGCGAGGCGAAGAAGGCCGCGAGGATCACGACGATGACCGGGGTGGCGGCGCTCTGGAGGTCCTCGACCCGCGAGACGACCGCACCGGTGGCGGCGAAGAGCATCGCGTAGAGCGCGTAGCCGAGGACGTACCAGGCGAGGACGAGGGCGACGACCCCACCGAGGCCCGCGGGCGGCGCGACGTCGGTGGCCGCGAGCAGGCCGGCCACGCCCGCCCCGGCGATGAGGAGCACCTGGAACAGGCCGAGCAGGCCGATGCCGAGGACCTTGCCGGCGAGCAGCTGCGTCGGGGTGACCGTCGAGACGACGACCTCGACGACCCGGCTCTGCTTCTCCTCGACGATGCCCTGGGCGACCCACTGCCCGTAGATGATGAGCAGGGCGTAGAGGGCGACGACCGCCCCGAAGGCCACGAGCGCCGAGGCCTCGTCGGGTGCCTCGTCGTCCTCGCCGACGTTCGTCACCGTCAGCGAGCCCTCGAGCAGGCGCGGCTGGAGGTAGGAGGGCACCCCGAGGTCGGCGACGGCGTCCTGCAGGGCCAGCGACTGCGCGGCGAGCCCGAGCAGCGGCTCGAGCGCGCGCGGCACGCCCCCGTCGGCGAGCACCTCGCCGTCGCCCACGAGCGCGAGGTCGGCCTCCCCCTCGCGCACGAGCGCCTCGGCGGCCCCGGCGTCGGCGGCCTCGAGCACCTCGACGGGAGCGCCGCCGACCACGGCCAGCTGCTGCTCGAGGACCCGGGCCAGCGCGTCGGCCTCCTCGTCGGCGACGGCGAGCCGGGTCGGCCCCGGGTCTCCGAGGAGCTGGCTCGCGAGCACGCCGAGGGCGATCGCGAGGACGATGACGACGTTGGCGATGAGGAACGCCTTCGAGCGCCCCCGCTCGATGAGCTCGCGCAGCGCGACGAGACCGACCGCGCCCATCAGCGGCCCTGCCCGACGGCCTCGCGGGGATCGCCGACGACCTCGCGATAGCGCTCGGCGAGGCTGCGCTCGACGAGGCCGAAGTGGCGCACCGAGCCGGCGGCCCTCGCGGCGTCGAGGACGGCGTCGGGATCGGCCTCCGGGCCGAGCTCGAGGAGCACGCGCCCGTCCTCGGCGCGGTGCAGGCCCACGCCCGGCAGGCCCTGCCACCAGGACGGGGCCGACGCGTCGACGTCGACGCGGACGAGGTCGGGCCCGTCGCCACGCCGCAGCGACTCGACCGCGCCGTGGGCGACGAGCCGCCCGGCGTCGATGATCGCCACCGCGTCGCAGACGCGCTCGACGAGCTCGAGCTGGTGGCTGGAGAAGAGCACTGGCACGCCGCGGCCGGCCTGCTCGAGGAGGACCTCGACCATGACGTCGGTGCCGATCGGGTCGAGGCCGCTGAACGGCTCGTCGAGGACGAGGAGGTCGGGCTCGTGGACGAGCGCGGCGGCGAGCTGGATGCGCTGCTGGTTGCCCAGGGAGAGGTCCTCGACCTTGTCGCCGGCGCGCTCGGCGAGCCCGAAGCGCGCGAGCCAGGCGCCGGCCCGCTCACGCGCCACTGCCTTCGGCATGCCGTGGAGCCGCGCGAGGTAGGCGAGCTGGCGTGCGCAGGGCATCTTCGGGTAGAGGCCGCGCTCCTCGGGCATGTAGCCGAAGCGTCGGCGCGCCGCGGCGTCGATCGGCGCCCCGCGCCAGCGCACGCTCCCGGCGTCGGCGCGCTCGACGCCCATGACGATCCGCATCGCCGTGGTCTTGCCCGCCCCGTTGGCCCCGACGAAGCCGTGGACCTGCCCGGGCTCGACGGCGAAGGAGAGCCCGTCGAGGGCGACGACGTCGCCGTAGCGACGGCCGAGCGCCGACAGCTCGAGCATGCGCGGACCTCCGGACCGGGCCCCGACGGTCGTGGCCCCGACGCACCCTAGCGACTCGCCGGCCCCGGCGGCCGGCGGGGGCACGCTCGCCACACGCCGCGGACGGCGCCGCGCGGCCACGGCCCGGCGGATACCCCGCAGGTCGGGCGGGCAGGCTCGCGGCATGGAGCCTCTCGAGGTCGCCCCAGGCGTCGTCATCCCAGCCGAGGAGCTGCGGGAGTCCTTCGCGCGCAGCGGCGGGCCCGGGGGCCAGCATGCGAACACCTCGGCGACGAAGGTCGTCCTGCGCTTCGACGTCGCGGGCAGCGACGCCCTCTCGGAGACCCAGCGCGCCCGGGTGCGCGAGCGCCTCGGCCCGCGCCTGACCGCCGAGGGCGAGCTCATCCTCGCGGCGAGCGAGCACCGCTCGCAGACGCGCAACCGCGAAGCGGTCCGCGCCCGCCTCGCCGCGCTGCTCGCCGAGGGCCTCGCACCTCCCCCACCGCCGCGCAGGCCGAGCCGGCCGAGTCGCCGGGCGCGACAGCGCCGCCTCGAGGACAAGCGCGCCCGGGGGCAGACCAAGCGCCTGCGGCGCCGTCCGCAGGGCTGAGTGCCGCCCAGCGGCGCAGGCGGTCTCGCGCGGCGCCCAGCGGCGCAGGCGGTCTAGCGCGGCGCCCGGCGGCGCAGCGCGCCCCAGCGCTCCTCGGCATCGGCCCAGGCCTCGAGGGGCTGCACGAGCGCGGCGACCTCGGCGACGAGGTCGTGGAGCTCATCGGTGGCGCCGACGATCGAGAGCGCGCGATC
>PWFH01000206.1 GCA_003553795.1 Egibacter sp. | reverse complement strand
TGTGGATGTGGCATGGCGTCCCTCCCTGTCCGTGTGGTCTCGCACCCTCGTCGCCCCGACTGCCCCCAGATGTCGCACTGCGTAACGACGAGCTCCCCCTCTGCCCCTCGCGATGGAAGGCCGGCGGCCCTCGCCCCGACGGGCGTGGCACGGTCCGCGGGTGCGGCTATGGGGTGGGACGCACGGACGCACCTGGACATTGCAGGGACCCGCTCCGGCAGCCGGCAGGACCTCGCGGCTGGCAGTGCGGCGCGCTACGGTGCCGCAAGCTCCGGCGCGCTGTCCGGCGAGCCCGAGCTCAGCGTGGTAGCCGAGCCACTGTCTGCCTGCCCAAGCCGGGTTGGAACCCCTGACCCCATGACCCACCGTTGGCTCTCGACCGATCCCCCGGGTCCGGCACGTCGCTCGCGCGACCCGTCCGCGGGAGGACTCGGCGAGCCGCCGGCAGCCCGCAGCGGCCACCAACCCGCGAGCGCCTGGCCAGACCTGCCGGCAGCGCTCGACCTGCGGTCACACGACGTCGACGTCTGGCGCGTCCACCTCGATCACCCAGCGTGGCCCCTCGAGCAGATCGCCGGCCTCCTGTCCCCCGACGAGCAGGAGCGGGCGAGCACCTTCGCCTTCGCACGCGACCGACAGCGGTTTCAGGTATCCCGAGGCGTCGTGCGCCTGCTCCTGGCCGGCTACGTGGACGTCGCACCCGACGCCATCACCTTCCGCTACGGCCCCAACGGCAAGCCGGAGTTCGCCGTCGAGACCTCCGGTGACCCGCGGGCCTCCGGTCATCCGCGGGTCGAGTTCAACGCCTCGCGCTCCCGCGGGCTGGCCTTGTGCGCGTTCGCACGGGGACGGCGGGTCGGCGTCGACCTCGAGGCCCTCCGCCGCCTTCCAGAGGCCGAGGGCGTCGCAGACCGGTGCTTCTCAAGGCGCGAACGCTCCGAGCTCGCCGCCCTCTCGCACGGCGACCTCGAAGGGGCGGTTCTCCGCGGCTGGACGAGGAAGGAGGCCTACGCGAAGGCGGTGGGTGACGGGCTCACCCGACCGCTCGACGGCATCGAGGTCTCGGTGTCCCCCACCGAGCCTCCAGCGCTGCGGGCGATCCACGGCGATCCGCTCACGGCGCGCCGCTGGTCGCTGGTGACGCTGTCGCCGGACGCGGGCTACGTGGCTGCGCTGGTCGTCGAGGGCCACGACTACGAGCTGACCTGCCGTGCCGGCCAGCCGACCACACCCCCGCTGCGGTGCCCCTGAGTCTCTTGGAAGATCACAGCGGTGCCGCCGAGAGTGATGTCGGTGGCCGGTTGGATGCGGCGCAGCTCGCCTTCGGTGGCGGCAGGCAGTGTGTCGAGGGTAACCAACAGGACCGGCCCTCCGGTTCGCACCGGCGATCCGCTCGACGCTGCCGTCGGTGAGCGCCTCGAGGTCGGAGGAGGCCATTCGGGAGGGAGCGGCAGGCCGCTCCCTCCCGAACAGCGTTCTTCTCAGGGCATGGCCGGCGGAGTGCAGTCGGCCACGGTGGAGGTGCTACTCCTGCTCGGACTCGTCCTCGCCGGTCTGGCCGTTGCGTGGCTCACCGGGCTCGCCGGGCGTGTCCTCGGCCTGGCAGCTTGCGAACTCCAGTGCAGCCTCTCGGACGTCGGCGCCGACGGCGGCTTGCCCGCCGAGGATGTGCACGAACGTGATCTCACAGCCGCGCGCCTCGAGATGGTCGGTCACGGCCTCCGGCAGCTCGTCGGCGGCATCGCTGTCGACGAGGAGCAGCGGCGCCTGTGCGCTGCCGAGGTACGGGGCCGAGGCGAGCGCGTCGGCGAAGTCCCATGCGGTGGCCAGGCCGATGTTGGCGGGGTCGAAGTCGAAGCCCTCACCCTCGAGCCGCTCGGCGACCGCCACGGCGGTCTCTGACCGGTTGGCGCCGTCGAGACGTTCGACGGTATCGACGCGCTCTTCGAGCTCGGCGAGCACGTCGTCGGAGATAGCCGCCTTGCCACCGAGCACGAAGGCGTGGTCGATGTCGAGCCGGTCGAGCGCGGCTTCGGCTGCGGGGTGCAGCTCGTCGGAGTCGGTGAGCAGGATCGGGGCGCCCGAGGCGAACGCACCGGGCCCGGCGGCCACGGAGTCGGGGAAGTCCTCACCGGTGCTCACGAACGCCGCGCGCACCGTCTCGCCGTCGATCTCGCCGCTGCGACCCTCCCGCGGGCGCGGTTGGCCACCGTGGTCGCGTGAGGCGACGGGAACCGGCCACTGCACCCCGGGCACGTCGTCTCGCGCTGGCGCACCGCGCCGCGTGTCCCGTTCTCCGGAGGCAGCAGGCGCGAGACGCTCGAGCGCGCGGTCGAGCGCCTCCCTTGCCTGCGGCGAGGCCGTCTCGGGCAGTCGGCTCAACAGCTCCGACAGCCGCGCCGTGGCGACACCGGCAGCGTCGTCGACCGCTGCCTCGAGCGCGGGGTCGCCTCCAGCGCGTTCACGCGCTGCAGCCAGCGCTGCGGCGTGACGCTCCAGCGTCGCGCGCAACTCGTCGAAGTCGCCGTCGCCGGCCACCAGCCGCTGCGCTTCCTCGAGACGCCCGGCGGCGACCTCCAAGTGAGCATCCACCGCAGCGTCGTCGCTCCATGACACCGCGACGCCCACCTGCTCGACGGTGAGCTTGACGGGGTGCAGCATCTCGCCGGGCAGCGCGGGTGCTGATGCGGCGACGGCAGAGCCCGCTCCCACCGTCAGCACCGCGCACGCCGCCAGTGCCGCCGCAGCCGCTCGCGGCAAGCTCGTCGGCACGAAGCGTCGGCCGGCTCGCCTGCCCGGTGCGCCGCGTGTCCGATCGAGGGTGGCCGGTCGGCGCTCGCTCGCCGAGCTTGCGGCATCCCCTTCAGCCGGGCTGCGTTGTTGCGTCCAGCTCGACGCAGCGACGGTGTCCGTCGGTCTCAACGCGGCAGCGAGCGCCCGCAGGTCGGCGAGATGGCGCTCCCGCAGGTGCGCTGGCACCGAGCCCGTGCCGAGCTCAGCGCGCACGCGCGCCTCGACGCCCCGGTCATCACCGGGACGGCGGCCAGCACGAGAGGCGGTGGGCATGACACTCCGTCAACGCATGGGGGAAGCGTCGCGTTGCTCCGTCCGGCGTTCCCTCAGGTCCTGTCGGGGGCCCGCGGGGACGCGCGGCGGTCGCGTGCGCCGCCGACTCTCCGAGGTCAGCATCGACCTGATCCGCGTCGGCGTCGGGGTGCCGATCGCCGAGAGCACGTGCGAGACCCTTCAGCGCCCGATACTGGAGGACGCGCACCGCCCCCCTGGCGATCGACCCATGACCTCGCCGGCCTGCGCCGCGGGGAGCTCGCCCGCGAAACGCAGCTCCAAGACCTCTCGTTGCGCGTCGGGCAGGCCGATCAGGGCCCGGCGCACCTCCGCGTCGCGTTCGCCGTCAACGACGTGCTCCTCCGGCGACCTCGGCGCCCGCTGTCCACCCACCCAGCGACCGAGGTCACGGCCGCCACCCGCGGAGGCAGCGTCCGCAGCGACGTCCTCGCCGCGCCGCTGACGCTTGCGTAGCTCATCGAGGAGGTTATGGCGCGCCGCGGTGAACAACCACCGGCGCAGACCCTCGACACCGCCCTCGAGGCGCGGGGCGCTGCGGATGAGTTCGATGAAGGTCTCCCCGACGATGTCACCGGCCAGTTCGTCCTGACCGCATCGCGACCGCAGAAACCGGAACAAGGGGTCGGCCAGCGACTCGTAGGCAGCATGGATGGCAGCCTCGTCACGATGAGCCAGGCGCGCCACCAACTGATCAGTCAACGCGGGCGCAGCACCAGATCCCATTGCCAACAGCCTCGGACAGGCCGTCAGGAACCTGAAGTGGCCGACCGTCCGACGTGCCCGGCGGAGCCGGGCGAACGTCTCGAGCACGGTGTCGGGCTCGGGCACCGGCGCCAGATCGGTGCAGAACCCCACTGCTGGGGCTCGCCGACAAACTCTGGCTGCCGACCCAGGCGCTGCCGCAGGCTTCCGCTGAAGCGTCCCTGCGGCCTGCCGGGCTTGGCCCGAAGGCGTCACGAGGTCGACGCGCGTACGGGCTCGCGGCCAGCGCGGACCGGACGGGTCACGCGAAGAGGCGGCCCTGCACCGCGCCCACGTGGCCGGGCTCGCCGGGTTGCTCTGCGGCAGCGCAGTCCTCTGGCGTGGCTCGCTCCTGGTGGCCGACCTGGCCGCTGTCGGCGAGCCTCGCCGCCAGCTTGACCTCCCAGCGCCGCACCGTCGCCGAAGGGTCGGTGGCGGCCCGACGGCGCGCCTCGTCCACGGATCCGCAGGCGACGAGCACCTCCAGGGCCCGGCGGCGAACCGCGGCCCGGGACCAGGCCAGCCCGGCATCGAGGACGGTCTGACGCCCGTCGTCGGACAACGCGTCAGCGGCGTCGAGCAGCCCGAGTTCGACGGCGCTGCCGTGCTGTTCGGGCAGCGAACGGGCGCGCTCGAGAAGCGTCTCGCCGTCGTCGAAGCCACGCCGCACCCGCCGCTCGGCGGCCCAGCGCCGCAGTGGCGGGCGGATGCGGCGCCGCACCGGCACCGTGCCGTCGCGGGCGAACGCCTCGGCGTCCCAGTCCAGCCAGGCCACCGGAGCCTCGAGCCACAGCTCGTCGGTCCACGCGAACGCGTCGGCGAGGTCGTCGAGTCCTTCGAGGGTGACGAAGCCGGAATCGGCGATGTCGCGGATCAAACGACCGGTGGCCTTGTCCCAGCGGCCGTCGGTGCAGAGGAGCAGCGCGGTGAACGCGGCGCCGTCGGGCTCGTCACGATGGTGACGCGAGAACAGCAGGAACGGCTCGAAGGCATCCGCGCCGGAGGCTCCGCCCTGCGGTCCGAGCAAGGCGGCGTAGAGCGGCTCGAGCCCATCTGCCGCCCACAACGTGCCGAGATCGGCGAGGTTGTCGAGCACGGCCTCGTCCCAGCCGCTGGTGTCCACGACGATGTCGACAGGTGCGTCCTGCGACCGGCGGTGCGACATGCGGCCTCCTCCTGCTCGGGCTTGCCGCTCGGGGAAGGCCGGTGCGTCGCCGACGAGCGACTGCTCGACCTCGGAGGGTACCGGCCCGTCCCATTGGGTCCGTGGATCTACGCGCGGCCGACCTGCCAACGGTCGCGGGTGTCGAGGATGTCGCGGCGGCGTGCGGCGGTGAGGTAGCGCGGACTGCCGAGCTGGGGACGGTAGGCGCTGAACTGGCCGATGCCCGCAGCCTGGACCAGGGTCTTGGCGCGCTGGCTGACGCTGGCTGACACCCCGAAGCACGCGAGCAGCTCCTTGGCCGTCAGCCCGTCCGGCCGCAGCCAGCCGTTGGCCTTGGCGACCGCCCAGGCGATCGCCGCCGCGGCGGTGTCGGTGCGGCCGCGGCGACGAACGACTTCGGCGTCGCCGGCGACGACGTCGGCGAGCAGCCGCCGGCACACGGTGCGGGCCTCGGCATCGAGCAGCTCTTCGCAGCAGCGGTCGAGATGGGCGAGCACCTCCGCCACGTGGTCACGGACATCGTCGGGGACGACCGACCAGTCGAACGGCTCGCCATGGGGCAGGGGGGCGTCGTCGAGGTCGGCGAGCACGTCCGGCCCGCCGACGTCGCGGGCGAGCGAGTCCAGCGGGAGCTCGTCGGTGTCGTGGGCGTCCACGTCTTCCGTGGGCTGCGAGGTCGCGGCGGGGCCCACGCCCATCGCAGCGAGCAGCGCCGTGGGTCCCTGGGGCCCGGAGCTGCGGATCGTGTGCTCGTACTCGGGCTCGCAGGCATCGACCGCGGCAAGGGTCTCCTCGGTCAGGGCTGGGCGGATGCCGCGTTCGGCGTGGCTGAAGCGGATGACGCTGCGCAGCAACGCCGGCGCGCGCGACAGGAACGCCGCGTCGGCGACCACTTTGCGCGGCAACCAGTCGCCCAACACGATCTCGACGGCCACCGGGCTCCACCGCAGCGGATCGCCCGGCCCGTAGTCGCAGGCGAACGAGAGCAGCGTGTCGAACAGGTCGCGGTCCTCGCCGCCATGACCCTCGGCGTCGGCGGAGGCGAAGAACCGCGCCGCCAGCGCGGCGCGATCCTGCTCGCTCCACTCGGGCCGCTCGTAGCCGTGGCCCCCATCGGGCAAGTGGCGGACGATCCATGCCACGAGCGGCCGGCACGCCGGCCACGTGTCGCTCTCAAGCGGCGGGTAGGTGATCGCCCACGTCCCGATCGCCTCGTCGATCCTCGCACGTGCGTCGGCGTGGTCGAGGTCCACTGTGCGCAGATCCGGGTCGTGCTCCGACGCCTCGACGAAGTCCGCGCGCAGCTCATCGAGCCCGGAGGGCACGACGAACGCGTCCTTGACGACCGTGCCGAGATTGTGGTCGATGTAGAGCAGGGCGGTGAGCGCGTCCCCGGTCCCGGTGCGGACCGCCACCATGACGTTGTCGCCGTCGCCGAGCACGTGGACGCTCTCAGCCGCGCCTTCGATCCGCAACGGCGCCAGGCCGGCAAGCCATCCGGGCAGCGGATGCGCCCGCCCGGCGACTTCGCGGCGCAGGCGCCGGGCGAGCACCTCGTCAGCCACCAGTTCCGCGAGCGCGGCCAGCAGCGCCGTCGTCTCGCGCAGGTCGACCTCGATGAACGACTCGACGAGCTCGCCGAGGCCCGGGCCGGCCCCCTCCGCGTCGACCGCGCCGAACGGGGCGCGGCGCTCGGCGTCGACCGCCTCGAGCAGGGCGCTGGCGAACCCGAGCAGGTGCCACGGGTGCTGCTCGCCGAGCATGCCCGCCACCTCGGCGATGAGGTCGGGCTCACCCGGCGGCGGCCCGGACCCGGGCCCCGGAGATCTCGGCGCGCGGCGCCGCGACGGGTGCGGACGGCGGGGCTTGCGACGCTTCTTCGGCATGAGGGCCTTCCCGACGGTGCGCTCGAGCCTCACGGTGCGCTCGAGCCTCGTCCCATGGCCAGGAGCGAGAGGGGCTGGGTGGGCATCGCCACCCGAACACCGCACGCCACGACCCCTCGTCGGCGATGGCCCCGCTTGGAGGGTGGGAGCCCATGCTCGGCGCAAGCATGAGAAAGCCCCTGGGGTCGCCAGGGGCTTCTCTCGTTGCGAGGGGAGGATTTGAACCTCCGACCTCCGGGTTATGAGCCCGGCGAGCTACCGAACTGCTCCACCTCGCGGCCCAGACT
>PWFH01000124.1 GCA_003553795.1 Egibacter sp. | reverse complement strand
GTTCCCTGGAGATGCACATCCGGGCGGGCAACCTCCCCGACCCGTGAGCCCGGCCCGGTTGGCCGCCCCGCCCGGCGGTTGGCCGCCCCGCCCGGCATCCGGGGCGGCCTCACCGGTGCGGCGGAGCGTTTGGCCGTGGGGGCGGACGAAGGCTCCATTGAAGGTGCGAGAGATGGGCGGGGGCCGCCCGACGCTCGTGCCGCCCGACGTGCGGCGGCCGGCCGGCCGGGGCGGGCGGGCCGGCGTGCGCTAGCCTTCGTGGCACCCTCCCCTGCTAGCCCGACCGTGCGAGAGCGCCCGAATGTCGAGACCGCCTGCCTCCTCCGGGGACGACCTCAAGCCGGTCGTCATGCGCCCCGGTTTCGGCGCCTACCTCAGGGAGACGTGGCAGCGCCGGGACTTCGCCATGGCGATCGCCGGAGGCGAGCTGCGCGGGCAGCACATGGACAGTGTGCTCGGCAACCTCTGGCACGTCCTCAACCCTCTGCTGCTCGCCGGGGTCTACTACCTCGTCTTCGGGGTCCTCCTCGACATCAGCCGTGGGGTCGAGAACTTCCCCGCGTTCATCGTCATCGGCGTGTTCGTCTTCCATTACTCGCAGAAGACGATCATCACCGGCTCGGGCGCGGGGGTCTCCAACGAAGGGCTCATCCGGTCGATCCGCTTCCCCCGAGCGATCCTGCCGCTGGCCACCGTCGTCGGGCACTCGATCGCGTTCCTGCCGGCGATCGTCGTCATGCTCGCGATCGTCATGGCCACGGGGGAGGTGCCCGGTCCCGAATGGGTCTTGCTCGCACCGGCGTTGCTGCTGCAGTCGGTGTTCAACCTCGGCGCGGCGCTCATCGTCGCCCGACTCACCGATCTCTTCCGCGACATCGAGAACGTCCTGCCCTACGTGTTCCGCCTCGCCTTCTACGGCTCAGGCGTCCTCTACTTCCCCTCGCGCTTCGTCAGCGACCCCGCGGTGCTCGCCTTCTTCGACTTCAACCCCTTCTTCGCCTTCGTCTCGCTGGCCCGCGGGCCGCTGCTCGCCGAGATGGCCATCGAACCGCTCCACGTCGCCGTCGCCGTCGGTTGGACCCTCGCGCTGCTCGTCGGCGGCTTCATCTTCTTCCGCGCCGGTGAGGATCGGTACGGCCGTGGCTGAGGCCGACGTGACCGGTGAGCGCCCCGCCGAGCCCGTGACCGATCCCGCGGGCCGGCACAGCGGCGATGGCGCTGAGCACGCCCGGGCGGAGCCCACGGTGGTGTGCGAGAGTGTCGACATCACCTACCGGGTCTACGAGGACCGCCGGCAGTCGCTGCGCAGCCTCGTCGCAAGCAAGTTCAAGAGCCGCGAGTCACGGGCGATCGAGGCCGTCAAGGACGTCTCCTTCACCGCCTACGCCGGGGAGGCCATCGGGGTCATCGGCTCGAACGGATCGGGCAAGTCGACGCTGCTGCGGGCCATCGGCGGGCTCATGCCGGTCACCGACGGCCGCATCCTCGTGCGCGGCTCCGCCGCCCTGCTGGGGGTCGGCGCGGCGCTGCAGCCGAAGGTCTCGGGCCGGCGCAACGTCCTGCTCGGTGGGCTCGCCCTCGGGCTCTCCCGGAAGGAGATCGAGGAGCGCTTCGACGAGATCGTCGAGTTCGCGGGCCTCGAGGACGCCATCGACCTGCCGTTGCGGACGTACTCCTCGGGGATGCGCGCCAGGCTGCAGTTCGCGATCTCCTCGGCGGTGCGCCCTGATGTCCTGCTCATCGACGAGGCGCTCGCCGTCGGCGACAAGTCGTTCCGGGCGCGCAGTCAGGGCCGCATCGACGAGCTGCGCGCCGCGGCGGGCACGATCTTCCTCGTGAGCCATTCGATGGGCGTCATCAAGGGGACCTGCACCCGGGTGCTGTGGCTCGAGCAGGGGGTGCTCAAGGCCGACGGCAGCCCGAAGGAGGTCGTCAAGGCCTACGACGCGGCGACGTGAGCCGCTAGGCTCCGCGCCGCGGCGACGCGGTGGCTGGGCTGGTCCTCAGGGGGAGGACCGCGACGGTCGGGGGAGGCATGGCGCACACGCCGGCACCGGGCTGGTACGACGACCCCTCGGGCTCGGGCGGGCAGCGCTGGTGGGACGGGCAACGCTGGGGTGTCGAGCAGCGTCTGGCGGTGCCACCGGCGCCGATGCCCCCACCTCCGCCGCCACCCCCGGCCGCCGGTCGACCCTCGGGCGAGGCCCCCGCCGCCAACCCCCCACGCCGCCCTCACGCCCTGTGGTGGGGGCTCTTCGGGCTCGCCGCCGTGCTCTCACTCGCCGCGGGCTTCTTCGGCATGCGGTGGTGGGGGCCCACCGAGGACCGCCCCGCCGTCGTCGCCTCCGACCCCGTCGCCGAGACGGCCGAGGAGCCGGCGTCGGCGGGCGTACCAGGCGCGGAGCAGGGTGAGGAGGCGTCGGCTGCCCGGGAGGCGCCGGAGGCACCCGACGAGGGTGGCGACGGGCGCGGCGGTGACGATCGTGGGGAGGCCGGCGAGGACCGCCCGGAGCGCGGGGAGCGCGGGGAGGCTGCCGGCGACCCCGCCGCGCCGCTCGCCGAGCCCGAGGTCGTCGCGGCCTTCGCCGGCTACGTCGACGCGCTCGAGTGGGGCGACCTCGATGCTGCGAGGGCCTACCTCGCGCCCGAGCTCGCGGCCAGGCAGGGCTGGACCGCGGAGGACTTCAGGGCGTTCTGGGAGGGGCGGCTCGCCGGGGCGAGGATCGTGCGGGTGGCCGAGGTCGACGCCGGGGCCGGCGAGGTCCGCGCGGTCGTCGACTACGCCCTGGTGGGCGGGGAGGTCTCCCGCGAGGAGGTCCTCGCCACCTTCGTGCGTGGCCCTGACGGGCAGGCGGCGATGGCCGAGTACGTCGTAGTGGCCACCGAGCGCCGGTGAGCCGCCGGGCGTCGGTGGACCGTTGGGCGTCGGCGGACCGGTGCGGCTGGCGGGAGGCCGTGCTCCGAGCCTCGCACGCGCTCCGCTAGGTTGGTCGCCGCCGGAGCCGCTGCGAGCCGCGAGGTGCCCGTGTCCACCGCGACGATCACCCACATCGTCGGGGCGCGCCCGAACTTCATGAAGGCTGCGCCGGTGCTCACCGCCCTGCGCGCCCACGACGTCGCGCAGCGCCTCGTCCACACCGGCCAGCACTACGACGCGCTGCTCAGCGACGTCTTCTTCGCCGAGCTCGACCTGCCCGCCCCCGACGTCAACCTCGGGGTGGGCTCGGGCACCCAGGCCACCCAGACCGCCGCGCTGCTGACCGGCCTCGAGGCCGCCTTCACCGAGGTCGATCCCGGGCTCGTCGTCGTCTACGGCGACGTCAACTCCACCCTCGCCGCCGCCCTCGTCGCCGCGAAGCTCGGCCTGCGCCTCGCCCACGTCGAGGCGGGCCTGCGCAGCTTCGACCCGACGATGCCCGAGGAGGTCAACCGGCGGGTCACCGACGCCCTCGCCGACCTCCTGCTCGCCACGAGCCCCGAGGCGATCGCCCACCTCGCCCGTGAGGGCGTCGAGGCCGGTCGCATCCACCTCGTCGGCAACCCGATGATCGACTCGCTCGTCGCCGCACGCGGGCGGCTCGACCCCGACGGCGAGCGCCGCCGGCTCGGGCTGCCCGAGCGCTACGCGGTCGCGACGCTGCACCGCCCCGCCAACGTCGACGACCCCGGCCAGGCCCGCCGGGTCGTCGCCGCGCTCGCCGAGGTCGGCGAGGCCGTGGAGGTGCTCCTGCCGCTGCACCCGCGCGGTCGCGCGGCGCTCGCGGAGGCCGGGCTCGACGACGCCGCCGGCGTGCGCGTCGTCGAGCCGCTCGGCTACGTGCCGTTCCTCTCGCTCGTGGCCGGCTCCGCGCTCGTGGTCACCGACTCCGGGGGAGTGCAGGAGGAGACGACGATCCTCGATGTGGCGTGCTTGACCCTGCGCGAGAGCACCGAGCGGCCGATCACCCTGACCCACGGCACGAACCGGCTCGTGTCGGCCGCGACGCTGCCCGACGCGGCCGCCGCGGTCCTCGAGGGGCGCGCGGCCTTCCCGACCGAGCGCCCGCCGCTGTGGGACGGTCGCGCCGGCGAACGCATCGCCGCGCTGCTGGCCGCCGAGGCCGCGGCGGGCAGCTGAGCGCTCGTCGGGCCTGACGGGTCGCGCGCAGGCGCGTCGCCGCAGGAGGAGATGGAGGCCGCACCGACGCGGGACGGGGTCGCACGACCACTGAGGAACGCACCCGGCGCGGCGCCGTCCTTGCCAAAGATTGCCAAGGCGCCTTAGACTGCGGGCATGCCGACGATGAACGTCTCGCTGCCTGAGTCCCTCCGCGCGTTCGTGGACGATCAGATCGCCCAGCGTCGCTACGGCACGACCAGCGAGTACATCCGCGATCTGATCCGACGCGACCAGGACCGCCAGCACCTCCGTGACCTCCTTCTCGCCGGCGCGGCCTCCGAGCCAGGGCCGGTCGCCGACGACCGCTACTTCGACGATCTGCGCGACGAGGTGGACACGGCGTCGGGTGGGTGAGCGCTCCCGGGTCGTCCCCCGCAGGCTCGCCACCGAGGATCTGCGCGCTGCCGCTGCTCACTACGCAACGGCTGCTGACGTCGCCACCGCGCGTCGCTTCATCGAGGCGGTGGAACAGGCATTCACCGCCATCGCACGGCAACCGGGGATCGGGTCCCCCCGCTACGCCGTCGATCTCGATTGGCCGGGATTGCGGGCACACCCGTTGAGGCGGTTCCCCCACCTCATCTTCTACCTGGAGCAGACCGACCACCTCGACGTCCTCCGGGTGCTGCACGCCCACCGCGACATCACCGCGAGCCTCCAGGACACCGCGACCGACGCCTGAGCGGTTGCTGCCCTCCCGCGGGAGCGGTCTGCAAGCGTCGGCAGGCTCAGCGCCGCGGCCGCACGGGTCGGGACTCGAGGGTGGCCTCGAACCGCCGACGAGCCTCAACCCGAGGTCGTCGACGCACGTGCACCGGCCGCGTAGGCGTCGATGGCGTCCGCCCCGCCCTCGTCCGCGCGAAGAGCTTGGTCGGCCCCTGGACGAGGCCGGAGAAACGTAGGCTGAAGAGGCGGAGACGTGTAGGTCGAATGTCGGGGTGTCCGCCCACAGGGGTCAAGTCCAGAGGCGGGCTTGCCGGATGGGGAGGGCACCCAGGCCGGTGCGGTGGGGGTCCTGGCCGCCGAGGGCGCCACCCTGCCCGACGGTCGTGTCCGGTTGCACGCCAGCCCGGGCTAACGGGGGGTGGGCTTGGCCCATCGGTCGCGGCGCGGCCGCTACGCTGCGGCGTCGAGTAACGACGCTCATCGTGACCGCCCGGTCGGGGGCGGCGCAGGCCTCGGGGAGGACGGCAGTGCACGGCGTGTCCGCGCGGGTGATGGTCGCGGTGGCGCTCGCCGGCGCGCTCCTGCTCGGCGTGGCCCCGCCGGCCGAGGCGCTGTCGTATGAGCGCACCGGACGGGAGCGCGTCGTCGACGAGCTCGTCCACGAGACCTTCCGGGTGCGCCTGGCCGACGGGCAGGTCGCGCGTGGCGACGTCCTGCGGATGCCCGCCGGCGCCGAGCACCTCACGCTGCGCCCACGTCTGGCCCGCGGCGTGCTCTCCGGCCTCGACACCCCGCGGTCGATGGCCTCGGGGGAGACCTCCCGCGGGGCGGTGGCCGGCACGAACGGCGGCTACTGGCTGTCGTGGCCGGTGGGGGTGCCCAACGGCCTCTACGTCGAGCGCGGCCGGGTGCTCGCCGGCGAGGCGCGCCTCGGGCGCTCGGGCAACCGCCGCCCGCGCAGCTCCCTGGGCCTGGCCCCCGACGGTGGGGTGCTCATGGACCTGCTCACCGTCGACGTCGCGGTCACCGCCGCCGACGGGCAGGTCACCGAGGTCGACGACGTCAACCGCGCCGCGCGGGTCGACGACGGCTCGAGCCGCGTCGATGACTGGTACGCCGACGGCGAGGTGCTGCTCTACGACCGCCGCTACGGGCGCAGCGTCGCGGTGCCGCCGCGCTCGACGGTCGTCGTGCTCGACGAGGTCGACCTGCCCCCGGGCGGGCGGACCGTCGCCACGGTGCGCGACCGCGCGGTCGCCTCCGACAGCGGGCAGGTCGTCGCCGTGCCCGACGGGCGCTCGCTGCTCATCGCCCACGGCACCTCCCGCGGCCTGCTCGAGGGCCTCACGCTTGGCAGCGACGGCGCCTTCGACGTGCGGCTCGGTCCGGCCGGCGGCAACGCCGCGGCCTGGGAGGCGGTCACCGAGGCGCTGCCCGGCGGGCCGCTGCTGCTGCGCGGCGGCAGGGCGACCTCGTCGACGGACTGGGAGCGCGAGGCCTTCAGCGACGCCCACCGCAACGGCCGCCAGCCGCGCACGGCGGTGGCGCGCACCGCCGACGACGAGCTCCTCCTCGTCACCGTCGACGGGCGGCGCACCGGCCACTCGGTGGGGGTGACCCTCGCCGAGCTGCGGGACCTCCTGCGGGCCCTCGGTGCCGTCGACGGGCTCAACCTCGACGGCGGCGGCTCGACGACGATGACGATCGGCGGGTCGGTGACCAACCGCCCGAGCGAGACCGGCCGCTCGGTGGCCAACAGCCTCTTCGTCTACCTCGACGCCGGCCCCGGCGCCCGCGACATCACCGTGCACGGCTGCCCGCCCGACATCGTGCCGGACTCACCGTTCGCCGACGGCGCGGCGACGCCGTTTGCCGACGCGATCGCCTGCATCGTCTTCTACGACCTCACCCGCGGGGTGAGCGAGGACGCCTACGGGCCGTTCGCCGACGTCACCCGGGGGCAGATGGCGAGCTTCCTTGCGCGCTGGCTCGACGGCGTCGACCCCGACCTCCTGCCGACCGACCCGCCGCGCGCCTTCGGTGACGTCTCCGCCGACAACGCCCACGTCGACGACATCGACCGCCTCGCCGCGGTCGGCATCGTCGCCGGGGGCACCGACGGCCGCTACCGGCCCCGCGCGCCGGTCACCCGCGCGCAGATGGCCTCCTTCGTCGCCCGTGCCTACGACCACGCCGCGCCGGCGGAGCTGCCCGCCGGGCGGGACCTCTTCATCGACGACACGCGCTTCACCTCTCACGAGGACGACATCAACCGCCTCGCGGGCGTCGGCATCGTCCAGGGGCGCTCGCGGCTGCGCTACGGCCCCTCCGCCGCGGTCAGTCGCGCGGAGATGGCGGCGTTCCTCTCGCGGCTGT
>PWFH01000134.1 GCA_003553795.1 Egibacter sp. | reverse complement strand
GGGCATCGTCGCCGCGTCGCTGCCCGAGGACGAGCTCGAGGAGACCCGCCTCAAGCTCCGCGCGATGGCCTCGGCCGTCGAGGGCTGAGCACCCGGCCCCACCCGCGAGTGGCGACTCACCGCGCTCACAGCCCCCCGATCCGCCAATCGCCGCGGGGGCCACGCCGCCGTGCATCCGGCCCCACCCGCGAGTGGCGACTGAGCGCACTCACCGCAACCCGATCCGCCACTCGCCGCACGGGGCGCCGCCGCGAGAGCCACGCCGCAGGGGGGCGCCCGGGCTCAGTCGAGCGCGGCGGCCACCGCAGCGCCGAGGCGGCGACGCACCGCCACCTGCTCCTCGCGCTCGGTGGCGACCGCGACGAGCCGCACGCCCCCGGCATCGAGGTTGCGCCGCACCGCGTCGCCGAGCGCGGCGGGGTCGTCGACGCGCTCGTAGGGGAGGCCGTGCGCCGCGGCGAGCGCGGCGAGGTCGACGCCGTGGGGCGTGCCGAAGACGCGCTCGAAGACCGACGGGTAGGCCGCCTGCGGCAGGTGGCTGAAGATCCCACCACCGTCGTTGTCGGCGACGACGATCGTCACGTCGAGCGGCCCGTCGGCGCGCAGCAGCAGCGCGCCGACGTCGTGGAGCAGCGAGAGGTCCCCCGCCAGCGCGACCGTCGGCCCGTCGTGGCCGAGCGCGATGCCGAGGGTCGTGCCGACGAAGCCGTCGATGCCGCTCGCCCCCCGGTTGGCGTGGACGACGAGCCCGTCGCGGGCGGCCATCGTGGCGTCGAGGTCGCGCACCGGCATCGACGAGGCGACGACGAGCGCGCCGCCGCCGGGCACCGCCGCGGCGACGTCGCGGGCGGTGCGCGGCTCGCTCATCCCCGGCTCGGCGTCGAGGGCGGCGTCGAGGGCGGCCCGTGCGCGCGCCTCGGCGTCGGCCCAGGCGCGCGACCACGCGGAGGGCCCACGGCCGGGCAGCGCCGCGGCGAGCGCCCGCGCGGTCGTGTCGACGTCACTGACGAGCAGGGTGGCCAAGGCGTGCGAGGGGTCGAGCCAGCGGCCGTCGGGGTCGACGAGCACCTCGGTCGCGCCGGCGAGGAGGCCCGCGAGCGGCCGGCTGAGCCCGCTGCGGCCGAGGCGCAGGACGACCTCGGGGCGGTGGGCCTCGGCGAAGGCCGGGGCGGAGGCGAGCCAGTGCGCGGTGCTGACCGTCTCGGCGTGGGCCCGCGCGGGTGAGAGCGGCTCGGCGAGCAGCGGCCAGCCGCAGACCCGGGCGAGGCCGGCGGCCGCAGCGGGATCGACCTCGGCGTCGCCGGCGAGGACCACCCCCGCCTCGGTCGCGGCGACGAGGTCGGCGAGCGAGGCGACGGCCTCTGCGGGCACCGACCGCGGCGCGGCGGCCACGCGCGTCCACGGCGCGCCGTCGGGGCGCCCGGCGAGATCGGCGGTGAACGGCGCGGCGCTGCTGCGCCCGTCGTCGCTCGCGGGCACCGTCGGCTCGCGGAAGGGGAGGTTGAGCTGGACGGGACCGGGCCGGCCCGAGCGTCCCTCAGCCTCGGCGAGGGCGCGGGCGGTCATCGACCGCCACGCCGCGACCGCGCCGGGCCGGTCCTCGGGCGGTCCTGGGTCGTGGAACCAGCGGGTCCGGCGCCCGAAGAGGTGGGTCTGGTCGATCGTCTGGTTCGCGCCGGCGTCGCGCAGCTCCGGCGGGCGGTCGGCGGTCAGGGCGAGCCACGGCACGCCGGCGGCGTCGGCCTCGACCGCGGCGGGCAGGAGGTTGGCCGCGGCGGTGCCCGAGGTCACGAGCACCGGCGCGGGGCGGCCGCTCGCGCGGGCGAGGCCGAGGGCGACGAAGCCCGCCGAGCGCTCGTCGATGCTGGTGTGCAGCCGCAGGCCCTCGGCCTCGGCGAGGGCGAAGGCCAGCGCCGCCGAACGCGATCCCGGCGCGAGCACCGCGTCGGTGACCCCGCCGCGCATGAGCTCGTCGACGAGCACCCGCGCGAAGGCCGTCGAGGGGTTCGGCGCGGTCGGCGCGCTCACCGGTCCTCCTCGCCGATCGGCCCGGCGGCGGCCTCGGCGGCCTCGAAGCGGTCGAGCAGCGCCGCGGCCTCCTCCGGCGGGGGTGCGACGGCGCGCAGGAGGTCGGGCTCGGGGCTGGTCTCGGGCACGGTGAGCCAGCCGTCGCGGGGGGCGAGCGGCGTGCTCGTGACGTCGCCGTCGAGCAGCGGCAGCGTCGCGAGGCCGCAGGCGTGGTCGAGCCGTGGAAGCGCGCCGGCCAGCGCCGCGCCGGCGGCCAGGCCCACCGAGGTCTCGACGGCGCTCGAGACCACGAAGGCGAGGTCGGCCTGGGAGGCGGCGGCCTCGGCCACGGCAAGGGCGCGGCGCACCCCGCCGAGCGGCTGGGCCTTGAGGACGACGACGTCGGCGGCGTCGAGCCCGGCGACGTGGAGGGGGTCCTCGGCGGTGCGCACCGACTCGTCGGCGGCCAGCGGCACGTCGACGCGGGCGCGGACCCGCGCGAGGTCGGCGAGCGAGGCGACGGGCTGCTCGACGTACTCGAGGTCGAAGCGGTCGAGCGCGCGGATCGCCGCGACGGCCTCGTCGACGTCCCAGGCGGCGTTGGCGTCGACGCGCAGGCGCCCGTGCGGCCCGAGGGCGTCGCGCACCGCCTCGCAGCGGGCGAGGTCGTCGTCGAGGGACTGCCCGGCCTCGGCGACCTTGACCTTCGCGGTGGCACAGCCCGAGGCGGCCACGATCGCGTGCGCCGCCTCCGGGCCGACCGCGGGCACGGTGGCGTTGACGGCGATGACCTCACGGCGCGGAGCCGGCCAGCCCTCCTCGGCGGCCTCGCGCGCGCAGGCCAGCCACGCCGCGGCGATCTCGGGGCCGTAGTCGGGGAACGGGGAGAACTCGCCCCAGCCGGCGGGCCCGGCGAGCAGCACGCCGCTGCGACGGCGCACACCGCGGAACGCCGTGCGCAGGTCGAGCGCGAAGGGCGCCCTCACGACGCGCTCCCCCCGGCGAGGGCGGCGGGGGCGGGCTCAACGATGCGGTCGGCGAGGGCCGCCTCACCGCCGAGCGCGGCGAGTGCCGCCTCACCGCCGAGCGCCGGGGCGAGCAGCACCCCGGCGGTGGTGAGCACCCCGACGGCGAGCTGGAGCCGGCCGGTGGCCCGCAGCGCGGCGACGAGCGCGAGGCCGGCGTCGCCGCCGAGCACCCCGCGGATCGGCGCGACGGCGAGCGGGGCGGCGGCCAGCCCCGCGAGCGCGCCGAGGCCGCCGCCGGCGAGGGTGACGAGCGGCACGAGCGCGAGCGCGCCTGCGAGCATCGCCGCGTAGGCGCGGCGGGCGCGGGCCTCGCCGAGGCGCACCGCGAGGGTGGCCTTGCCGACCGCGGCGTCGGTCGGCAGGTCCCGGAGGTTGTTGACCATGAGCAGGGCCGCGGCGAGCAGCCCCATCGCCGAGGCCGCCGGCCACGCGGCGAGCGGCACCGTGGCGTCCTGGACGTAGGCCGAGCCGGCGGTGGCCGCGAGGCCGAAGGTGAGGAAGACGAAGACCTCACCGAGGCCGACCGAGGCGTAGGGCCTGGGGCCGCCGGAGTAGCCGAGCGCGGCGGCGAGCAGGACGAGCCCGAGGACGACGAGCTCCCAGCCCACCGCCACGGCCAGGGCGAGGCCGCTGGCGAGCGCGACGGCGAAGGCCGCGAGCATCGCGGCGCGCATCGCCGCCGGCGCGACGAGCCCGGAGGCCACCGCCCGCCGCGGCCCGACGCGGTCGGGGGTGTCGATGCCGCCGACCCCGTCGAAGTAGTCGTTGGCGTAGTTCACGCCGACCTGGAAGGCGAGGGCGACGAGCAGCGCGGCGACGAAGCGCCAGGCGGTGAAGCCCTCGGCGAGCGCCGTGCCGACGAGGACGGGCGCGACCGCGGCGGGCAGGGTCGGGGGGCGGGCGGCGTCGAGCCAGACCCGCGCGCTCACCGACGCGCGCTCGACGGGCGCGGGCACGGGCCCACCTCGGCGGCGTCGGCGGCGGTCTCGGGCACGGCGGCGGGCTCCTCGGTGCGGGTAGCGTGGCGCGTCGTGGCCAGGATAGATGCCGACCCCGCCGAGGCCGCGCGCCTGCGCGCCGTCGCGCTGCCGCCGGGCGAGGCACTGGCCGAGGCGCTCTGGGAGGCGTGGGAGGCCGGCGACGCGCTCGCCCCGCTCGACCCCGACCTCGGCGAGGAGGCCACCGCCCGTCTGCTCGCGCGGCTGCGCCCGGTCACGATCGGTGATCGCCGTGGCACCCGGGCGCTGCCCGGTCCCCGCGCGCTGCCGCCGGGCACCGGGCTCGTCGTCGTGACCTCCGGGGCCACCGGGCGGCCCAAGGCGGTCGCGCTCAGCCGCGGCGCGCTCGACGCCGCGGTGCGCGCGAGCCTGGACCGGCTCGGCGCCCGGCCCGACGACCGCTGGCTGTGCTGCCTGCCGACGCACCACGTCGCCGGGCTCGCGGTGCTGCTGCGCGCCCGCGCGCTCGGCACCGCCCCGGTGATCCACCCCCGTTTCGACCCGGCCGCGGTCGCCGCCGAGACGGCCGTCACCCACGTCGCGCTCGTGCCGACCCAGCTGCGCCGCCTGCTCGAGGCCGGCGTCGACCTCGCGCGCTTCCGGGCGATCCTCCTCGGTGGCGCGGCGGCCGGTCGGGGCCTCGTCGCCGAGGCCCGTGCGGCCGGCGCGCGCATCGTCGAGAGCTACGGCATGACCGAGACCTGCGGCGGCTGTGTCTACGACGGCCGTCCGCTCGACGGCGTCGAGGCCGCGGTCGGTGCCGACGGGCGCATCCGCCTGCGCGGGCCGCTGCTCTTCGACGGCTACCTCGACGAGCCGGCGGCCACGGCAGCGGCCTGCGAGGACGGCTGGCTCGTCACCGGCGACCTCGGCCGGCTCGACGAGGGCCGGCTCGAGGTCCTCGGCCGCGCCGACGACGTCATCGTCACCGGCGGCGAGAACGTCGCCGCCGCCGCGGTCGCCGAGACCCTCGCGGAGCATCCCGCGGTCGCCGAGGCCTACGTCGCCGGCCGCGCCGACCCCGAGTGGGGCGAGGCGGTCCTCGCCTGGCTCGTGCCCGCCGAGCCGGCCCCCGAGGCGTCCCCAGGCCCGGGCGAGGCCCAGCCCGTCGATGGGACACTCGCCGCCGCGCTGCGCGCCGAGGTCGCCGCGCGCCTCGGCCGGGCAGCCGCGCCGAAGGCCCTGGCGTGGGTCGAGGACCTGCCGCGTGGCGCCCTCGGCAAGGTCGCGCGCGACGCGCTGCCGCCGATGCGCGATGATGGGGACGAGCGCACCGGCGGCGCGCCATCCGCGGAGGGCCTACCGCGGGCGGCGGGCCCTGGCACCGACGCAGGAGGACGTGATGAGTGACCGCGAGGCGACGCGCCTGCCCGGCCCGTCGACGGCGAACCCGCAGCGCCTGCAGAGCCGCGACTACGACAGCGACTGGGCGCGGATCCCCGCGACGGAGACCGACGGCGAGGAGGCGCCCGGCGGAGGCCCGCGCGGGTCGATCGCCAACTCCGGGCAGCGCCTCGGCATGCGCCTGCTCTTCGCCGGCTTCGCCGTGCTCATCGTGACGTTCTTCATGCCCGAGGCCGTCGCGCTGTTCACCCTCCTCGGCGGTCTCGCCCTCCTCGTCGCGGCGATCGCGGTCTTCGCGACCGCCGAGCGCTTCCACGGCAACATGCACGGCGTCGGCACCCTCAAGCCCAAGCACGTGCGCAAGGTGCAGGACTCCTAGCCACCCGCCCACTGCGCCTGGCCCGAAGGCGGTCGGCACCACCGGCACGCCGCTCGGGGGCCGAACCGGTCGACGCACCTCCACGACTTCTCCGTTCGGCTGTGGCAAACTTCGGCCACGATGAAGTTCGTCAACCGCGAACGGGAGCTCGCCGCCCTCGACCGGGCGGTCGGGCGCACCCCTGGGCTCGTCGTCGTCTCCGGGCGGCGCCGCGTCGGCAAGACCGCGCTGCTCGACCACTTCGCCGGGCAGCTGTCCGAGGAGGGCCGGCGCCGGGCGGTCTTCCTGCCCGGCACGCGCGCGCCGGTCGCCGAGGCGCTGCGCCGCCTCGAGGAGCGCCTGCGGGCGGTCGCCCCGCCTGCACCCGGTGACCTCCTCGACCTCGGCCACCTCGAGAGCTGGGACGCCGCGCTGGGCTATCTCCTGGCGCGCAGCCGCGAGGAGCCGCTGCTGCTCGTCCTCGACGAGTTCCCCTACCTCTGCGAGGGCGACCCGTCGCTGCCCTCGACGCTGCAGGCGCGCTGGGACCACCGCGGCGACGCCGACCTCTCGGTCGTGCTCGCCGGCAGCCACGTCGGGCTCATGGAGGAGCTCGTCGCCGCCGACGCGCCGCTGTTCGGCCGCGCCGACGCGCACCTGCGCCTCGCGCCGTTCACCTGGCGGGAGGCCGCCCTGCTCGTCGACGGCGACGCCGAGGCCGCGCTCGAGGCCGCGCTCACCGTCGGGGGGATGCCGCGCTACCTCGGGCTGTGGGACGGCCGGCTCGACGCCCGCGCGAACCTCACCGCCCTGCTCGACGGACCCGGCGCCCCCCTCGGCGAAGAGGGCCTCGTCGTCCTCCAGGAGCTCAGCCCCGCCTCGGCCGCAGCGCGCGTCCTCGAGCTCGTCGCGCTCGGCGCGCGCAGCTTCACCGCGATCCGCGAGCGCGCCGGGCTCGCGCCGGCGACGACCTCCGAGGCGCTGGCCTCGCTCGAGGGGCTCGGTCTCCTCGAGCGCCAGACCCCGGTCGGCGAGGACCCCCGGCGCACCCGCCGGGTGCGCTACGAGGTCCGCGACCCGCTGCTGCGGCTGTGGCTCTCGCTCGTCGCGCCGAACCGGGAGGCCTTCGAGCTCGGCCGGGGCGAGCAGGTCCTCGCCGCCCACGCCGACCGCCTCGCCGAGGCGCAGTCGGCGGCCATGGCCGCGGTCGCGCGCGACTGGCTCGGCGCCCGTGAGGGTGCGGCCTGCGGGCCGTGGTGGCCCTCCGGCGAGGACGCCCCCGCCGTCGACGCGCTCGCACTGCGCGACCGCACCCCCGCTGCGGCCGCCACGGCGCTGTGGGCCACCGGCGTCGACGGCGACACCCTGCGCGGGCGGGTGGCCTCGACGCTCGCCGCGAGCCCCTACGGCCGACCCGACGTCATCGAGGTGCTCGCCCGCTCAGGTGCGGGGGTCACCACGCCCGAGGACCTCTACGCCGGCCCGTGAGCCGCCCGGGGG
>PWFH01000158.1 GCA_003553795.1 Egibacter sp. | reverse complement strand
GGCTGTGGACGAGCGCCCGGGGGACGCCGACGCGGGACACCTCCCCGCGGCGGGGGAGTGGCGCGCCGGCGACGCGGCTGCGGTGCTGGTGCAGCCCGGACGGTGGTGCGCCTTGGGTGCGCTCTGGCGTGCCGTCGACTCCCCGGCAAGGCCTGCTGGCTGAGGGCGGTGGCCTCTGCAGGCGGGGTGGGGCGCCAACGGCTCGCCCCGTCGCGCCGCAGGCTCACCACCGCCCCGCGGGGGCACCGCCCGCGGCGAGGTGGGGAGGCTCCAGCGCGCCTCCACGCGCGTTCGGCTCACCACCTCCGACCACGGCCGCCGGCGAGTGGGCTACCGTCGCCGGATCGCGCGCGTTGCTCTCCACCTCCGTGCGCAATGCCCCCCAGTTCCGTGCGCGATGCTCCCCACCGTCGCCGGATCGCGCGCGTTGCTCTCCACCTCCGTGCGCGAAGCTCCCCACCTCCACGTGCGGCCCGCACGACCGCGGAGCCCGACGAGCCCCGGGCAGACGCCGGCGCGGCGAGGCGGGCGCGGTGCGGCTCAGGGCTTGAGCATCCTCTCGAAGCGGCGGGCGGCGACCGCGCCGCCGACCGCGGTCATCGCGAGGAGGAAGGCGACGTGGCCGAGCAGCGCCGGCTCGATGGCGCCGAGGGTGAGGCCGCGCAGCAGCGCCGCGCCGTGGTAGAGCGGCGACAGCTGGATGAACGGCTGCACCGCGTCGGGGTAGACCTCGAGCGGGAAGAACGTCGCCGACAGCAGGAGCATCGGCAGGGTGACGACCTGCACGAGCTCGTTGTCCTGCCAGTCGCGGATCCACGTCGCCGCAGCGGTGCCCACCGCGGAGAAGGCGAAGCCGATGAGTACCGCGCCGGGCAGGGCGGCGAGGCCCCACCACGACGGGATCGTGCCGAGGGCGGCGGCGATGACGAGGAACGCCCCGGCGTACATGAGCCCGCGCAGTTGGCTGAAGGCGATCTCGCCGACGGCGAGGTCGAGCGGGCGCAGGGGGGTGGCGAGCATGCCGTCGTAGGTGCGCCAGAAGCGCAGCTTGACGAAGGTGTTCGTCGTCGACTCGAGGACCGCGCCGTTCATCGCGCTGACCGCGAGCATCGCCGGCGCGACGAAGGCGGCGTAGGCGACCGGCTCGCCATCGGGGCCGACGACGCCGGGCACGAGCGAGCCGAGCCCGACGCCGATCGCCAGCAGGAAGAAGACCGGCTCGAAGAAGCCGCTGAGGACGACGAACCAGAAGCGGCGGTAGAACAGGACGTTGCGCTCGATGACGACGCCGACGCGGCTGCCGCCGCCCTCCCGCAGCCTGAGGGTGCGCATGAGCAGTGCGCTCATCGGGTCAGCAGCTCCGCGATCTTGCGCTCGGCGAGCGCGGCGCCGAGGACGGCGAGGGCGGCGAGCACCGCGAGGTGGGCGGCAGCCGGCCATGCGGTCCCGGTGCCGAGGGCGGCGAGCCGTGCGAGCTCGGCGCCGTGCCACAGCGGCGAGAGCGGCGCGATGGCCTGCAGGGCCGCGGGCAGCCGGTCGATGGGGAAGAACGTCCCGCTGAAGAGGAAGAGCGGCACGATGCCGAAGCGCAGCAGCGCGGTCATCGCCTGGTGGTTGCGCACCCGGGCGGTGAAGGCGGTGACGAGGCCGGTGAACGCCGCGGCGACGAGCATCGCCACACCCACGGCGACGAGCGTGCCGCCGGGCGGGGCGGCGCCGACGGCGACGATGACCACGCCGATGAGCAGCCCGGCGATGCCCGCCCGCAGGACGATGAAGGCGAGGTTGCCGAGGACGAGGTCGAGGGGGCGCACGGGGGTGGCGACGATCGCGTGGTAGGTGCGCCGCCACTCGAGGCCGACCATGACCGGCCACAGCGACTCCGATGCGGCGAGCTGCATCGCGGTGGCCACGAGCAGCCCCGGCGCGAGGAAGGCGAGGTAGGACCCGCCCGGCAGCGCGGCGGCCTGGGCGGGGTCGGCGACCGCGCCGATGCCGAGGCCCATCGCCAGGAGGTAGAGCAGCGGGTTGAGCAGGGCACTGGCCACCGCGCTGCGGAAGGTCCGGCGCGCGGCGAGCACGCGGCCCTCGAGGACGCTCGTCGCCCTCGTCAGCGCCGGGGGCGTGGCCCTGTCCTCGGTGCGGGTGTCGGTGGCCATGACCGCGCTGCTCAGTCGACGAGGGTGCGCCCGGTCAGGCGCAGGAAGACGTCCTCGAGTCCGGCGCGGCGCGGCAGCAGCGGCACCCGGGCGAGCCCTCGGTCGGCGAGCTCGCCGACGGTGCTGTCGGCGTCGGCGGTGTAGAGCAGGACCCGGTCGGGCAGCACCTCGGTGCGCAGCGCCACGGCCTCGACCGCGGCGAGGTCGAGCTCGTCGGCGGGGGCGTGGAGCTCGACGACCTCCTTGGAGGCGTAGCGGGCGATGAGGTCGGCGGGGGTGCCCTCGGCGACGATGCGCGCCCGGTCCATGACGACGAGGCGGTCGCAGAGCTGCTCGGCCTCGTCCATGTAGTGGGTCGTGAGGATGAGCGTGGCGCCCTCGCGCTTGAGCCGGCGCAGGCGGTCCCAGAGGACGTGGCGCGCCTGCGGGTCGAGCCCGGTCGTCGGCTCGTCGAGCAGGATCATGTCGGGGCGGTTGACGAGCGCGCGGGCGATCGTGAGGCGCCGGCGCATCCCGCCGGAGAGGGTCTCGGTCTTCGCGTTCGCGCGCTCGGTGAGCTCGGCGAAGGCGAGGAGGTCGGCGACGCGCTCGCGGAGCACGCTGCGCGCCAGCCCGAAGTAGCGCCCGTAGATGTAGAGGTTCTCCCAGGCGGTGAGCTCGCGGTCGAGGTTGTCCTCCTGGGGCACGACCCCGAGGCGGGCGCGGACCTCGGTGCCCTCGCTGACGGGGTCGCGGCCGAGGACGCGCAGGAACCCCTCGGTGGGTGGGCTGACCGCCCCGACCATCCGCATCGTCGAGGACTTGCCCGCGCCGTTGGGGCCGAGGAAGCCGAAGGCCTCCCCGCGCTCGACGCGGACGTCGATGGCGTCGACGGCGGTGAAGTCACCGAAGCGCTTGGTCAGCGCGCGGGCGTCGATGACGGGCTCGGAGGTCACGTCCGCTGACGCTAGCAGCGGGGGTCACCGCCCGCCGCCGCGCGCACCGACCCGGCCGCCCGATCGGGGGGCGTGTGCGCAACTCGGTGCCGGCGTACCCTCGGGGAGGCACCCGTCTGGGTGCCGCAACCCTGCGCGAGGACGCTCGTGGCCATCACCAAGTACCTCGGCACGGAGACCGAGTTCGGCATCTCCGTGGTCGGCCGTCCGGACTTCAACCCGGTCCTGGCCTCCTCGCTCGTCGTCAACGCCTACGCCGCCGACGAGCGTCACCGCACGCGCTGGGACTACGAGGACGAGAACCCGCTGCGCGATGCCCGCGGCTTCACCCAGCCGGGTGCCGCCGAGCCTCAGGAGGAGGACGCCGGCCTCGCCAACGCGATCCTCTCGAACGGGGCGCGCTTCTACGTCGACCACGCCCACCCGGAGTACTCCTCCCCGGAGTGCTCGAACCCGCGTGACGCGGTGATCTGGGACAAGGCGGGGGAGCGGATCCTCGAGATCGCCGCCGAGCGTGCCGCGGCGACGCTGCGCCACGACCCCGAGGGCGGGGCGGGGCGCATCGTCATCAGCAAGAACAACACCGACGGCAAGGGCGCCGCCTACGGGATGCACGAGAACTACATCGTCGACCGGGCGCTGCCGTTCGGCGAGCTGAGCCGCCAGCTCATCCCGTTCTTCGTCTCGCGGCAGGTCCTCGTCGGCGCCGGGCGCGTCGGCAACGAGTTCGGCCTCGCCGATGTGCCCTACCAGATCAGCCAGCGCGCGGACTTCTTCGAGACCGAGCTCGGCCTCGAGACGACGCTGAAGCGCCCGATCATCAACACCCGCGATGAGCCGCACGCCGACCCCGAGCGCTTCCGTCGCCTCCACGTGATCATCGGCGACGCGAACATGAGCGAGGTCGCGACCTACCTCAAGCTCGGCGCGACCGCGCTCGTGCTGTCGATGGCCGAGGACCGCGTCCTGCCCCAGCCGCCCGCGCTCGTCGAGCCGGTGCGCTCGTTGCACCGCATCAGCCACGACCTCAGCGTCACGACGACGGTGCCACTGCAGGACGGCCGCGACGTCACCGCGCTGGACCTGCAGACCCACTACTTCGAGCACGCCCGCAAGTACGCCGAGGAGGGCCGGGCGCCGGCGTGGGCCGGGGACGTCCTCGCGGTGTGGGAGCGCCTCCTCGACGGCATGGCCCGCGACCCGCTCAGCCTCGACGGGGTCGTCGACTGGGTGACGAAGTACCGCCTGCTGCGCCGCTACGTCGAGCGCGACGACCTCGACTGGGACGCCGCGAAGCTCAAGCTCATCGACGTGCAGTACCACGACGTGCGCCAGGACAAGGGGCTGTACAACCGGCTCCTCGCCGGGGGCCACGTCGAGCGGCTCGTCGGCGAGGACGAGGTCGCCCACGCCGTCGAGCACCCCCCCGAGGACACCCGGGCCTACTTCCGGGGGCGCTGCCTGGCGAAGTACCGCGACGAGCTCACCGCCGCGGGCTGGGACTCGCTGATCTTCGACGTCGGCGCCGAGAGCCTCCAGCGCGTGCCGATGATGGACCCCGGCAAGGGCGGGGCCGAGGCCACGCGCAAGCTCATCGACGCCTCGCCGACGGCCGCGGCGCTCCTCGCCCGGCTGCAGCGCGGACGCTGAGCGGGATGGCCGTGTCGCAGCACCGGCTCGCCACCTACACTGGGGCTCACCCGCGAGGCAGGAGTGAGCGCGCATGAGCGACGGCGGTCAGGTCCGCAAGAACCGCCCGAAGCAGGAGGAGGAGTCCGCCGAGGCGGCTCCCGAGAGCACCGAGTCGGTGGACACCTCCGATGTCGACGAGCTGCTCGACGAGATCGACGAGGTGCTCGAGGAGAACGCCGAGGAGTTCGTGAAGAACTACGTCCAGAAGGGCGGTCAGTAGCCAGAGGGGCTCGGGAGCCCTTCTCTCGCCACCTTCTGTGAGCGCCCTTGGGCCTTCTCATGGCAACCGACCCCGTCGAAGCCCGAGGCGCCAGTCCAAGTGAACCAGTCGCGGAGGTCGGCGGTGTTGTCGCTGCGGGTCGTGGCTGAGCGGAACCCGGCAACCAAGGTCGCGGTCAAGTCTGCGATGGTCGTCGACGGCGACGCGCTCAGGGTCGTAGTCATGACGATCGACTCCTCGGGCGTGGGCACCCGCTTCCCACCACCGAGGAAGATCAGACCCCGCCGCGTGGGTCGCTCCAAACCGGCTTGGACCGAACCCAGAAGTCTTGGCAAGGGAGATTGGTCCGTAGGTGTGTCACGAACACAGAAGGGAGCGTCATGTAGGAGACGTTGTTGGATGTGGTGCTGCGCGAATGATGGAGGTTCTTGGCCCTCTGGCGCCGCCCTGTGGGGGGAGGCGTCAAACCGCCCTCTGCTGCGTTAGTTGATGACTGTCGTGGTGAGCGATGAGGGGAAAAGGCGCCCGTTGGAGGCGTCAGGTGGGGATCAGGAAGGCGAGCGCAAGCGAATCGCTGATGAAGTGTCGAAACCAACGAGATGGCATCAAAACCGGGGTGTATGCGGTACTCCGGGATGAGCCTGGCGGGTGCCCACTGATTGGCCAGGCGGTGTCCGGCATGAAGGCGACGCGAGCCTGATCTGCGGCGTTCGCGCGGAACGTGAGAAGGCGTGTCCTGATACGGCTGCCGGCCGGGTTGGGGCCGGTGGCGATAGGGAGCCCCCCAAGCGGCGTGAACCGTGAGGGGTTGAGTACCGTCGCGGGGCGCGCTGGCGGACTGGCTCGTAGTAGCGGTGACGCTCCTGTAATGGGGGCTGAGCGAAGGGGCCAGGTCATCCGTGGCTGGTGTTCGTTCGATCAACCGGGCAAGTAAGCCTGGGAGGAGTCGCGTGGACGAGCTGAACGCGCAAGGTAAGTCGTTTGTGATTTCGAAGTGGGAGGTCTGGGAGGCGTTCAAGAGGGTCAAGCGTAATCAGGGCGCAGCCGGGGTGGATGCACAGAGCGTCGCGGCGTTCGAGGCCGATCTGCAGGACAACCTGTACAAGATCTGGAACCGGATGTCGTCGGGGAGCTATTTCCCGCCCCCGGTCAAGGCGGTGGAGATCCCGAAGCCGCACGGTGGGGGCACGAGGATCCTCGGGGTCCCCACCGTCGCCGACCGTGTCGCCCAAACTGTGGTGGCCATGCATCTGGAGCGGCTGGTGGAGCCGGTGTTCCACCCCGACTCGTATGGCTACCGGACGGGCAAGTCGGCGCTGGATGCGGTCGCGGTGTGCCGGCAACGCTGTTGGAAGAAGGACTGGGTCATCGATTTTGATGTGGCCAGCTTTTTCGACAACGTGCGGCATGACCTCATCCTCAAGGCGGTCAAGGCGCACACCGACGCCCCGTGGGTGCTGCTGTACGTCGAGCGCTGGTTGACGGCGCCGATGCAGCAGCCCGACGGGACCTTGCTGCAGCGGGACCGTGGGACTCCGCAGGGGTCTGCGGTTTCGCCCGTGTTGGCCAACCTGTTCCTGCACTATGCGTTCGATGCCTGGATGAGCAGGGAGTTCCCGCACGTCCAGTTCGAACGCTACGCCGATGACGCGGTGGTGCACTGCGTCACCGAACGCCAGGCACACCAGGTGCTCGCGGCGATCGAACAGCGGATGGAACAGGTTGGGCTGCGATTGCACCCGGCCAAGACCAAGATCGTGTACTGCAAGGACGGCAAACGCCGGCGTGACTATGCGCACACCGCGTTTACGTTCCTCGGGTTCACGTTCCGGCCGCGCAGCGCGCAGGCACGAGACGGCAAGCGGTTCTTGTCGTTCCTGCCCGCGATCAGCAAGGACGCCCTGACCAAGATCAGCCGGACGGTGCGCTCCTGGCGGCTGCACCGGCGGGTCAACCTCACCCTCAGCCAACTGGCCCGGGCGATCAACCCCATCGTGTCTGGCTGGATGCAGTACTACGGGGCGTTCTATCGCTCCGCGCTGTATCCCCTCCTGGCACGCATCAACGCCTACGTGGTGCGTTGGTTCCAGAAGAAGCACGGACGACGACGAGGACTACACCGAGCCCAACGCGCCTACCAAGGCGTAACCCGCCGAGAGCCTGGCCTGTTCAGGCACTGGCGGTGGGTGTCCTACACCTGGCGACCAGGATGACAAGAGCCGTATGAGCCGAGAGGCTCACGTACGGATCTGTGGGGGCCGGGAGGGGCAGTTCCTCCCGGCTACCCGACTCGCGCGGGCTGTCGGAGAAGGTCCGCTCGCCTTGTGCGCAAGTCAGCGAGGGTCGGTGTCGTACGCCTGGCCACGGTGGCGGATCGCGACCACGCGGACGGTGTTCGCGTCGCGCATCTC
>PWFH01000132.1 GCA_003553795.1 Egibacter sp. | reverse complement strand
GGGTGGCGCCGCGGCGACGGTGGGTGGCGCGGCCGCGGGCGGCGCCGCGGCACCGGGGCTCGCCGGCAGGCGCCGAGCGTGCACGCGCAGACCGTGGGTGTCACGCCGCGTAGTCCGATGGCCCCTCCGGCCGGCGCATTGGCTCCGGTGCACCCGGTGGTGCTAGCGTCTGGCCGAGGCGGAGGGCGCCGCGGGCGCCTCACGCCGGCCCCAGAGCCTTTAAGCCTGGTCCCGCGAGGCCAGAAAGGTGGCTGCATGCGCCTACGAGCGAACGCCTGCCCGGCCGCGCGCGAGGCGTGGCGCCGATGAGCGTCGTCCTCACCGCCGACGACGTCCGCCGGGTGCTGCGGCGGATGGCCCACGAGCTCCTCGAGCGCAACCGCGGCACCGACTTCGTCCTCCTCGGCATCCGCACCCGCGGGGTGCCGATCGCCGAGCGGCTCGCCGCGATCATCGCCGAGATCGAGGGCGTCGAGGTGCCCCACGGCAGCCTCGACGTCACCCTCTACCGCGACGACTACGCCCGCACCGGCCCGCGCCCGCTCGGGCGCACCGAGCTGCCGGGCTCGGTCGACGGCGAGACCGTCGTCCTCGTCGACGACGTCCTCTTCACCGGCCGCACGATCCGCGCCGCGCTCGACGCGCTCACCGACGCCGGGCGCCCGCGCGCGGTCCAGCTCGCCGTCCTCGTCGACCGCGGCCACCGCGAGCTGCCGGTGCGCGCCGACGTCGTCGGCAAGAACCTGCCGACCGCCCCGGGCGACCAGGTCCGCGTCCGCCTCGTCGAGGACGACGGCGTCGACGAGGTCGTCCTCTCCGACGGCGAGGTGACCGAATGATCGGCCCCGACCTCCTCGACATGGCCGACCTCGACGCCGAGGCGATCACGACGATCCTCGACACCGCCGAGGGCTTCAAGGACGTCGCGCTGCGGCCGATCAAGAAGGTCCCCACGCTGCGTGGGCGGACGGTCTGCAACCTCTTCTTCGAGGACTCCACCCGCACCCGCATCAGCTTCGAGATCGCCGAGAAGCGCCTGTCCGCCGACGTCATCAACTTCAGCGCGAAGGGCTCGAGCGTCGCGAAGGGGGAGTCGTTCAAGGACACCGCGCTCACGCTGCAGGCGATGGGCGTCGACGCGATCGTCATCCGCCACGCCGCCAGCGGCGCCGCCCAGCAGCTCACCCGCTGGGTCGACGCGCGCGTCCTCAACGCCGGCGACGGCACCCACCAGCACCCCACCCAGGCGCTGCTCGACCTCTACACGATCCGCGAGCGCTTCGGCCGCGTCGAGGGCCTCGAGGTCGCCGTCGTCGGCGACGTCGTGCACTCCCGGGTCGCCCGGTCGGTGTGCCAGGGCCTCGTGACGATGGGCGCGCACGTCACCGTCGTCGGCCCGCCGACGCTGCTGCCGCCGGCGCTGGAGACCTGGGGCGTGCGCGTCAGCCACGACCTCGACGCGGTGCTGCCGGGCCTCGACGTCTGCTACCTCCTGCGGGTGCAGCGCGAGCGCATGCACGCCCAGTTCTTCCCCACCTCGCGGGAGTACGCGCGGATCTGGGGCCTCGACGCCGACCGGCTCGCCGTGCTGCCCGAGCACGCGGCGATCCTGCACCCCGGGCCGATGAACCGGGGCGTCGAGATCACCGCCGACGTCGCCGACGCCCCCAACGCGCTCATCACCGAGCAGGTCTCCAACGGCATCGCCGTGCGCATGAGCGTGCTCTACCTCCTGCTCGGAGGCGAGGAGGGGGCCGAGGCATGACGGCGAGCAGCCCCGCGCAGACGCGCCCGACGCCGAGCCCACAGGAGGTCCCGCGGTGAGCAGCACGCTCTTCACCTTCACCGGCGCGCGCGTCGTCGACCCCGCCTCGGGGCGCGACGAGATCGCGAACGTCGTCGTCGAGGGCGACCGCATCGCCGCGGTCGGCGAGGACAGCCGCGGCCTGCGCATCGACGCCGACGGCCTCGTCGCCGCGCCGGGCCTCGTCGACCTCCACGTCCACCTGCGCGAGCCCGGAGGGGAGGACGCCGAGACCGTCGCCTCGGGGACCCGGGCCGCGGCGCTCGGCGGCTTCACCGCGGTCTGCCCGATGGCGAACACCCAGCCGGTGTGCGACCACGTCGGCGTCGTCGAGCAGGTGCTGCGCCTCGCGCGCGACGCCGGGCACTGCGACGTCTACCCGGTCGGGGCGATCACCCGCGACCTCGCCGGCGCCGAGCTCGCCGAGCTCGGGTCGATGGCGGCGATCGGGGTGAACTGCTTCAGCGACGACGGCCACCCGGTGCAGTCCGCCCAGGTCATGCGCCGGGCGCTGGCCTACGCCAAGACCTGGGACGCGATCATCTGCAACCACAGCGAGGAGGCGACGCTGACCGCCGGGGCCCAGCTCAACGAGGGCGAGGCCTCCACCCGCCTCGGGCTCGCCGGCTGGCCGCACGAGGCCGAGGAGATCGTCGTCGTGCGCGACCTCATCCTCGCCGAGGGCCTCGGCGCGCGGCTGCACGTCCCGCACGTCTCGACCGCCGGCACCGTCGAGCTCGTCCGCGCGGCGAAGGCCCGCGGGGTGCGGGTGACCGCCGAGGCGACCCCGCACCACTTCGCGCTCACCGACGCCCGCGCGGAGGGCTACGACGCCGTGAACAAGGTCAACCCGCCGCTGCGCACCGACGCCGACGTCGCCGCGGTCCGCGCCGGGCTCGCCGACGGCACGATCGACGCGATCGCCACCGACCACGCCCCCCACGCGCCCGAGCACAAGGAGCAGGCCTGGTTGCACGCCCCCTGCGGGATGCTCGGCCTCGAGACCGTCCTCGCGGTCACCTTGACCGAGCTCGTGCACACCGGTGTGCTCACCCTGGCCCAGGCCGTCGAGAAGCTCTCGACCGGCCCGGCGCGCACCCGCGACATCGCCGGGCACGGCGGGCCGATCGCTCCGGGGCAGCCCGCCAACCTCGTGCTCTTCGACCCCGAGGCGCGCTGGCGGGTCGACGCCGCCAAGCTCGCGAGCCGCAGCCGCAACAACCCCTTCGACGGCGCCGAGCTGCGTGGGCAGGTGCTGCACACCGTGCTGCGCGGGCGCTTCACCACCCGCGATGGCGAGACCGTCGAGGTCGGCGAGCCGGCGGGGGCGCGGGCATGAGGCGCCGCGCGCTGCTCGTGCTCGAGGACGGCACGGCGCTCGAGGGCCAGGCCTTCGGCGCCGAGGGCACGGCCTTCGGCGAGGTCGTCTTCAACACCGCGATGACCGGCTACCAGGAGGTCCTCACCGACCCCTCCTACCCCCGCCAGATCGTCGTGATGACCGCGGTGCACCAGGGCAACTACGGCATCGCCGAGGCCGACGCGGAGTCCGCGGCGCTGCACCCCGCGGGCTTCGTCGTGCGCGACGCCAGCCGCATCGCCTCGAACCACCGGGCCACCGCGACGCTGCCCGAGACCCTCGCCGGCGCCGGCGTCGTCGGCATCGCCGAGGTCGACACCCGGCTGCTGACCCGCCGCATCCGCGAGCGCGGCGCGCTGCGCGGGGCGGTCTCGAGCGAGACCCTCGACGCCGAGGCGCTGCTCGCCGCGGTGCGCGAGCAGCCGGAGATGGCCGGCTCGGACCTCGCCACGCCGGTGACCACGCCCGAGCCCTACGAGGTGCCGGCGAGCGCTCGGCCGGCCCGCGGCGGCGAGCCCTACCGCGTGGTCTGCCTCGACTTCGGCCTCAAGCGCAACCAGCTGCGGCTGCTCGCCGCGCACGGCTGCGACGTCACCGTCGTGCCGGCGACGACCCCCGCCGAGGACCTCCTCGCCCGGCGCCCCGACGGGCTGTTCTGCTCCAACGGCCCCGGCGACCCCGCGGCGGTGCTCGGGCCGATCCGCGCGATCCGCGACGTCGTCGCCGCCGGCGTGGCGACCTTCGGGATCTGCCTCGGCCACCAGCTGCTCGGCCTCGCCGCCGGGGCGCGCAGCTACAAGCTGCCCTTCGGCCACCACGGGGTGAACCAGCCGATCCGCCACCTCGCCCGCGGCACGATCGAGATCGCGAGCCACAACCACGGCTTCGCCCTCGACGCCGGGACCCTGCCGGGCCCCGAGGGCCGCCTCGGCGCGGTCGAGGCCACCCACGTCAACCTCAACGACGGGACGAACGCCGGCATCGCCCTGGCCGAGCGGCCGGCGTTCAGCGTCCAGTACCACCCCGAGGCGGCACCGGGTCCGCACGACTCGCGCTACCTCTTCGACGACTTCGCCGCGCTCATGGCCGACGCGCGGGCAGGGGAGGGCCGGTAGTGCCGCGCCGCGACGACCTCGACACCATCGTCCTCATCGGCTCGGGCCCCATCGTCATCGGGCAGGCCTGCGAGTTCGACTACTCCGGCGTGCAGGCCTGCAAGGCGCTGCGCGCCGAGGGCTACCGCGTCGTGCTCATCAACTCCAACCCCGCGACGATCATGACCGACCCGGAGTTCGCCGACGCGACGTACATCGAGCCGATCACCGCCGACTACGTCGCGAAGGTCCTCGCCGCCGAGCAGGAGGTCCGCGGCGGCGGCCCGGGCATGGCGCTGCTGCCGACCCTCGGCGGGCAGACGGGCCTCAACACCGCGACCGAGCTCGCCGAGCGCGGCGACCTCGACCGCCTCGGCGTCGAGCTCATCGGCGCGGGCATCGAGACGATCGCCCTGGCCGAGGACCGCGAGCGCTTCGTCGAGGCGATGGGCGAGATCGGCCTCGAGGTCGCGCACTCCACGACGGTGACGCGCTTCGCCGACGCGGTGGCCTTCGCCGAGGAGACCGGCTTCCCGATCCTCGTGCGCGCCTCCTACACCCTCGGCGGCGCCGGCAGCGGCTTCGTCGAGGACCGCGAGAGCTTCGAGCGCCTCGTCGAGGAGGGCCTGGCCGCCTCGCCGATCGGCCAGGTCCAGCTCGACGAGTCGCTCATCGGCTGGAAGGAGTACGAGCTCGAGGTCATGCGCGACGCCAACGACTCCTGCGTCGTGATCTGCTCGATCGAGAACGTCGACGCGATGGGGGTGCACACCGGCGACTCGATCACCGTCGCGCCGTCGATGACGCTGTCCGACGTCGAGTACCAGGAGATGCGCGACGCCGCCTTCGCGGTGCTGCGCAAGGTCGGCGTGGCCACCGGCGGCTCGAACGTCCAGTTCGCCGTCGACCCCGCCACCGGCCGGCAGGTCGTCGTCGAGATGAACCCCCGGGTGTCGCGCTCCTCGGCGCTGGCCTCGAAGGCCACGGGCTTCCCGATCGCGAAGATCGCCGCGCTGCTCGCGGTGGGCTACCACCTCGAGGAGATCACCAACGACATCACCCGTGAGACGATGGCCGCCTTCGAGCCGTCGATCGACTACGTCGTCACGAAGATCCCGCGCTTCAACTTCGAGAAGTTCCCCGGCGTCGACGCGACGCTCACGAGCCGCATGAAGTCCGTCGGCGAGGTCATGGCGATCGGGCGGACCTTCCCCGAGTCGCTCGGCAAGGCGCTGTGCTCCCTCGAGGACGACACCGTCGGGCTGACCGGGCACACCGCCGGCGAGGTCGCCCTCGACGACGACGCGCTCGCCGCGCGCCTGGCCCGCCCGCACGCCGGGCGCATCCTCGATGTCGACGCCGCGCTGACCCGCGGCTGGGACCCCGCCCGCGTCGCGGCGCTGTCGGGCTACGACCCGTGGTTCGTCGACGAGATGCTCGCGGTCATCGAGGTGCGCCGCGAGGTCGCCGGGCGCGAGACGATCATGAACGTCGACGGCGACCTGCTGCGCCGCGCCAAGCGCGTCGGGCTGTCCGACGCCGCGCTCGCCAGGGTCATCGGCTGCACCGAAGCGGAGGTGCGCGCCCGCCGGGAGGCCTTCGCCCTCGCGCCGGTCTACAAGACCGTCGACACCTGCGCGGGGGAGTTCCCCGCCTACACGCCCTACCACTACTCGACCTACGAGAGCGAGAGCGAGGTCGAGCCCTCCGAGCGCCCCCGGGCGATCATCCTCGGCGCCGGGCCCAACCGCATCGGCCAGGGTGTGGAGTTCGACTACTGCTGCGTCCACGCGGTCTTCTCCCTCGCCGAGGCCGGCTACGAGACCGTCATGGTCAACTGCAACCCCGAGACGGTCTCGACCGACTACGACACCGCCGACCGGCTCTACTTCGAGCCGCTGACCCTCGAGCACGTCCTCGCCGTGCACGCCGCCGAGGTCGCTGCGGTTGGCGGGGACGCGAGCAAGGTCGGCGTCCTCGTCCAGCTCGGCGGGCAGACCCCCCTCAAGCTCGCGCGCGACCTCGAGGCCGCCGGGGTGGCGATCTGGGGCACCCCACCCGACGCGATCGACCTCGCCGAGGACCGCGGGCGCTTCGGCGCCGCGCTCGACGAGCTCGGCATCCGCCAGGCCCCCGGGGAGGTCGCCGCGAGCCCGGAGGCCGCGCTCACCGTCGCGCGGCGCATCGGCTTCCCCTGCCTCGTGCGCCCGAGCTACGTCCTCGGGGGGCGGGCGATGGCCATCGTGTACTCCGAGACCCAGCTCGCCGACTGGCTCGACGCCAACGCCGGGCAGGGCGCGGTGCTCGTCGACGAGTTCCTCGAGGGCGCGATCGAGGTCGACGTCGACGCGGTCTACGACGGCGAGGAGCTCTTCGTCGGCGGGGTGCTCGAGCACATCGAGGAGGCCGGGGTGCACTCCGGCGACTCCGCCTGCGTCCTGCCGCCCTACACCCTCGCGCGCACCCAGCTCGCCGAGGTCGCCGACGCCACCGAGAAGATCGCCGACGCGCTCGGCACCCGCGGGCTCATCAACATCCAGTTCGCCGTGCGCGACGGGGAGCTGTACTGCATCGAGGCCAACCCGCGGGCCTCGCGCACCGTGCCGTTCACCTCGAAGGCCACCGGGGTGCCGCTCGCGAAGGTCGCCGCGCGGGTGATGACCGGCGAGCGACTCGCCGACCTGCGGGCAGCCGGGATGCTGCCCCCCGAGGACGCCGTCGCCGCGCCGCCGAGGGGCCACGTCGCGGTCAAGGAGGCGGTCCTGCCCTTCAACCGCTTCCCCGGCACCGACACCCGCCTCGGCCCGGAGATGCGCTCGACCGGCGAGGTCATGGGCATCGACGCCGACTTCGGCGCGGCGTTCGCCAAGAGCCAGGCCGGCACCGGCACGATGGTCCTGCCCGAGCGCGGCCGGGTCTTCGTCTCGATCGCCAACCGCGACAAGCGGGCGATGATCTTCCCCGTCAAGCGCCTCGCCGAGCTCGGCTTCGCGATCCTCGCCACCGAGGGCACCGCCGAGGTCCTCGCCCGCGCCGGGGTCGCCTGCGAGGTCCTGAGCAAGGTCAGCGACGCCGACGGCACCCCCCAGGGCGACGGCGAGACCGTCGTCGACCGCATCGAGGCCGGCGGGGTCGACCTCATCCTCAACACCCCCGAGGGCGC
>PWFH01000047.1 GCA_003553795.1 Egibacter sp. | reverse complement strand
CTCGGCGTGCCCGTCCTCGCGAGTTACCTGCCGGGCACCGCCGAGGTCATCGACGGGCTGCCCGGCGTGCGGCTGCTGCCGCCTCGCGACGTCGGGGCGTGGCGCGATGCGCTCGTCGAGGCCCTCGCGGACCCGAGTGTGCGGCAGGCCGCACGCGGCGGCGCCGAGGCGGTCCGTGCGCGCTTCCGCTGGCCCGCCGAGCGGCTCCGGGTCGTCTACGCCGCGGCGCTCGCCGACGTCGGCCGCTGATACGGCCCCCCGCGCATCGGCGATGGCGGCGGTCGAGGCGAGGCAGGGCGTGTCTGCCGCGGGTGGCGGCTGGTGACCACTGAAGCGTCGTGAGTCGCCACTCGGCGGTGCGACCGACGATCGAAGCGTCGTGAGTCGCCACTCGGCGGAGGGGGCCGGGGCCCGCCGCGCAGCGGCGGTGAAGGCGCACGCGGCCCGCCTCGCGTTGACAGTCCCGGCCCCTCTCGGCAGGCTCGGTGCGCACGCCCGCAGCGCACGACGAGGCGGCGTGGTCGCAGGCGCCCGCGCAGCCTCGTCCACCGCCGCGGGGAGTGATGATGAAGGAGCACGGCGGCCCGTTGAGCCAGTTCACCGTCGTGCAAGCGACGGTCCTCGCCGGTCTCGTGATCCTCGGGGTCCTCGCCTTCGCCGGGGCCTTCGGCGAGGCCGAGCAGCCCGCCGACCTCGAGCGGCTCGAGGGCCACGACCGCATCGCCACGGCCATCGCGGTGTCCGAGGCCGGGTGGGACTCCGCCGACACCGTGCTGCTGGCGACCGCGGAGGACTTCCCCGACGCCCTCGCGGCGAGTGCGGTGGCCGCGGCGACCGACGCGCCCCTGCTGCTCACCAATGCGCTGGCGCTGCCGCGCCCGGTCGCCGAGGAGATCGAGCGCCTCGGCGCCGAGACCGTCTACGTCTTCGGCGGCGAGGCGGTCGTCGACCCGACGGTGACCTGGCAGCTCGAGTACCTCGACCTCGGCCTCGACATCGAGCGCGTCGCCGGGCCCGACCGCTACGCCACCGCTGCCGCGGCCGCGTGGCGCTCCGGTGCCCCCGGTGGTGAGGCCGCGATCGCCCTCGGCACCGACTTCCCCGACGCCGTGGCGGCGAGCGCGCTCTCGGCCACTCCCGAGCGGCTGCCGGTGCTGCTCACCGAGGCCGACGCGCTGCCCGAGCCGACCGTCGAGGCCATCGACGACCTCGGCCTCGAGCGGGTCGAGGTCATCGGAGAGGCGATCAGCGAGGCCGTCGTCGCAGAGCTCGAGGCGCTCGGCCTCGAGGTGGCCCGTCGGGCCGGCCCGAACCGCTACGCCACCTCGGCGGCGGTCGCTGAGGAGGCGCTCGGCCGCGTCGGGGAGGCCACGCCGGTCGTGCTCGCCAGCGGCGAGGGGTTCGCCGATGCGCTCGCCGCCGGCGCGTTGACGGCGAGGGTCGGTGGGACGCTCGTGCTCACCCCGCCCGAGGCCGACAGCGATGATGTCGAGACGCTGCTGCGCGCCCACGCCGGCCGCTGGGACGACGGCTTCGTCGTCGGCGGGCGGGGCGCGATCACCCGCAACGGGGTGGAGCGACTCGCCGCCATGGCCGCGGACCTCACCGCGCCACCGCCGCTGGAAGGCCTCGATGGCGACGAGGAGCAGGGCGCCGACACCTCGCTCGAGGACGACCCCGCCGCTCCGTTGGAGGACGACGAGGGGTAGCCGCGCGCCGCACCGCCCCCTCGCGGCGGCCGGCGCCGCCTGTGCGGCCTCCGCACGTCGGACGACGGGTCGTCACCGGTCCGTCAGGGTCCGCCGGCGCCGGCCGGCGTCGACGCGAGGGCGGTGGGCGGTCCCACGGCAGGCCCCGCGAGGCCGGCAACCGCAGATGCCGCATACCCTCATCAACCACCTCACGATTCGACGCGGCGTGAGGCCGGGGTCACGCCACTCCGGCGGCCATGGGGGCGCCGCCACACCGTGCGACCCGACATCGGGGGTGTCCGGCAGGACAGGGGCTCGGCGCGGCCGCCGGCGAGGGACGTGCCGGGGCCGGGCAGACTCCGAGACCTCCCGCCCTGTCCTCGACCTCGTCATGGATGCGCTCGGATGAACGCGATGCCGCCGTCCCGCCCCCGCTCCACGCGCCGCGTCGCGGCGCTGCTCGCGATGGCGCTCCTGCTCGCCGCAGGGCTCACGCTCGCCCCTGCGGCAGCGGCCGCCGGTGAGACCGGCGTGGAGCGGATCTCCGGCGACGACCGGGTCCGCACCGCCGTCGCGGTCTCGCGGGCCGCAGGTGGCGAGGCCGACGTCGCGCTGCTCGCCGAGCGCTCAGCCTTCCCCGACGCCCTCGTCGCCGGCGCTCTCGCCGCGCGGCACGACGCGCCGTTGCTCTACACCCACGGCGCGGCCCTCTCCGAGCCCGCGCGCGACGAGATCGCCCGGCTGGGAGTCGACACCGTGCTCATCCTCGGCGGACCGGCCGTGGTCAGCGAGGACGTCGCGACGACGCTGCGCGCCGACGGGCTCACCGTCGAGCGCCGCGCAGGCCAGGACCGCTACGGCACCGCCGCGGAGATCGCCGCCGACGTCGGCACGCAGGACGAGGTCCTGCTCGCCCTCGGCGAGGAGACCGCCCGTGCCGGCGGCTGGCCCGATGCCGTCGCCGCGGCCTCCCTGGCCGGGACGAGCACGACCCCGCCGACGCTGCTGACGGCCCACGACGCGCTGCCCGAGACCACGCGTGTGGCCCTCGAGACGCTCGCGCCGCAGCGGGTGCGCCTGCTCGGCGGTGACGCGGCGATCAGCGCCGACGTCGCGACCGAGCTCGAGGCCGCCGGCTACGAGGTCACACGCGCGGCCGGCGCGAACCGCTACGCCACCGCGACGGCGATCGCCGCCGCAGCGCTCGACGACCTCGCCGCGGGCAGCCTGCGCCCGGTCGCGGCCTCCGGCGCCTCCCTGCCCGATGCGGTGCTCGGCGGCGCGCTCGCCGCACGCCTCGGCCAGCCGTTCGTCTTCGCCCACCCCACGCGTGGCGAGGAGGCCACCCACGCCTTCCTGCGCGAGCGCCACGAGCGCTGGGACGGCCTCACGCTGGTGGGCGGCGAGGCTGCGGTCAGCACCTTCTCCGCGGGGACCCTCGCCGGCGCGCTCGCCGACGAGCCGTGGTCGGCGGTGGCCGCACAGCCCTGGGAGGCCGGCTGGGAGCCCCGGGCGGGCTGGGAGACCTGGGAGGCCCTCGCCCAGTGCGAGAGCGGCGGCCGCTGGGACATCAACACCGGCAACGGCTTCTACGGGGGGCTGCAGTTCCACCCCGACTCCTGGCGAGCCGTGGGCGGCACCGGCTTGCCGCACGAGGCGACCCGCGAGGAGCAGATCTACCGCGGCGAGAGGCTCCAGGCGCTGCAGGGCTGGGGCGCCTGGCCGCACTGCTCGAGGGTCGTCGGCCTGCGCTGACCGTCCCATCCCCGCGCGTACCCATCGGCGTGTGACCGGCGCCTGTCCCCCCGGACGGGCGCGACTCCCACGGGCGCCACCGCGGTGAGGCAGCCTCGGAGGCCGTGCTCGTGATGTCGTGCACAAGCGGGCGCCGCTGTGGGCCGGGTCGACCCCGCCACACGGCACCGCTCCCCTCGAGAAGGGGCCACGGACACGAGTGACGGCTGCTGCTGAGGGCAGCGGCCGCCAACCCAAGCGCCGATCCTCACCAGAGGTGGACTGCCTGATGCCTGCTGCAACGTTGACGACGAGAGCCGCACAGGTGGGCGTGAGCGCGCTCGCCGCCGCCACGCTCGTCGGCGTGCTCGCCACCGACGCCGCGGCGGAGGACCGCATCGACCGTCGGGCGGGCGATGACCGCATCGGCACCGCGGTCGAGGCCAGCCGCGCCGGCGGCCCGGCGGCGGTCGCGATGCTCGCGAGCGACGACGCCTTCCCCGACGCGACGAGCGCGACGGCACTGGCGGCGCGCTACGACGCGCCGGTGCTGCTCACCGACGGCGAGGAGCTCTCCCCGGCCGCAGCCGAGGAGATCGACCGGATCGGCGCGCAGATCGTCGTGATCCTCGGCGGCACCGCGGCGGTGAGCGAGGCTGTCGAGGAGGAGCTACGTGCCGACGGCCTCGACATCGAGCGTCGCGACGGCGCCGACCGCTACGAGACCGCCGCGTCGATCGCGCGCCTGGCCCGCGCCGACGACGAGGTGCTCCTCGCGCCGGGCGCCGAGGACAGCTGGCCCGACGCCGTGGCCGGCGCCTCCCTCGCCGGGACCGACCGCCAGCCCCCGACGCTGCTGACGCGCGCGGGGGAGCTGCCCGAGGCCACCGTCGCGGCCCTCGAGGACCTCGACGTCGACACCGTCCGCCTCCTCGGCGGGGAGGCCTCCATCAGCGACGACGTCGCCGACGAGCTCGCCGCGCAGGGCTACGAGGTCACGCGCGCCAACGGCCCGTCGCGCTTCACCACCGCGGTCGCTGCCGCCGAGCTCGCCCTCGAGCGGCTGCCGGAGGGCGCTGACCCCGTCGTCGCCTCGGGGATGTCGATCGCCGACGCCGTGGCCGGCGGGGCGCTGGCCGCGCGCCAGGGCCGGCCGTTCCTCTACGTCCACCCCGATCGCGTCAACGAGCCCACCCACGACTTCCTCGTCGAGCACCGCGGCCGCTTCGACGGCATCACCCTCGTCGGCGGGCCCGCCGCGGTCGGCGACCTGCCCGTCGAGGGCCTCGTCGCCGCGCTCGACGGCGAGGACCCGCCGGCGCCCGAGCCCGAGCCCGAGGTCACCGAGAGCACGCTGCCGTGGGAGGGCGACTGGACGCCGCGCCACGGCTGGAACACCTGGGACCGCCTCGCCCGTTGCGAGAGCGACATCGACGGCACCGGCGCGGACTGGTCGATCAACACCGGCAACGGCTTCTACGGCGGGCTGCAGTTCACCCTGTCGTCGTGGCGTGCGGTCGGCGGCAGCGGCTACCCCCACCACGCGAGCCGCGCCGAGCAGATCTACCGCGGCGAGAAGCTCCAGGCCAGGCAGGGCTGGGGCGCCTGGCCGTCCTGCTCCCGCCAGATCGGCCTGCGCTGAGCCGACCGCGCTCGCACCCGCGCTCGACGACCACCCTCGCCTGTATGGCAGGGTGGTCGTTGCGGTACGGTGACGCAGCGTGATCGAACGTCGATCTGCGCGTAGGGTGCAAGGGGGCGTGAGGTGGGGGGATCCGAGACGGTGACGCGGCATCGTCTGCGGCGGTGGCTCGCGACCGCCCTCTCGGCAGGCCTGCTGCTCGGCCTTGCCCCGCTGACCTCCGACGCGGTGGCGTCACATGGCGCGCTCGATCGCGCCCACGCCGGGCCGTCCTCGGCCCCGGGCGAGTCGGCCGCCACCGACCCGGTCGGCCCCGACCTCGATGCGATGGCGCGCGGGGAGGGGGAGGTCTCCGTGATCGTCACTCTCGACGACGACGTCGCCGTGTCGCGGCCACAGGCCGGTGGGCCGGCTGGCGATGCGCTCGAGGTCGCGCAGGACGCGGTCATCGACGCGGTTCCCGCCGCGGAGCGTGGTGCCGCGCGGACCTACGACACCCTGCCGGCACTCGCGATGATGGTGACCCCCGCCGGCCTCGCCGCGCTCGAGGCCGCCCCAGGGGTCGCCGACGTGAGCGCCGACCTCGAGCTCGAGCTCGCCCTCGACGTCACCGTCCCCCACGTCGCTGGCGGTGAGGCCGAGGCGATCGCGCTGCACGACGAGCATGATGCGACCGGGCAGGGGCAGGCCGTCGCGATCGTCGACTCCGGCGTCGATGCCACGCACCCCGCCTTCGGGGGACGGGTGCTCGCCGAGGAAGAGGCGTGCTTCTCCGGCAATGGCGACTGCCCCAACGGCGAGGTGACCCAGCTTGGCCCCGGCGCGGCCGCGCCGGTCGTCGTCGGTGGGGATGTCGACACCCACGGCACCCACGTCGCGGGCACCGCCGCCGGCACGGCACTCGACATCCCCGCACTCGGCGCGGGCGTGGCGCCCGAGGCCGACCTCGTCGCGGTGCAGGTCACCTCCGTCATCAACGACGAGGCGCTGCCCATGGGAGGTGACCTCCTCTTCGCCCTTGAGCACCTCCTCGAGCGGGCCACCGACGACGATCTCGACCTCGCGGCGGTCAACCTCTCGCTCGGCACGGGGCAGACCTTCACCCCGGAGGCCTGCCGCGCCTTCGAGGTCCACGACCTCTTCGACGCCCTCGCGCGGGACCTCGGCGACGTCGGCGTCGCGGTCGTCGCGGCGGCCGGCAACCAGGGGGTCGTCGGTGAGACGAGCTTCCCGGCCTGCGTCGACAGCATCGTCGCTGTCGGCGCCACCGATGTTCCCGGGCAGGCCGGCCCGGTCGCCGTCGAGGAGCCGGCTGTGGCCGACTACAGCAACGCCTCGGCCGCGCTCGACCTCCTCGCCCCCGGCACGGTGGTCGCCGCGACTGCCGGCGGTGGCAGCGGCGGGCTCGTCGGCACGTCGATGGCCACTCCGCACGTCGCCGGGGCCTTCGCGGCGCTGCAGGGCGCGATGCCGCGCGACTTCGCGCCCGCCGAGATCCTCGAGGCGATGCGCTCCACCGGCGAGCCGGTCGACGACGAGCGCGACGGCGCGGCCTACCCCGAGCTGCGCGCCGGCGAGGCGCTCGCCGTGCTCGAGCGCAGCCGGCTCGACGAGGCCGGCAGCCGCCTCGCCGGGGCCGAACGCTACGCCACCGCCGCCGCGCTGTCGGCGGCGGCGTACCCCAAGGGGGCGGAGGTCGCCTACCTCGCGAGCGGGCTGGGCTTCCCCGACGCCCTCGCCGGCGGCGTCGCCGCCGCGACCGAGGACGGCCCGCTGCTGCTCACCCGCCCCGACGATCTGCCGGAGGCCACCGCCGCGGAGCTCGCGGCCCTCGACCCCGACCGGATCGTCGTCCTCGGCGGGACGAGTGTCGTCAGCGACAGCCTGCTCGCCGACGTCGAGGCGGGCACCGGCGCCCGGGTGAGCCGCCTCGCCGGTGAGGACCGCTTCGCCACCGCCGCGGCGGTCGCCGAGGTCGCCTTCGAGGAGGCCGAGGTGGTCTACGTCGCCACGGGGCGTGGCTTCCCCGACGGCCTCGCCGGCGCACCGGCCGCTGCGCTCGAGGACGCGCCGCTGCTGCTCACCGAGCGCGACAGGCTGCCCGAGGCCACCGCCGAGGCGCTCGAGCGCCTCGACCCTGACGAGATCGTCGTGCTCGGCGGCTCGGCGGTCGTCGACGACGCCGTGCTCGGCGAGATCGCCGCCTACGCCCCGGTGGAGCGTCTCGCCGGTGACGACCGCTACGCCACCGCCGTCGCGGTCGCTGGGCGCGTGAGCGCGGCAGGGGAGGTCTTCGTCGCCACCGGCGGGGGCTTCGCCGACGCGCTCGCCGCCGGCGCGGTCGCCGGCTCGCGGGG